>CAINDP010000075.1 GCA_903847405.1 uncultured Myxococcales bacterium | reverse complement strand
GGCCAAAATTGGTGTCTGTCCCCATTTCCCCATTTCCCCGTCACTGCAACTGCCGTGTTATCCTCGCCCCGCCTGCGGGGGACCTCGATGCGGCTGGCCCACCTGTCCGACCTCCACCTGTATCCTCATGGCGCGCTGCGGCCGGCGGACCTCCTGGGTCGCCGGGTCGTGGGTGCCCTGAACCTGTTCCTGATGCGGACCCGGTCCCACTCCAACGACGTCGCCCGGCTGGCCGTGGCGAAGGCGCTGGAACTGGGCGTCGACCACGTGATCGTCACCGGGGACGTGACGAACCTGGCCCTGGAACCCGAGTTCGCCCTGGCGGCCGACGTCCTGGCGCCCCTGGGCGGGCCGGACTTCCTGTCGATGATCCCCGGCAACCACGACTACTACACGCCCGCGGCCATCGCGGCGCGGCGCTTCGAGCACTGGTTCGGCCGGTTCGTCTGGGCGGCCGGGGAGGGCGACTACCCGGCGTGGAAGGACTTCCCCGGGGTGCGCCTGATCCTGGCCTGCAGCGCCACGAAGCCGCCGCCCCTGTGTGCCCACGGCTGGATCGGCGTGCCCCAGGCCGACCGGATCGCCACGCTGGCCCGGGAGGCGCGGGACCAGGGCCTGTTCCCGGTCCTGGCGGTCCACCACTACATGCACGTGCAGCACAGCGTCCGCGAAATCACCGGCTTCCTGCTGGACAAGGGCCGTCTTCGCGACGTGGTCCGGACGTCCGGCGTCGGCCTGGTCCTCCACGGCCACGACCACCATCCCCACGAGATGACCGTCCCCGGCGCCGACGGGTGCCCGGTGCCGGTGATCGGGTGCGGCTCGACGACCCTGTTTGCGCCCGATCGGGGCAGGCGGGGCCGCTTCAACGTGTACGACATCGCCGACGGGCGGGTGACGGTGCAGCGATGGCAGGTCGCGGATCAGGGCGATCGGTTCGAACCGCTCCCGGGGTGACGGGCTACTGGGCGGCCACGCGCTCTCCGCTGGTGGGCGTGGCCGTGACGTTGCCCCTGCTTCTCCTCTACAACGTGGGCCTCCTGGTCCCCGGCAACGACACCATGAACGCGGCGGATCTGCTGACCCGCATCGTCCCCCAGTTCGGGGGTCTGAAGGCGGTGCTGATCGCCAACGCGGTCCTGGCGGTGACGTCCCTGGCGATGCTGATCCTGGTGTTCCACCGGGGCCTGTTCCGCCTGTCCTGGTGGGCGCTGCTGTGCCTGGAAGGCATCGTCTACGGCGTGATCATGGCCCTGGGCGTCCAGTGGATCCTGGGCCAGGCGCACCTGCTGGACGTGGCCGGCGCCTCGGCCCAGGCCGTGTCCGGCGCGGCAGCGGCCGCCGACGCCGTGAAGGCCGCACCCCGGACTCCGCTGTTCCGGGCCATGGTCCTTTCGGCCGGCGCCGGGTACTGGGAGGAACTGGTCTTCCGCCTGGCCGCCGTGGGCATCCCCGTGTACTCGGCCCTCCGCTTCGGATCGCAGGAGCGCGGTGCGAAGATCCTTCGCGTGGGGATCGTCGGGTTCCTGGCGGTCGCCGCGTCGTCGCTGATCTTTTCGGCGCTGCACTACGTGGGCGGCGACGAGGTTCCGGGGGCCTACTCGTTCTGGTACCGGGCCCTGTCGGGCGTGTTCTTCAGTTCGCTGTTCCTGACGCGGGGCTTCGCCGTCGCGGCGTGGACCCACTTCCTGTACGACGTCGTCGTGATGTCGATGTAGGGGGCGGGTTCAGGCCTCGCCGTCGGAGGCCCGCTCGGCCACGATGGGCGCCAGCCATTCCAGGTAGACGTCCGCTTCGGCGCCGCCGGGCAGCGCGCCCGATTCGACCCCGGACAGCAGCACGTCGCGCAGGCGGCCGACCTCGGGCCCCGCCGCGATGCCGAAGCGCGCCATGATCGCGTTCCCGATGCCCTTGGGCAGCGGGCTCTGCTGGGCGTCGGCTTCCCGGATTTCCAGGACGCGGATCTGCAGTTCGGTCAGCAGCGACCGCACCATTTCGACCCGCTCGGTGCGCTTGGACGTCAGGTCCGCCCGGCTGAAGGCGATCAGGTCGTCCAGGTGCTCGCCGACCTCGCGCATCAGGCGTCGGACGGCGCTGTCGGTCCACTCCTCGCGGTACAGGTTCACGCGGCTGTGGCTCTGGATGATGTAGTGGATCCGCGTCGCGTCGCGGGGCGGGACCTCGAACCGCGCGGCCACCGCCTCCCACAGCATGGCGCTCATGTCCTCGTGCCGGAAGAAGTGGACCTTTTCGTCCCGGAAGACCTGCTTGGTCCACACCTTTCCGATGTCGTGGCACAGGGCCGCCCACCGGACCACGGGCGTGGCCTCGGCGTTCGCGACGACCTGCTTCGTGTGCGCCCAGATGTCCTTGTGCTGGCCGCTGGCGCTTTCGCCGAACGACACCAGGGCCGCCGCTTCCGGGATCAGGAACCCCAGCACCCGCGTGTCGGCCATGTATTGCAGACCCTTGGCGGGGAAGGCCCCGCACAGGATCTTTTCCATTTCCTTGCGCCAGATTTCGCGCGGCACGTCCAGGATGCCGGCGGCGTCGCGGTCGGCGGCCTGGCGCACCTCCCGGGCCGCGTCGAACCCGTAGCGCGCCACGTACCGGGCCACCTTCAGCAGCCACGACGCGCTTTCGCGGAACAGGGTGTCCACGGGGAACACCGGACGGATGACGCGCTCGGCCAGGTCCAGGGTCCCCCCGAAGGGGTCCACCAGTCCGCCGTCGGCGTCGTACCCGAAGGCCTGCATCGTGACTTCGCGGGTCGCCAGATCCAGGATGATTCCCGAAAGGTTCTGGCCGCGCAGGGATCGCAGCGGCGGAAGGTAGTTCCGGAACGGGCCGATGTTGAACGTCAGGTGGCCCTCGCCCCGGGGGACGCGGAAGGTCAGCAGGCGCGGGCGGTCGTCCTTGGCGTCCTGGGCCGTCACGTTCAGGAGGGTCAGCATCGTCGCGTCGATGGTCGACAACGAACCGTCCACGGTCAGGTCGAAGGAGGTGGCCTCGTCGATCGGGTGGCCCAGGGCCAGGTCCCGTGCCCGGGGGCCGATCAGGTAGGCACGGCTGCCGGACGTTTCGAAGGCGTTGATCACGGCCCGCAGGGTGTCGGGGTAGCGGACGGGCGCAGCAGTCGGAGGCGTCGTCATCGGCAAGATCCTTCTGTCGTTCCCCGCCTCCCCGAGGAAGCGGCCAGCGAGGATACGCGACGATCCCGCGGCACGTCAACGCGGAGCGTCTACGAAGCGTCTGCAACGTGGCATGGCGGTTGGGCTCCGGGGTTTCGCGGACGCAGGTCGTCTGCTTGGTGCGGCCGCGGGCGCGGTGCTATCGTGCGGATGGTTTACTGCCGGGCGAATGGGACCATGCGTGCGCTCCGATTGATTTCCGCGGCGGGCAGCGAGTTCGAGTCGGACCGCACCGTCGACGGGGTCCTCGAAAAGGGGCTCTGGTGGGCCGAGCGCATCTTCGGGCTGACCTCCTGCGCCATCCTGCTGCTGGACGAGGACGCCGGGGTCCTGCGGATGTTCAAGTCCCGGGGGTATCGGCCGTCCGACGCGGTCCGGTTGTGCCTGCGTCCGGGCGAGGGGATCGAGGGACGCGCCCTGTCCGAGCGGGCCACGCTGCAGTGCGCGGTGCTGGAGGGCGTGCGGGTCGGCGTTCCCCTGGTGACGGACGACGGGGCCGTGGGCGTCCTGGCGGCCGACCTGGCGCGGACCGACGCGCTGACCGCCGAGGAACTGGACCTCCTGGGCCTGTTCGCCGTGAACGTGTCGGCCTCCCTGCACAACGCCCGCCTGGTCGAGCGCGCCAGCGCCGATGCGGCCCGTTTGCAGACGCGGGCCCGGGACCTGGCAGCCCTGAACGAAATCGGGATGCGCATCGCGACCTTCACGGATCTGGACAGCCTGATCGACGGCGCGATGGGACTGGCCCGCCAGACCCTCTTCTTCCGCTCGTGCGCGCTGCTGCTGTGGGAGGGCGAGGAACTGATCGTCCGGGGCCACTACGGCTTCGGGGAGGGGGTCGGCACGGGGCTGCGCATCCCGCGCGGCAAGGGCGTCGCGTGGCGGTGCCTGGAGCAGGGCGAAGCGATCCTGGTCCCCGATGTGTCCGCCGACCCCGACCACGTGGCCGGCCTGTCCGACGCCCGTTGCGAGATGGCCGCCCCGATCCACGGGCCCAAGGGCGTGGTCGGCGTCATCATGGCGGAAAGCCCCAAGTCCCACGCCTTCAACCCGACCAGCCTGGAACTGTTCGCGACGTTCGCCCACCAGGTGGCGTCGGCGATCGAAAATGCCCGGCTGCATGAAACGAACCGGAAGACCTTCTACCAGACCATCCGTGCGCTGGCCCAGGCCCTGGAAATGCGCGACTCGTACACCCACGGGCACTCCGAGCGCGTGCGGACCTACGCAACGGAAATCGCGCGGCTGATGGAGTTGTCGCCCCGCGACATCGAGATCCTGGAGCAGGCCGCGCTGCTGCACGACATCGGCAAGATCGGCGTGCGGGACTCGGTGCTGCTGAAGACCGCCAGCCTGAATGACGAGGAGCGGGCGATCATCGAGCGCCACCCGGTGATCGGCGACAGCATCCTGCACCCGGTGGGCTTCCTGCGCGAGGCCCTCGAATCCGTCCTGCACCACCACGAGCACTGGGATGGTAACGGGTACCCGTCAGGGCAGAAGGGCGAGGAGATTCCGCTGGTCGCCCGCATCATCGCGGTCGCCGACGCCTACGATGCGATGACGTCGGACCGCCCCTACCGCCAGGCCATGGACTCGGCGGTGGCCGTGAACGAAATCCGGAACGGCTCCGGCCACCACTTCGACCCCGCCGTCGTTCGTGCGTTCCTGGCCACGATCGGCGTGAGGCTGGAAATGGACTGCCTGGCGCACCGGATGGCGGTTCCCGCCCTGGGCTAGCGTCGTCGAGTTCCGCGGCTGGCCTTCGAGGGCTTTGCGGGCTTTGCGGGTTTCGCGGCCTTTTCGGCCTTTCCACGATCGAACGACACCCGGGGCAGGCGGTCCTTGCCCGTCGCATACAACCAGCGGTAGGCCGACCAGTTCTCGAAGACCTTCCGGGCGTAGTCGCGGGTTTCCGTGGCTCCGATCGACTCCACGACCTCGTCCAGGGGCGCCCCGGGCAGTTCGGTCAGTTTCCGCGCGATCGCGCCGCCGCCCGCGTTGTACCCGGGGATCGCCAGCAGGGTTTCGTGCAGGTCGCGAATCAGTCGGGACAGGTACGCCGCGCCCAGGCGCACGTTGACCTCGGGGCGCCGCAGGGTCTCGGGCGTCGCCTCCAGGCGCAGGACCTTCGCCATGCTGCGGGCCGTGGGCAGGATCAACTGCATCAGGCCGATGGCGTTCGCACGGGACTCGACCCCGGTGACGAAGGCGCTTTCCTGCCGCATGACCGCCCAGATCAGCATCGGGTCGACCGCGGACTCCCGGGCCGCCCGCTCGACGATGTCCTTGAACGGACGGGGCCAGGCCAGGCGCATGTAGCCCGCGGTCCGGGCGTCGGGCCAGAACGCTCCCATCGCCTTCAGTTGCGCCGCGGCGGTGCGGTGCGACCGCGTGTACAGGCCCGCCGCGTCCAGCAGCATCGCCGCCAGCCAGCCCGCGTCGCCGTCCCGATCCGCGGTCGCGATCGCCTCGTCCCGGGCCAGATCCGGCAGCCCGGTGCGGGCCAGCCACAGGATTCGCGCCGCCGGGCCCTCCTCGAGGGCGCTCGGCGAGGAGGGCGTGAAGAACGGCCCGGGCCGCGCCGCACCGACCGTCACCTCCTTCAGGACGTCTTCGGGGGTCGAACGGCGCAGGGACGCCAGCCGGTCCAGCGCCAGGACGGCATAGAACGTCATCGGGTAGGACGACGCTGTGGACGCGAAGGCCGCGTCGGCCTCCTTGCGCCGACCGGCCTTCTGCAGCGCGCGGGCCTCCCAGTAGGCGAACCGGGAGCCATAGTCGGGGTCGTCGCCCGCGTCCTTCCGCCCGTCGCGACAGCGTTGTGCCGCCAGCGCCCGGTCGCCCGACGTCCAGGCGGCCCACGCCAGCAGCCACCGGGACTCGTTCGCCATGTCGCCGGTCGGCCAGGCCCGGATCGAGGCCAGGAGCAGGGCGTCCGCGCTGCCGGCGTCGCCCCGGCCGATGGCCTGCCGGGCCCGCATGACGGCGACGTCGTCGTTGAAGGTCGCGGTCGGGAACTCGGCGGCCAGGCGATTCGCGGTGCGATCGCCCTCGGACGTCTCGCCGGCCCGGTAGGCGCTGCGGGTCGCGTTGAACAGCAGTCGGGCCAGGTCGGTGGTGTCCTGGCAGACCGACAGGGCGCCCCGGTAGTCCACCAGCGCCTCGGGGTGGCGTCGCAGCTTGCTCAGCGCCCCGGCGCGGATCTTCCGCGCCTCGCAGCGCACCGTCGGGTCGGCGCTTTCCAGCAGGGCGCCCGCCGCCTTGACCGCTTCCTCGCTGCGCTGGGCGTCCAGCAGGTCCCGGGCTGCTTCCAGGGCGTCGGCTTCGCCGTTGGGGGGCGGGAGGTCGGCCCCGAGGGCTTCGAGGGCCGCACGCAGGGCCCGACGCCCGGAGGAGGACGCCCGATCGAACGCGGTGCGCAGGGCTCTTTCCGCCCCGGCCTTGTCCCCGGCCGCCTGGAGGGCCCCGGCCAGACGGTGCGCAAGCCCGGCATCCCCGGTCACGGCCAGGGCCTTCTGCAGCAGGCCGGCCGCCTCGGCGGCATTGCCCGCGGCCAGGAGGGCGTCGGCACGGGCATCCCGGGCCTGGGCCGCCAGCAGCGAGGTTTCGGGCACGCGGGCGAACGCCTCGGCGGCCTCCGCAGCCCGGCCCAGTCCCGCCAGCGCCGTCCCGCGCATCCACAGGATCCGGTCCGCCAGCAGCGGGAGTTCGCCTTCCAGCCCGTCCAGGACGGCCGCGGCGCCGATCAGGTCGCCCGTCTTCAGGCACGCCATCCCCAGCAGGAAGCGGAGCCGCTCGGGCTGTTCGGGGAGGCGGCCGTCCGCGGCCAGAGCCAGGAGGGCCGTCCGCGCACCAGCCCAGTCGCCCGCGCCGGCACGTTCCGCGGCGGCCTGCGCCGCCGGCGTGCGGTACTGCGGCGACAGGTCGTCCACCGACAGCGGCGCCGCGGCGGGTGCGTGGGGCGCCACGCCCTTCCCGGCCAGGGCGACCCGTGGCGTTGCGGCGGCGATCCACAGCGCGGCGAACGCCAGGAGGGTCCAGGACGGGGAAAACGGGGGCTTGATTCCGGTCTTCATGGTCTGATGGTAGGGCAGGGCGGGGGCGAAGGGGCAAGCCGGCGTCAACGCGGCCGGATCAGGAACACGTCGCAGTAGGGGGTCGAGGCCACGGGTCGGAACAGTTCCGGCCGGTTCCGGGCCCAGTCGCCCTCGGGCGGCACCTGGCCGGTCACGGCGTCCTCAGGGTCGGACAGGACCACCAGCGCATCCGGTCGGGCCTCCACGATTCGGCCTGCCCAGGCGTCGGCGTCGCCCGGGACGCCCGGGTCCCGATCCGGTGACGGCCCGAAGAGGGGCGTGGGTCCGGTGTCGATCGGCACGTACACCAGGCGGCGTTCGCCCGTCCGGCCGATCAGGGCGCCCAGCGGGAATGCGTGCCAGGTCGCACGGGACAGGGTCACGGCGAGAGTTCCGCCGGGGACGCCGGCCTGCACCGCAGCGACGCAGTCGGCGCGCTCCCGGGCCCAGGGCAGGGGGCCCGTATCGCCTTCGGCCAGGCGCCAGGCCTGTGCCGTGTCGGCGCGTTCCGGGTCCAGGAGGGCGGCGCACCCGACCGCCAGCAGGAGCAGGAGGAAGCTTGCGCCGGCGACCCGGACCGGGCGGTTCCGGCCGGCGAACCGCAGCGCGAGGATCCACGCGACGACCCCCAGGGGGAGGCCCGCGGCCAGCACCAGGGACGGCGTGTCGATCGGCAGGCGCACGAACAGGAGGTTGGCTGCCTGCAGCAGGAACGCCGCGATCGCCACGACGCGATCGGGCACCCCCAGGTCGGCCGCCAGGGCCCCGGACGCCAGGACCAGAAGCAGGGCCGCCGGCCAGGCGAAGCGCACGTTTCCCTGCAGGAACTGCCCGCACCACGGCAGCACCAGGTAGAAGCCGGCCGCCAGCAGCCCGGCGATCCCGATTGCCAGGTTCCGGCGGCGATTACGTGACGGCGCCATGGCTGCCCGGACCGCCAGCGCCAGCGTCGTCGCCACGCCCAGGGCCAGCGCCAGGACGCCCCCCGCCCCGAACCCCCAGGACCCGTTGGGCGGCTCGATCGTGCCGACCAGCGCCTCCGGGAGGAAGCCGGTGGTCCACAGCATGCCCAGGTGGGGCCAGAGGACGGTGCGCTTCAGGTTGTCCGCCCAGTCGGCCAGGCCCGGAAACACCTCGACGCCGCCGATCCGCAGGGGCATCGGGTACAGCGGGTTGCCGGTCAGGACCAGGTTCCGGACGTAGAACGCGGTTCCCAGGGCCAGGACCGCCGCGGCCAGGACGCCGGCGCGCACCGCCCAGGCCCGGGCCGGCAGCCGCGTGGACGCCGCCAGCATCACGCCCAGGACCAGGGCCAGGTGCACGACCCCCAGGGGCTTCGTGCCCACCAGCAGGCCCCCGAAGACCGCGGCCACGGCGAACGCCCCCGGTCGAACAATGCCGCCGCCTGAGCACGCAGGAGCAGGCGGCCGGGCCGCCAGCAGCGCGAAGCGCAGGGCGCCGGCCAGGCACGCCCAGTAGGCCAGTTCGACATAGGGCTCGGGCAGGGCCCGGAACGTCATGGGGAAGGAAAGGACCAGGGCGGCCAGGGACGCGGCGCCCCCCCGCCCGACGCCCAGATCCCGGGCGGCGCCGTAGGTCGCCAGGACCAGGAGGGCCGCGAAGGGGAGGTTGGCGAAGGGAATCCACAGGTCGGAACCCGCCGCAGCCAGCCACCAGGCCGTCCACAACTCGCCGTTCGCCGGGAACCAGCCGAAGTGCCCGATCCACCCGGGGAAGTCCGTGGGTCCCAGGCCCCCGGAATGCACGAAGCCCCAGGCGAGGGCCATGTGGTAGTTCACGGCGTCGAAACCGAACGGCGGGCGACCGGCCGCCCAGGCGACGGCCAGGACCGTGACGGCCATGACCGGCAGTCCGGCGAGGAGTTCCCAGGGATGCACGGCCGCGCGGCGTTTCAGGGCGCGGCCGAACGCCGCGAGCCACGGCATCGAAGTGGTCCCGCGCGTGGCGAACCCGGCGACGGCCGCCACGGCCAGCGACGCCGCCAGCAGCCCGGGCCTGCCGAACACGCCCAGGGTCGCGGTCCCCAGTCCGCACAGGATTGCACCGGCAACCCACAGCCCGATCGCCGCCGCGGCGCGATCCGCCGCCCCATGGGAGGACGGGAGCCGGCCGGCAAGGAGGATCGCCCCCCATACCAGCGGTCCGTTGATCGCCGCGGTCCACGCGAGGCCCGGGAGGGTTTCCAGGAGACCGTTCATCGGGCGCAGTATAGCGTGGTTGGACCCGGGGTTGCTCCCCCTCCGGCCGTACCCGAAATGCAATCTTCGGTTGTGCGAATGCTCCCGATTCCCTAGAATTCCGGCGGATCCGTATACGCGGGCGATGGCGGGCACGCAGGTGGCCAGGCGCTCCAAGCCGGGTCCCTCGTCGAGGAGGACTGGAATGCGTCAGCGCGGCAACCTGTTGGCATGCCTTGCGTTCGCCATCGCGGCGCTGGCCCTGGCGGGGTGCGGCGGAGGATCGCCCGCCTCGAAGGACCTCCCCGGGAACGACCTGCCCCCCACGATGGACGTCGAACCGGCGGACGGTGCCGACGGGACCGTGCCCGAGGACCGGCTGCAGGACGACACTCCCACCGTCCGGGACACCGGTCCGGACGGAACCGCCGTGGACCCGGGCCAGGACGTGCCGCCGCCGCCGCCGTGCGTGCCGGGGACGGCCTGTGACGACAACGATTCCTGTACCTTCGACGACCAGTGCCAGGACGACGAAACGTGCGTCGGGACCCTGGCCGAGGCCTGCGACGACGGCATCGACTGCACCCAGGACGTCTGCACGACCGCGGCGGACTGCACCCACGCGACCCTGCCCGGCTGGTGCCTGGTCGAGGGCCTCTGCTTTGCCGAGGGCGCCGTGGACCCCGCCCGGCCCTGCCGTTCCTGCGTCACCGCCCTGGTTCAGGACGACCTGATCCCGGACGACAACGTGGCCTGCGACGACGGCAACCCCTGCACCTCCGGCGACCACTGCCGGGCCGGCGCCTGCCTGTCCGCCCCGCTGGACTGCGACGACCGGAACGCCTGCACCCGCGACGCCTGCAGCAGCGGAACCTGCACGCACGAAAACGTCGAAGGCCCCTGCGAGGACGGCAACATCTGCACCGTGCAGGACGCCTGCGCCGCCGGCGTATGCCAGGGCCAGGCCCTCGACTGCGACGACGACAACCCGTGCACGGCCGACCGGTGCGACGGGCAGTTCGGGTGCGTCCACGAGTTCAACACGGACCCCTGCGACGACGGCAACATCTGCACCTCGGGCGATCGTTGCGGGCTGGGCATCTGCCAGTCGGGCGCGGACCGCCTGAACTGCGACGACGAAAATGCCTGCACGGACGACGGGTGCGTCCCCACCCGCCCGGACGGCTGCGTGAACATTCCGAACATCGCCCCGTGCGAGGACGGCGACCCCTGCTCCCTGGGCGACGCCTGCCGCCGCGGGGCGTGCCAGCCCGGCCTGGACACGCTGGCCTGCGACGACCTCAACCCCTGCACCGACGATCGGTGCCTGCGCGGCGTGGGCTGCGCCACCGTGGCCAACACCGACCCGTGCGACGACGGCGAGCCGTGCTTCCTGAACGACGTCTGCAAGGAGGGCGCGTGCGCCCCCGGCCCGACGCCGCTGGTGTGCGAGGACAGCAACGTCTGCACCGACGACTCGTGCGAGGTGGGCATCGGCTGCATCAACCGGCCGAACGCCGACCCGTGCGAGGACAACAACGATTGCACGATGACGGACACCTGCACGGCGGGCGTGTGCATCGGCCAGTTGCTGCCCGGCATCTGCGACGACGGCAACGACTGCACCGGCGACTTCTGCCGGCCCGAGGGCGGCTGCGGCCACAAGGGCCTTCCCGAGTGCCGTCCCGGCATCGTCATCGACTACCCGCCCCGCGCCGCCACCTTGAACAGCTACCAGACGATCGCCGGGGCCGACGGCCTCCCGATCCGCGACGCCGCGGGCCGCACCAAGCTGGGGGTCCGGGGACACATCGAGTACCCGAAGCCCGGGCTGCTGGTGCCGTTCGTCACCATCAACGGCCGCGACTGCGCCGTCAGCCCCATCGACAACACCTTCGCGTGCCGCGGCGACGCGGGTGAAACCCTGGCGGGCTATGCCTACACCGTGAACCAGGGCTTCAACCCGATCGTGGTCAACGCCGAGGACGTGGGCTGCCAGATTCCCGGCCAGACCTGCTACTCCGATCACCTCGTGCAGTCGTTCTACCACTCGACGACCTGGTACCCGGTGAACGAGGCCACTCCCGACAAGTCGATGATCAACAACGGCCTGGAAATGTTCCTGGGCCCGGAAGTCTGGGACGACAACGACACCAGCACGCCCGACGACATCGCGACCATCCTGACGCTGTTCGTGCAGAACATGGACATCGGCAGCCTGATCCAGAACCCGGTGACCAGCGGCAAGTTCGGCTGGTGCAGCTACCGGGTGAACCTGAACCACATCCGTTTCGGCCAGATCGCCGTGGACCTGGTCCCGACCTGGGGCGGCCTGTTCTTCAAGGCCACGATCCCGAACTTCCGCGTCGACATCGACGTCCCGATCAGCGGGTTCGCTTGCCCGGACTTCAGCGGCAACGCCAGCATGTCGTCGATCACGATTTCCGCGACGGCGCTGCTGTCCATGGACGCCAACGGCAACCCCCAGGCCTCCGTCGTCAACCCGGACGTGGTCGTCAGCGGCCTCAGCGTCTCGCTGGACGGGCTGTGGGGCTTCCTGCTGAACTGGATCATCGGGTTCTTCGAGGGCACGTTCACGACGATGATCGAAACGCAGTTCGAGGCCGTGCTGGCGGACCAGATCGGGTCGGCGATCGCCGACGCCATCTCGGGCCTGGCCCTGGATCAGACCTTCGCCCTGCCGGCGTTCCTGCCCGGGACGAACCCCCTCAGCCTGCACATCGTGGCCAAGCCGTCGATCCTGGACTTCACGCCGGCCGGCGGGACCATCGGGATGAAGGCGACGATCCTGACGCCCCGGGGCACGCCCCATTCCCCGCTGGGCTCCATCGGCCGCGCGTCGTGCCTGGGCGCCCCGGAAGGCGCCCTGGTCTTCCCGAAGCACGGGCCTCTGGAAATCGGGCTGCACGACGACTTCTTCAACCTGATCCCCTACGCCCTGTTCTGGGGCGGCGGCCTGAACCTGCCGCTGGATCCCGCGGCCCTGGGTGCGAACGTGGACCTCAGCGCCTACGGCATCAGCGAAATGACCCTGCAGATCGACTTCCTGCTGCCGCCGATCCTGTCGGCCTGCAATCCCCAGGGCAAGCTGATGCTGCAGTGCGGCGACGTCAGCGTCCTGGTGAACATGAAGCTGTTCGGCACCCCGGTGACCATGCTGATGTACGCATCGCTGAACTCCGAGGCCAAGGTCTTCATCCAGGTGGGCGCGTCGGGGGGCAACGAACTGGCCCTGGCGATCAGCGAGCCGGTCTTCATCGACATTGAAATCGCCAGCCTGTCCGGCGGCCTGGTCGGGGCGGAAGACACCCTGGGCAAGCTGATCCGGGACACTGCGATCCCGATGGTGCTGAAGGCGCTTTCGGGCAACACCCTGGCATCGTTCCCGATCCCGGAAATCGATCTGCATGCCATCGCGCCGCAGTTGCCGGCCGGCAGCAAGATCGCGATCGACATCCGGGAACTTCTGAGGATCACGGGCAACACCGTCGTTTCGGGACAGATCAAGTAGGCAATGCTCGCCCGGGGATGGGCGGGTTGGGAGGAGCAGCAATGATGCGGGTACGCGGAGCCGGATGGATCGCGGTCGCGGCACTGGTGATGGGGATGGGGACGTCGTCCTGCGGTGGAGGGACCGACACGGCGGACACGACCGTCGTCCCGGACGTCGTGATGGACACGCTGGACGTGCCGGCCGGGGACGACGGGACCTCGGACACCAGCGTCCGGCCCGACGTGATCCCGGTCGACGACGTCACGGACGACGCCGATGCGGTCGACACGACGACCCCCCCGGCCTGCACGGAAGGGGACCCCTGCGACGACGGCAATCCCTGCACGGTGGGCGACATCTGCGTGGACGCCGTCTGCAAGGGCACGGTCGTCGCGGCCTGTGACGACACCTTCGACTGCACCGCGGACGCCTGTTCGACCGCGACCGAGTGCACGCACGTCGTGAAGCCGGGCTGGTGCCTGGTGGGGGAATCCTGCTACGAGGACGGCGAGGTCGACCCGGCCAACGCCTGCATGGGATGCGTCAGCGCCCTGGCCGGCGATCACTTCCTGGCGGACGACACTCTGCCGTGTACCGACGGCAACGGCTGCACCATGGGCGATCGCTGCCTGGGCGGCATCTGCAAGCCCGGCGCGATGAGCTGCGACGACGGCGAGGAGTGCACCTCCGACGCGTGCATCGACGGCGAGTGCGTCAACACGGCGCTGACGGGCACGGCCTGCAGCGACGGGAACGCCTGCACGACCGGCGACCACTGCCAGAGCGGGGACTGCGCAACCGTAGCGACCGATTGCAGCGACGACAACGAATGCACCCTGGACTCCTGCTCGCCCGCGACCGGGTGCAGCCACGAGCCCATCGAAAAGACCTGTGACGACGGGAACGTCTGCACGGTCGGCGACGCCTGCGTCCAGGGCGTCTGCACCTCGGGCGACCAGCGCCTGGCCTGTGACGACCTCAACCCCTGCACCGACGACGGCTGCGTGCCGGACCGCGTGGGCGGCTGCGTCCACATCCCGAACGTGGCCCCGTGCAACGACAACGACCCCTGCACCGTCGGCGACACCTGTCGCAAGGCCGGTTGCGAGGCGGGCAAGGACGCGCTGCCCTGCGACGACCTCAACCCCTGCACCACCGACCATTGCGAGCCCGGCGTCGGGTGCGTGTTCGTCAACAACACCGAGGGCTGCGACGACGCCGATCCCTGCACGCTGAACGACACGTGCGGCGGCGGCGAGTGCCAGCACGGCACGGGCGCGCTGAGCTGCGAGGACGAGGACCCCTGCACGGACGACGTCTGCGCGGCGGGCGAAGGCTGCACGCATCCCTTCAACACGGCCACCTGCGACGACAACAACGTCTGCACCCAGGACGACGTCTGCCATGGCGACGGCGTCTGCAAGGGGACGGTCCCGGCGGACTGGTGCGATGACGGGATGCAGTGCACCACCGACACGTGCCATCCGCTGAACGGCTGCCAGCACAAGGTGGAAAACCGCCCCGAGTGCCGCCCGCAGGTCGTCATCGACTACCCGCCCCGCGGCGCCACGCTGGACCCGCTGTCGGCGAAACTGGGAACGACCAAGACCGTCACGGTGGTCGGGCACATCACGTCGGGCCTCGACGGCTGGATGATCCCGTCCCTGATGATCAACGGCCAGCCGGTCCTGGCGAACCCGGTGGACAACTCGTTCACCTTCGACATCGACTCGCACCAGGGCTTCAACCCGATCGTGGTGGACGCCGAGGACATCCAGGGGCTGAAGGACCACGTGGTGCAGTCGTACTACTTCAGCAGCCAGTGGTACCCGGTGGATGACACGAACCCGGCGCAGTCGATGGTGAACGACGGCCTGATGATGTTCCTGGGCCCGAAGGTCTGGGACGACAGCGACCGCACCGGCACCCCGAACAGCATCGCCGACATCATCGTGCTGTACCTCAAGACCATGGACCTGATGTCGTTCATCACCAACCCGATGGCGACGGGTTCGCAGGTCGGATGCAACTACAAGATCAACGTGAACAGCATCACGTTCAACACCAACAACATCGGCGTGTCGATCGCGCCGGTCGAGGGCGGCCTCAGCCTGGTGGCGCAGTTGAACAACATCGTGGTGAAGTTCCACGCGGACATGAGCGGCACGTTCTGCGTGCTGGGCGATTTCGACGGCACGGCGACGGTGGACTGGCTGAAGATCGCGGCGTCGCTGGGCCTGTCGGTGGACGCGAACGGCCAGGCGGTCGTCACCCCAGGGACCTCTTCGGTGACGATGGGCACCCTGAACGTCGACACCAGCAACTGGCTGATCAACCTGATCATGCCGCTGCTGAAGAGCACGCTGCAGGATGCGCTGGTGTCCGCCTTCCAGGATCAGATCGACCAGATCGTGCCGACGCTGCAGGACGCGCTGTCCAGCCTGGCGCTGAACACGGACTTCGACATCCCGGCGTTCATTCCCGGGGGCGCCGCCACCTCGCTGGGGCTGCGATCCACCTTGTCGACCATCCTGTGCCACACCACGGGCTGTACCGTGGGCCTGAAGGCGACCATCGTCACGACCCACGGCGTGCAGCATGCGGTGCTGGGGTCGATCGGGCGGGCCGGGTGCCTGACCGGCGTCGTGGAACCCGTGCCCTCGTACCCGGTCGGCTCCCAGACCCCGACGCCCCCCGCGCTGGAAATCGGGCTGCACGACGACTTCTTCAACCAGATCCCCTACGCCCTGTTCTGGGCGGGGGCGCTGACGCTGCCGGTTCCGGCCTCCATGCTGGGCAGCGTGGACCTGTCGTCCTATGGAATCACCGACATGAACCTGAGCATCGACCTGATGCTGCCGCCGATCCTGTCCACCTGCAACGACCAGAACGCCCTGCGCCTGCAGATCGGCGACCTGGGCGTCGTGGTCGACATGAAACTGTTCGGGACCCCGGTCCAGATGCAGATGTTCGCGTCGCTGGAAGCCGCGGCCCGCCTGGAAGCGGTGGATACTCCCACCGGCAAGCAGATCTCCATCGCGGTGGATTCGCCGTCGTTCATCGACATCGAGATCGCCAGCCTGTCGGGCGGCCTGGTCGGCGCCGAGGACACCCTGGGCAACCTGATCCGCACGACGCTGATCCCGCAGTTGCTGGCGTCGCTGACGGGCGAGTCCCTGGGCACCTTCCCGATCCCGTCCCTGGACCTTTCGGGGATGATCGAGGGCCTGCCGGCGGGCACGGCCATTTCGATCGAGATCCGCGAGATCCTGCGGGCCAACGCGTACAACGTTCTGTCGGGCAACGTGAAGTAGGGTTTGCGACGGGGCGGTCGCCACGGCGGCCGACCGGGTTGATGGGAGGTGACCGATGCGACGCATGCTGATGACGACCGTGATGCTGTGGGCCGTGCTGGCCCTGGCTGCCTGCGGGGATTCCTCGACGCCCGCGACCGACAATGGTCCCGGGACGGATCCGGGCGACGACGTGCTGGACGTCCTGCTGACGGACGTGCCGGACGCGGTCGGGGATCCGGGACGCGATCCGGGGACCGACGACGGTCTGGACGTGCCCGGGGACCTGCCGGTTGCCGACGAGGGCGTCGTGACCGACACGCCGGTCGACGTGGTGCCCACGTGCAAGGAAGGCGACCCCTGTGACGACGAAAGCGCCTGCACCTGGGGCGAAGCCTGCAACGCGGCCGGCGAGTGCGTCGGCGGCACGACCTACACCTGTGACGACGGGCGCGACTGCACGGACGACACCTGCGACGGCAAGGGGAACTGCCAGTTCACCATCCAGGCCACCACCTGCCTGGTCAACGGCATCTGCCGGGCCAAGGACGACCTGGATCCCTACAATCCCTGCCTTTCGTGCCAGCCCGGTTCGGACAAGGGGGCGTTCCAGGCCCAGGCCGACGACACCGCCTGCGACCCGTCGACCATCATGCCGATGTGCCAGATCGCCCTGTCGGGCAAGTGCGCCGCCGGCGTGTGCGTGCCGGACGCGACGTTCCCCAATGCCTGCGACGACAACAGCACCTGTACCGCCGACAGTTGCGACGCGGTCACCGGCGCCTGCGTGCACGCGGCGTCCCCGGGCGGCGAGGCGTGCGTCCTGGACGACCGCTGCAAGGCGGGCACGTGCATGGAAGGCAAGTGCATCATCCCGCTGACCGCCGGGTGCGATGACGGGAACGCCTGCACGCAGGATTCCTGCAACGCGGCGACCGGGTGCGAGCACACGGCGCTCAGCGACATTCCCTGCGACGACGGCAGCGCCTGTTCGCTGGACGACACGTGCTTCGGCGGCACCTGCACGGGCCTGCCCACGAACTGCGACGACGGCAACATCTGCACGCTGGACGGCTGCAACCTGATCACCGGGTGCTGGCACGACATCACCGACAACACGTGCTGCGAGGGTGGCGTCAGCAAGTGCGACGACAACAACCCCTGCACCAACGACGACTGCGACCCGATCACGCTGGCGTGCATCAACACGAACAACACGGCCTCCTGCAACGACGGCAACTCCTGCACGGTCAACGATTCGTGCGAGGCCGGCTACTGCTCGGGCGTGTCCAAGAACTGCAACGACGGCAACGAGTGCACGCTGGACTCCTGCGAAGCGGGCAAGTGCATCCACACGGCCCAGGACACCCTGACCTGCGACGACGGCCGCGACTGCTCCACCGGCGACCACTGCGCGGCCGGCGCCTGCGTCGCCGACACCTCGGCGTGCGACGTGTGCACCTACACGTTCGCGCCGGCGGTCAGCAAGTTCGTCACGATGGGCATCGCCGACAACGGGAATGCCGGCAACGGTTTGAACCTGGACGAGGACCTTGCGACGTGCGGGCCCGCGGACGACTGCTGCTGCGGCCTGGACAACGCCCTGGGCCCGCTGGCGGGGCTGCCCGTGGCCCAGGAAGGCATCACCAAGGCCATGGATGACGGTTCGATCATCCTGCTGTTCGAGCACCGCAACCTGCGGACCGACGGCGGCGCCTACACCCTGGCCTTCTATGCCGGCAAGCTGGACCCGGCCAACGCGACCTGCGACTTCAAGACCCAGAACTGCCAGTACATCGTGGACAAGGCCATCTTCAAGGACTGGCCGGAATGCTCGCCGCTGGTCACCCTGGACAACGCCAAGATCGTCGGCACCAAGCTGACGGCAGGCGGCATGAACTACCGCTTCCCGTTCGATCTGCCCCTGGCGGGCATCAACCTGCACGTCGATCTCTACATGACCCGGTTGGAGGCGAACGTCGTCGTGGCCGGCGGCAAGGTCACGAACATGACCGGCATCCTGGGCGGCGCGGTGCCCAAGCAGCAGATGATCGATGCCATCACGGCGATCGAACCGTGGACCATCGAGCAGATCGACAAGGCGACGATCCTGTCCTTCATCGATATCCTGGTGGTGCCGGACATCGACGGCGACGGGGACGGCGAACTGGAGTCCGCGTCGATCGGCATCAAGTTCAGCGCCATCGCGGGCACGATCACGAACGTCTACTGACGCGGCGCCGGCGGGCTCCCGGGGTTGTTGCCCGGGGGCCCGCCCGGTCCGGTTCTTTCACCCCCTCCCCGAGGAAAAGCACGATGGCGACGACGACGCGTGGCGCTGCGGCCGGGATCGCCCTGGCCCTGGTACTGCTGCTCCCAGGCCTGGCGCAGGCCGGCGCGAACATCCGCAAGAGCGGCTCGATCGTGGCCGAAATCGACGGCAACCATCTGCGCCAGCGGGGGTCCATCGTCGCCGAATTCGACGGGAACAACGTCCGTCGGTCCGGGTCGATCGTGATGGAGTTCGACGGGCGGTACGTCCGCCAGCGGGGTTCGATCGTCGCGGAAATCGACGGTCGCTACGTGCGCAAGAGCGGGTCGATCGAGTGGGAGATCGAGGGAAACGGCACGGTCCGTCGCCACGGGTCGATCTTCTACACGGTGGACGGCTTCACGGACAGCGAGTCCATGAAGCGCAAGGTCGTCGCGTTCCTGCTGCTGTTTGCGGAGTAGGGGGCGTCGACGTCGCAATCCGCGTCAGAAGTCGCACCCGCGGTTCAGGAACCTCGCCCGTCCCCACAGGACCGCTTCGACATAGTCGGCGTTCGCGGGGAGGCCGTGGGTGCGTGCCGCCTTGTCCGGCATGCCGTGGCCTGCGTTGTAGCCCGACAGCGACAGGTAGATGTCGCCCTTGTACCACTTCATGAACGCCCCCAGGACGCGGAGGCCGCAGCGCAGGTTTTCCATGGGGTTCGACAGGTCGCCGCACTTCTTGGCCCGGCCGGTCAGGGGCATGACCTGCGTCAGGCCCATGGCGCCGACCGGGCTGCGGGCGTCGGGGCGGAAGTTGCTTTCGGTGCGGACCAGGCCGACCAGCAGCGCCGGGTCCATGTTCGCCTCGGAGGCCGCCGTGCGGATCAGGGGCAGGAGGTCCCGGCAGCGGTCGGAGGCCTTCGGGTTGGGGGTTTCGACCTTGGGTGCGGGGCGACGGGCCTGGGCCGGCGAGCGGCCGGCGTTCGTGGTCGTCGAGGTCGTCGCGCAGGCCGCCGCGAAGGCCGCAATCACCAGCAATGCCGTGGTCTTTCCGTGCATCCCGACTCCCTGGCGCCGCGGCAGGCCCCGGAATCGCAGGCCCCCGGGGGACACCTTTCGACGCCCCCGGCCTGCGTCGCCTTTGCCACGGCCGCGCGGCGATCGTAGGATCGCCCGCATCAGGGCGCCAAGTTGGTGTCATTGAATGGTATGGCCCGCGCCCCTGCGTCGGCCGGAGAAACGGCATGGCTCGACCGATCGTCCGCCTGCGCCCGGGCCGCGCGCGCCCCTTCTGGCACGGCAACCCGCTGGTCTTTTCCGGCGCCGTGGCGGAGGTTGTCGGCGCGCCGCAGCCTGCCGACTGGGTGGACGTCCATGACGCCGAGGATCGCCGGATCGGCTCGGGCTGGTACCACCCGGGGTCCCTGTACCGGGTGCGCATCACCCGCCTGGCCCGGGAGGAGGCGCTCCCCGACGCGCCCGAGGGCGTGATCGCGGCCCGGGTTGCGGCGGCGGCGGCGATGCGCGGACGCCTGGGCCTGCCCAGCGAAGCCACCGACGTCTGGCGCCTGATCAACAGCGAGGGCGACGGCCTGTCCGGCCTGACCGTGGACGTCCTGGGGCGGGTTGCCGTCGCGTCCGAAACGGCCCTGTGGACCGAGCGCTACCGGCCGGAAATCGAGGCGGCCATCCGGACGGCGGTCGGGGACGTGGAGGTTGTCCACCGCGTGCCCACGGCCCTGCGGCGGGAGGAGTCCATGACGCCCCTCCCGGTGCCGGAACCCCGGGACACCATTCCACTGCGCGAGGCGGGCATCACCTACCTGGCGGACCCCTGGCGGGGCCAGAAGACGGGGTTCTACTGCGACCAGCGGGACAGCCGCGCCCTGGTCCGGACCCTGGCCCCGAACCGGCGCGTGCTGGACCTGTTCTGCTTCACGGGCGGATTCTCCCTCAGTGCCGCGGCGGGCGGCGCCAGCGACGTGCTGGGAATCGATTCGTCGGGCCCTGCGCTGGCCCTTGCGACGGCCGCCGCTGCGAAGAACGGCCTGGCGCCCCGCTTCGAGGAAGCCGACGTCCGCGAGCGTCTGCCGCACCTGGGGCAGTGGGACCTGGTCATCTGCGACCCGCCCAAGTTGGCCGGCGGCCGGTCGGACCTGGACGCCGCTCTCCAGCGCTACCTGTACCTGAACCGCGACGCCATCACGGCCGTGGCGCCGGGCGGGATGCTGCTGACCTGCTCGTGCAGTTCCGCCGTGCGCCGCGACCTGTTCCTGGAGGTCCTGCGGGATGCGGCGACCCAGGCCGGGCGGCGCCTGTCGCTGCTGTCGGTCCGGGGCGCGGCGCCCGATCACCCGGTCCACCCCGCGTTCCCCGAGGGCGAGTACCTCAAGTGCGTGCTGGCCGGCCTGGACTGACGGTCGCGCTTGCCCAGGTGTACCTGTCGTCGTGGTCGTAGACGTGCACGTGGACGTGGACGTCTACGTCGACGTGGACCAGTCGCCAAGCCGTTCGGTTCGTCCACGTCTACGTCCACGTCCACCTGCACGTCCACGTCGAGGTCCACGCTTGCCACCGCAACCCCCGGCTTCAGTTGCCGTTCCCCCGCGCCGTTGCTTGACGATCGACCCCCCGTCGACTACCATGCGCCCCGGTTTTCCGGATGTCTGGAGGTCCCATGGAACCCTCCGCGATTGTCGCGTTGCTGCTGGCCATCGGCCTTGCCGCCCTGATCGGCATGGCCGCCGTCCGCATGTCCAAGAAGAAGCCCGGCCGCACTCTTCCCGAAGAGGATGACGAGCGCGTCGCGCCGCCACGGACCCCGCCGGCGCCCCCGGCCAAGGCGCCGCCTCAGCCGCCCCGCCCGGGTCAGCCGCCGTTCAAGGGCCCGCCGCCCAGTCCGGGTCAGCCCCAGCGACCGTCCGGCCCGGCCCCGGCGCCCGGCCGTCCGATCCCGATGGTCGACGCCAAGCGGAAGGTGGTTGCACCGGTCGAGCCCCCGCCGCCGCCCGCCCCGAAGCTGGTCGTGGCGCTGCCGGTCGTCCGGCCCCTGGGCGCGGGCCTCGAGCGCACCCGGAAGGAGGGCTTCGTCGCCCGCCTGCTGGACGCCTTCAAGCGCGGGACCGTGGACGACGCCCTGCTGGCCCAGGCGGAAGAAGCCCTGCTGACCGCCGACATCGGCGTCAAGACCGCGACGCAACTGATCGAGGCGCTCAAGACCGAGTTCAAGCCCTCGGGGGGCGACCTGGGGCCCCAGGTGATGGAGTTCTTCCGGAAGAAGACGCTGGAAATCCTGGAACCCTTGCATCACGGCGTCCCGAAGATCGCGGGTCGCGCGGGTGAGCCCTCGGTCATCATGGTCGTGGGCGTCAACGGCACGGGCAAGACCACCACCATCGGCAAGATGGCGCACTTCTACAAGAACCGGGGCCACAGCATGCTGCTGGCCGCGGGCGACACGTACCGGGCCGCGGGCATGGACCAGTTGGTGATCTGGGGCGGCCGCGTGGGCGTTCCGGTCCTGGCGGGCAACCCGGGCCAGGACCCGGCGTCGCTGATGTTCGACGCCTGCAGGAAGGCCGTCACCGACGGCGCCGACCTTGTCATCGCCGACACGGCGGGCCGCCTGCACACGAACGTGAACCTGGTGGACGAACTGAAGAAGGTCCACAAGGTCTTCGGCAAGGCCATTCCGGGCGCGCCCCACGAGGTGCTGCTGGTCCTGGACGCGACGATGGGCCAGAACGCCATCCGCCAGGCGGACGTGTTCCAGCAGGCCGTGGACGTGACCGGCATCGTGCTGGCCAAGCTGGACGGCACCGCCAAGGGCGGCGTGGTCCTGTCGATCGCCCGGGATCTGGGCCTCCCGATCCGCTTCGTCGGTGTCGGCGAAGGCATCGAGGACCTCCGTCCCTTCGACCCGAAGGAATTCGCCGAGGCGCTGTTCGCCACGGACTGAATCTCGCCCGCGGGCCCTTTCCGACCTATAATCCCCAGCCATTGACACACCGGGAGACGCAATGGAGCCGTTGTCCAAAGGATACGAGCACAAGGCGGTCGAGGAGCGTTGGTACAAGGTCTGGCGCGACGCCGGATACTTCCACGCGGAAGACGAAAGCACCAAGGAACCCTACTGCATCGTCATCCCGCCGCCGAACGTCACCGGGCACCTCCACATGGGCCACGGCCTGACCTTCGCCATCCAGGATCTGCTGATCCGCTGGAAGCGCATGAGCGGCTTCAACACGCTGTGGCTGCCCGGCACGGATCACGCCGGCATCGCGACCCAGATGGTCGTGGAGCGCGAACTGCAGAAGAAGGGCATCAGCCGCCACGACCTGGGCCGCGAGGCCTTCCTGGCGGAAGTCTGGAAGTGGAAGGAGGCCTGCCACGCCCGCATCACGGTGCAGATGACCGCCCTGGGCGTGTCCGTCGACTGGGACCGCGAGCGCTTCACGCTGGACGAGGGCCTTTCCCGGGCCGTCCGCCACGTGTTCGTGCAGTTGTTCAACGAGGGCCTGATCTACCGCGCCCAGCGCATGGTCAACTGGTCCCCGGGGATCCTGACGGTGCTGTCGGACCTGGAAGTCGAAGAAAAGGAAGTGAAGAGCCACCTGTGGCACATCGCGTACCCGGTGGACGGCAGCGACGAGCGCCTGGTGCTGGCCACGACCCGCCCGGAAACCCTGTTCGGGGACAGCGCGGTGGCCGTGCATCCCGACGACCCGCGGCACCAGCACCTGATCGGTCGTACCGTGTTCCTGCCCCTGACCGACCGCCACATCCCGATCATCGCGGACGCCGAGGCCGTGGACCTGACCTTCGGTACCGGCGCCCTGAAGATCACCCCCGGGCACGACTTCGCGGACTTCGAAACGGGGCTGCGGCACAACCTGCCGATCATCAGCATCCTGACGCCGGACGCGCACCTGAACGACAACGTGCCGGAAGCCTATCGCGGCCTGGAGCGATCCGCCGCCCGCAAGCAGGTCGTGGCGGACCTGGAGGAGCAGGGGTTCCTGGTCAAGACGGAAGACTACACGCACCGGGTGGGCCACTGCCAGCGTTCGGGCGTCGTGGTCGAGCCCACCGTCAGCCTGCAGTGGTACGTCCGCACCAAGCCGCTGGCCGAGGCCGCCATCGCCGCGGTGAAGGACGGGCGCACGGTCTTCATCCCGAATTCCTGGGAAAAGACCTACATGAACTGGATGGAAAACATCCGCGACTGGTGCATCAGCCGCCAGTTGTGGTGGGGCCACCAGATCCCCGTGTGGTATTGCACCGCCAGTGGATGCGAGCACATGCACGTCGCCACCGAGGCCCCCGCCGAGGGGATGGCCTGCCCGAAGTGCGGCGGCACCGCGTGGCGCCAGGACGCGGACGTCCTGGACACGTGGTTCTCGTCGGGGCTGTGGCCCTTCTCGACGCTGGGCTGGCCGGACGAAACGAAGGCGCTGAAGACGTTCTACCCGAACGCCGTCATGGAAACGGGCTTCGACATCATCTTCTTCTGGGTCGCCCGGATGATGATGATGGGCCTGCACTTCATGGGGGACGTGCCCTTCCGCACCGTGTTCCTGCACGCCATGGTGCGCGACGAAAAGGGCCTCAAGATGTCCAAGACGAAGGGCAACGTCATCGACCCGCTGGAGGTCGTGGACGAGGTGGGCGCGGACGCGCTGCGCTTCACCCTGGCGAACATGACGGCCCAGGGGCGCGACATCAAGCTGTCCGTGGACCGCCTGAAGGGCTATCGCGAGTTCGTGAACAAGCTGTGGAACGCCGCGCGGTTCGTGTACATGAACCTCGAGGACTTCGAGGGCACCGCGACCCTGCCGGACGAATCGCTGCTGTCCCCGGCCGACCGCTGGATCCTGACGCGCCTGAACGAGGCGCTGGCGGAAACCGACAAGGCCCTGGGCGAGTTCCGCTTCAACGAGGCGGCGTCCACCCTGTACCAGTTCACCTGGCACCGCTTCTGCGACTGGTACCTGGAACTGGCGAAGGGCGCGCTGTACGAAGGGGGCGAGCGCAAGAAGGCCACGCAGGCCGTGCTGATCATCGCGATGGACAACATCCTGCGCGCGCTGCACCCGTTCATGCCCTACGTGACGGAAGAACTGTGGCAGCGCCTGCGGCCCATGCTGCCGAACCCCGCGGACAGCATCATGATCGCGCCGTACCCGACGGGCGCGGGCGTGCCGGCGTTCACCCTGGACGCCCTGGTGCTGGACGAGGTGCTGGAAGTCATCACCGCCATCCGCGGCGTGCGGTCCCAGGCCGGTGTCCCGGCGTCCGATCGCGTGGACGTCGTGGTTCGGCCCCACTCCATCGAGGTTGCCGCGCACCTTCAGTCCCACGCCGACGACGTGACGCGCCTGGGGCGCACGGCCAACCTGGTCATCGACGCCAACGCGACCCGCCCGTCGGGCGCCGCGGTATCGGTGGGCGGATCGGCCGACTGCTACGTGCTGATCGGCGCCGACCGCCTGGCCGCCGAGGTCGTGCGCCTGGAGCGCGAGCGCGAAAAGTCCCGCAAGGACCTGGAAGTCGTCCAGCGCAAGCTGACGAATCCCGAGTTCGTGGCGCGGGCCAAGGAAGAGGTCGTCGAGGGCGAGCGCGAAAAGGAAGTCGACCTGGTTGCCACCATGGCCCGCATCGACGAGGCCCTCGCCGTCCTGCGGTCCTGAGAAATGGGGCCAGCATCCGGAAAATGGGGACAGACACCATTTCCGGAAAAATGGTGTCTGTCCCCATTTTCTGTCCCCATTTTTCCGGAGGAATCGCGATGAACGACCCTGCGCTGCCGGTCGAGGCGACCCTGTTCATCGAGGTCCGGGATCGCATCTACCGCTACCGGTTCCGGGACGCCGTCACCTCGGTCGGGTCGGCCGAGGACAACAACGTCCGCATCAAGGAGCCGTCCGTCGCCGCCCATCACCTGCTGATCACCTGGGCCGAGGGCCAGTTCCACCTGCGGCGCGTGGAGGAGGCGGCGGTCCACCTGAACGGCGAGCGTCTGGAGACGTGGTCCGAGGAGATGCGCTGGGGGGACGTGGTGCGCATCGGCGACGTCCGGTTGCGCCTGGGCGAGGGGGGCAGGACGTCGGATGTCGCGGCGCTGCTGCTGGTCACGCCGCCGACCGGCGCGGGGACGCGTCCCTGGCAGGCGGTGGCGACGCAGCGGAGCGAGATCGGCATCGGGGGACCCAACGCCGACCTGGTCCTGCCGGGTGTGGACGGGCCGTGCCTGGTGATCGAAAACTTCGGCCTGGCCGGGACCTATGCCATGCCGGTCGAAGGCGCCACGGCGGCGTACCTGAACGAGTCGCCCGTCGTCCGCCGGGTGCGCGTGAAGGACGGGGACGTCCTGCGGATTGCCGGGTCCACGATCCGGATGCGGTTGCTGCGGGGAGAGGTGATGGACGACCCCGAGGCGCTGCTGTGGCCCGATGTGCTGAAGAGGTTCGCCGCACCCCTGCCGCTGCCGGGCTGACCCGGCAGTCCGTCGTCCGTCCTACTCGAGGACGGTGGCATCCAGGCACAACGCCCCGTCGGCTGTCGTTGGCTGAACCCGGACCACGACCGGGAGGCCGGGGCCGATCGGGACGGTGACCTCCGCCCGCTCCATCTTCCCCACGACCGACGCGGTGCCTTCGAACGTCGGGACACCCGCGACCAGCACCGTGAAGCGGATCGGCCCGCCCCGGGACCCGGTGTCGAGGCCGAAGGACAGGACCAGGCGGTTGCCGCCGGTGGAGGGGCGCCACAGGAGGGCGCGCGTGCGTTTCGCGGTGCCCGGCGGCACCCGCAGGACCGGGTGGTCCGCGAACGCGCACTGGGCGCCCAGGGCGCTCCCGGTGAAGAACGGGTCGTCGCGGTCGATCCCGCTGCATTCCCACTTCTGGCGCGACATGTTGAAGTAGTCGCACGGCGCCTCGTCCGACGTGACGACCAGGCGCTCGACGTCGGCCGCCATCGTCGCCCCGGAGTGCCCGCCCGACCCCTGGACCACCCACGCCGCTCCGATCCCGATCACGGGTGCGCCGATCAGGATTCCCAGGACCCAGGCCGCCCGTCGGGCGCGGAGGATCGCGTCCCACCCGTCACCCAGCGCGCGCAGGCCCCGGGCCAGCGCATCCACCAGCGCTGCACCAGGGACCACCGCCAGCATCACCAGGGGCAGCGCAAAGCGTCCGCCGCCGTAGTGGTACAGCGCGAACACGACGGCGAACAGGGAGGCCCCTACGGCCAGGGCTGCCGCCAGGCGCCAGGACGCGAACGCCAGTGGCACCAGTCCCGCAAACGCGATCACGGCGACCGCGGCCATCTGCCACACCTCGCCTTCCGCCGAGGGCTGGAAGTACCGCAGCAGGCCGGGCACCAGCCCGGTGTCGAAGGCGTCCGAGTACGACACGACCTCCTGGACGCCGTTCTTCACGATCAGGATCCGGTTGTACCCGGCGATCCAGGGCGCACCGTACATCGCCCAGTTCGCGACCGCGTACACCGCCAGGGGAATCGCACCGGCCACCGTCATCCGGAGGAAGGCCCTTCGATCGCCGCGGAACAGCAGCAGGGCCATCGGCACGACCAGGACGATGTTCGTGGCTTTCGCGAACACCGCCAGCCCCATCAACAGTCCGGCCGTCCGGTGCCGACCGGCGACCAGCGTTGCGGCCCCGCCGGCCACCAGTGCGCCGTAGAACACGTCATGGCTGTAGGCGTAGGCGAGGTGCGGCACGATGGGGCTGGTCATGACGCCGAAGACGGCCACCGTCGCCGGCAGTTCGCCGACCGCCCTTGCTCCCAGTCGGTACGCGGCAAAGAATCCCAGCCCCATCGCGAGGACGTTGAACAGCAGCAGTCCGGCGGGCCCGAAGATCAGGTACAGCGGCGTCGACGCCACGGGCATCAGGTAGGAGTGCTTCGGAAACCATTCGCCGTCCTGGCCCATCGACAGGTTCGACCAGGCGTCGTCAACGGTCCGCAGCCACGGAAGGCTGCCGTCGTACCACGATTTCGGCTGCACGGCTTCCTGGCGCAGGGTCGCGCCCTCGGCGATCGACCGGTTCGTCTGGGCGTAGAAGGAGCCGTCCCGGAACAGGAACGTATGGGGCTGCCACCGCGTCGCAACGATCCCCCCGAGGTACAGGAAGATCCCCAGCAGGACGATCGCGGAGGCCCTGCGACTGCGGTCGGTGTCCGTCATGGCGCGGGATTGTAGCGCGGATGGAGCGCCCCGGGGAGGGGCGTGTCGGGACTAGATTGCGTAGCGCTCTTCCAGGGCGGTGACGTAGGTCTGCCAGGCCTCCCGGGCCCAGGCGGGCAGGGTGACGACGCGGGCGCCGATCCCGGGTTCCGCCCCGACCTCCTTGGCCTGCTCGCGGGTCATCCGGTGCACCACCTCGGCGCGAATCGGGATCGCGTCGCCGACGCCGGGCAGGTGGACCCGGACCTCGACCAGTGCACCCTGATCCAGAATCTGTTCGGTACGAACGAACAATCCGCGGCGCCCGATGTTCAGGGCGAAGGTCGTTTCCCACGTGCCCGGTCCCGCCAGCATGACCCGCATCAGGTTGGGATAGCGGGGCGCGTCGCGATAGTCCACGAACCGGATGTTTTCGCGATGGAACAGATCCAGGTAGCCGGGCAACGGGTCTTCGATGCGCATGCCGGCTTCCCACGGAAACGTGGGCTGCAGCATCGGCGACATTTCCTGCACCCAGCGCACGTGTGCCTGGACTTCCACGTCGCCGTAGCCGGGCGCCGAAAGTTCCAGGACCAGGACCTGCCCTTCCTTCAACTGCTGGTCGGTTCGCAGGCACAGGCCCTCGGGCGACACGTTGACGGCGACCCCGGTCGCCGGCTGGCCGCGAACGAGGAACCGGGCCGAGAAGGTGACGGGCAGGCGAAAGTCGCCGGAACGGGAGCGGTCGTGAGCCATGGGGTCCCCCGGAGCAAGAGGCCGGCACTTCCCGTTTCGCCGCGGCGAAGCGGGGCGAATTCGCCCCCCGGAAAAGCCTTCGGCGCGACAATATCAAGGAAAAGCCTTCGGCGCGACATTATCAAGCGAAGCAAGGTGCCGTCAATGCTGCGTCGTCCAGAGCCTCGTCTTGACGGGGCGAAGCGGGCAGTGCGACAATCCGCCCGATGATGCAGGAACACAGTCGATTCCAGTTGGAGGCCACCAAGCTGGCCCGGACCGTGGTCTTCCAGGTCACGGTATTCTCGCGTGGCGACGCCGCGCGGCCGCGGCTGTACGCCGAAACGCAATGCTCGGATCCGCTGCACTTCCTGCTGCAGTTCGTCGTTCGCGACGCCCCCGACTTCCAGTCCCTGCTGCAGAAATTCCAGGGGGAGTTGGCGCATCGCGGATTCGAGCCCGTGAGGTATCGACTGCGCGAGGGCATGGTCTGGCAGGACTGGCTTGCCGTTCCGGCCCTGGAACCGCCCCCGGCCCAGCCCACCCGTTGACCATGGTTCATTAGGCGGCCCGAGTCGGCGGTGTCATGCTAGACTCCCGCCCCGAAGGCGGCTGGAGGCTCTGCGACATGGCGGACGTGCTGCACGTCACTTCCGAGGTGGTCCCCTTCAGCAAGACGGGGGGTCTGGCCGACGTGTCGGCCGCCCTGCCCGAGGCCCTGGCCAGGCGCGGCAACAAGGTCGCCGTGGTCACGCCGCTCTACCGCACGATCGACGTGGCACGGCACGGCATCCGGCCCGCGGGGCTCCGGTTCCCGGTGACGCTGGGGGGGCGGACGTGCGACTTCACGGTGCACGAGGTCGCCCTGCCCGGCGGAACGATCGTGTATTTCCTGGAATGTGACGCATTGTACGGGCGGGCCGAACTATATGGCACCCGCGACGGCGACTATCCCGACAATCACCTGCGGTTCGCCTTCTTTGCGGCTGCCACGTTCCGCCTGGTGCGCGCCCTCCAGCGTCGTCCCGACGTGATCCACGGCCACGACTGGCAGGCCGGCCTGGTCCCGGCGTTCAACCGCCTGACCCACCTGGAACTGTCCGGAACCGTCCTGACGATCCACAACCTGGCGTACCAGGGGCTGTTCCCCGCCGAGGTCGTGCCCGCCGTCGGACTCCCGTGGGAATCCTTCCGGGCCTACGGCGGCGCCGAGTTCTGGGGACGCCTGTCGTTCCTGAAGGCGGGCCTGGTGAACGCCGACGCCGTGACGACCGTCAGCCCGACCTACGCCCGGGAGGTCTGCACCCGGGCGGGCGGCGTCGGCATGGACGGGATCCTCCGGGCGCTGGGCGATCGCTTCACGGGCATCCTCAACGGCGCGGACTACGGGGCCTGGGACCCGTCGACCGACACGCTGCTCCCCGCACGGTACTCCGCGGCCGACATGTCCGGGAAGGCGATCTGTCGCGGCCGTCTGCTGGCCGAGTTCGGGTTGCCCGACGCCGGTGGCCCGATGTTCGGCGTCGTGGGGCGCCTGACCTCCCAGAAGGGCCATGACCTGCTGGCACAGTGCCTGGACGACCTGGTGGACGCCGGCGGTTCCCTGGTGGTGCTGGGCACGGGCGAGCGCATCGTGGAGGACCAGTTCCGTGCGGCCGCCGCGCGCCATCCCGGGCGTGTGGCGCTGCGCGTGGCCTACGACGAGCCCCTGGCGCACCTCGTCGAGGCGGGGTCGGACTTCTTCGTGATGCCGTCGCGGTTCGAGCCGTGCGGGTTGAACCAGATCTACTCGATGCGCTACGGAACCCTGCCCATGGTCCATGCGACCGGCGGGCTGGAGGACACGGTGCGGGACGTGGACGAGGAGCCCGGTCGCGGGACGGGCCTCAAGTTCCGGGCGTTCGAGCGGGCGGCCCTGGCGTGGTCGATCCGACGGGCCCGGGACCTGTGGGACGACAAGGCCCGGTTCGCGGAAACCCGGCGCCGCGCGATGGCCGAGGACTTTTCGTGGGAGGCCTCGGCGCGGGCCTACGAAGCGCTGTACGAACGGGTCGCGCGCTGACGAGTCTTGGAGCGTCCCGAGGCTGCTTCGGCTCCGGCGAGAGTTTCCTGCGGAAACCCATCGCCTACGCCTGCGCGCTCGGGAGGAAAGGAGAATCCGAATGGCGTTCGAAGACCGGGAGCGCATGCTGGCGCGGCTGGAAACGCTGGAGGCGGCCGCCCAGGCCGGGGGTGGGGCGGACCGCGTTGCGAAGAGGCACCAGGAGGGGCGGTTGACGGCGCGCGAGCGCATCGGCCTGCTGCTGGACGCCGGTTCCTTCGTCGAGATGGACGCCTTCGTGTCGCACCACTGCGACGACTTCGGCATGGACAAGCAGGTCGTCCCCGGGGACGGCGTCGTCACGGGATTCGGGCGGATCGACAACCGGCCCGTGTTCGTATACGCCCAGGATTTCACCGTGCTGGGCGGCAGCCTGGGCCTGGCCCACGCCCGGAAGATCACCAAGATCCAGGACATGGCCGTGAAGGCCGGCGTGCCGATCATCGCCCTGAACGACTCCGGCGGCGCCCGCATCCAGGAAGGCGTGGTGGCCCTGGCGGGCTACGCCGAAATCTTCCTGCGCAACGCCCTGGCCTCCGGCGTCATCCCCCAGATCAGCGCCATCCTGGGCCCCTGCGCGGGCGGCGCCGTCTACTCCCCCGGCATCACGGACTTCGTGCTGATGGCCGAACGGGGCTCCCACATGTTCATCACGGGCCCCGACGTCATCCGGACGGTGACGCACGAGGAGGTGACCAAGGAGGCCCTGGGCGGCGCGGCCATGCACGCCCGCAAGAGCGGCGTCGCGCATTTCGTGGCGCCGGACGAGGAAGGCGTCCTGGAACTGATCCGCGAACTGATGTCCTTCCTGCCCCAGAACAACGCCTCGGATGCCCCCGTGGTCCCCACCCAGGATCCGCCGGATCGCGTGGACGCCTCGCTGGACGACATCGTGCCCGCCGAATCGGCGCACCCCTACGACATCCGCGAGATCATCGGCCGCGTGGTGGACGACGGGCGGTTCCTGGAGGTCCACCAGTACCACGCCGAAAACATCGTGTGCGCCTTCGCGCGCCTGGCCGGCAGGACGATCGGCGTGGTGGCGAACCAGCCCGCCGTGCTGGCCGGATGCCTGGACATCGACGCCGCGGTCAAGGCGGCCCGCTTCGTGCGGTTCTGCGACGCGTTCGGCATCCCCCTGGTGACCTTCGTGGACACGCCCGGGTTCCTGCCCGGCACCGACCAGGAGGGCGGCGGCATCATCCGCCACGGCGCCAAACTGGTGTACGCCTACGCGGAAGCCACGGTGCCCAAACTGACGGTCATCTGCCGCAAGGCCTACGGCGGGGCGTACATCGTGATGTCCTCGCGCCACATGCGGGGCGATTTCAACCTGGCGTACCCGACGGCGGAAATCGCGGTCATGGGGCCTGACGGCGCCGTGAACATCCTGAACCGCCGCGAAATCGATGCAGCGCCCGATCCGGACGCCGCCCGGAAGGAACGCACCGACGCCTATCGCGAGCGTTTCGCGAACCCCTACCAGGCCGCCGAGTGGGGATTCGTGGACGCCGTCATCCGGCCGCGCGACACGCGGCGCTACCTGGCCGCGGCCCTGGCCACGATGGGGGACAAGCGGGACACCAATCCCCCCAGGAAGCATGGGAACATTCCGCTCTGATGGCATAATAGGGACGTCGCAATCAAGGAGCGCATCATGGACGTGAAATTCAAGGTCGAGCGGATCCTCATTCCCATCGATTTTTCGGACACCTCGCGTCGGGCCTTCTACGTCGGCCTGAAGTTCGCGCGGCAGTACGACGCGGCCGTCGACATCCTGCACGTCGTGGAGCCCATCGCCAGTTTCGACACGGGCGAGGACATGGAGCGGCAGGCGTCGGAAATGGACCGCATCCAGGCGGGCGTCAACCGTCGCGTGAACGAGCTGTTCGAGGACGGCGGGCTGGCCGAAGTGGACCGCCGGAAGGTTCACGTCGAGATCCGGGCGGGCAAGCCCTACCTCGAGATCTGCCGGTACGCCTGGGAGCGCAGCGCCGACCTGATCGTGCTGGGCTCCCACGGGTACACGGGCGTCAAGCACATGCTGCTGGGCAGCCAGACCGAAAAGGTCGTCCGGCGCGCCCACTGCATGGTGTTGACCATCAAGCCGGAAAACTACGAAGTGGATGCGGACATCAGCACCGAGGCGAAGAAGCCCGTGCCGTGATCGTTCGCGCGCAGCAGCCCCGGTTCAGGTCATCTTCGCCCGCAGCATCGGCAGCGCCGTGGCAATGGCGGTTTCCAGGTCCGAGGTGGACTCCCCGCCGGCGGCGAAGGGATGCCCGCCACCGCCCAGGGCCTCGGCCACGTCCACGATCGGGACCGTGCCGCGGCTGCGCATGCTGATCTTGATGCGGTTGAAGTCGGCCTTGAACAGGCAGGCGATTTCCACGCCGTCGATGTCGCCCAGGATGTTGACCATGCTGCGGACCTCGTCGCGATCGACGGACAGGCCCGCGGTCGTGTCGGCGCCGATCACCGACCACACCAGGCGCCCGCCGCACTCGAAGCGCGCCGTGTTCAGGACCCGGGATTCCAGCAGCTTGGCGTCCTTCGAGTTCGCGCCGAACAGGGCCTTGCCGATGCCCTCGGCGTCGGCGCCCGCCTCGACCAGCAGCGTGGCCGTCGCGAACACCTCGGCGTCGTTGCGGCAGAAGCGGAACTGGGCCGTGTCGAACAGGATCGCCGCGAACAGCGGATCGGCGATGTCCTTCGACAGGGCGATGCCCAGGCGGGACAGCAGGTGCGTGACCAGTTCGCCCGTGGACGAGAACTCGTGGCCCAGGATGCCGTGGATGGTGCCGCCGTTCGGCGCGTGGTGGTCCAGGGCCAGCGTCGGGTGCGTGCGGGTCGCCATGGCCTCGCCCACCGCGCCCGCGCGCCGGAACTCGCCGGTGTCCACCAGCAGGCACAGGTCCGCGGCCTGCAGGATGGCCGCGTCCACGGTCGGCTTGTAGCAGACGACGTCATCGTCCCGGTCCAGGAACCGGAAGCGCCGCGCCATCTGGTCCTGGTTGCGGATCCACACGCGCTTGCCCAGGCGTCGCAGGGCGCGGGCCAGGGCGATTTCGGACCCGATGCCGTCGGCGTCGGGGCCTTCGTGGGTCGTCAGGACGACCGTCTTCGCGGCCTTCAGGGCCTGGAGGACGGCGGTGCCTTCGGCGGTGTCGAAAATCGCGGGCTTGCGGAACGTCGTCACGAGAGGATCTCCAGCAGACGGTAAAGAATCCGTGCGGTCACGCCCCACAGCAGTTGATCGCCATACGGGATGAACAGGACTTCCTCGGCGTTGCCGTGGCGTACCCAGGGCAGGTGCAGGACGTGTCGATCGTCGGCCAGGTAGGCCAGGGGGAAGGTGAACACCTCGTCGATTTCCCCGGTGCGGGGGCCCAGGCCGTCGAAGTCGTCGATCGCGGCGGCCCAAGGGACGATGTGGAACCCCGTGATGGTCACGTAGTCGTCCAGGCGGCCCAGCATGCGGACGCGCGTCGGGTCCAGCCCGACCTCCTCGTTCGCCTCGCGCAGGGCGGCGGCGGAGCTGTCGGCATCCTCGGGCTCCACGGCGCCGCCCGGCAGGCTGACCTGGCCCTTGTGGTCGCTGACTTCCCGGGACCGGCGCGTCAGCAGCACCTCCAGTCCCTGGGGGCCGTCGCGCAGCAGGATCAGGACGGCGGCCCGCCGGATGCCGTCGGGAACCGACTCCTCGAGCGGGGTCCGGGCGTCCAGGTGCGAAGCCACCCGGTCCAGCGTATACCGCGGGTCCGGGGAGGTATGCGGGAGGGGCGCGTCGATCACGAATCGCTCCGTCATGGTTTTCCCAGGCCGCGGAGGAACTCCTCCCGCGCCCGGTCGTCACCCGCGAAGGAACCGCGCCACGCCGAGGTCAGGACGTCGGCGTCCTGCTTCCGGACACCGCGGGCCACCATGCACATGTGGGTCGCGGTCATGACGACGCCAAGGCCCTTGGGCTTCAGGACCTCCATCAGACAGTCGGCGATTTGCGCGCACAGGCGCTCCTGGACCTGCATGCGGCAGGCGAAGTGGTCCACGATGCGGGCGATCTTGGACAGGCCCAGGATGCGGCCGTCGGGCACGTAGCCGACGTGGGCGTGGCCCGTGAACGGGAGCATGTGGTGCTCGCACAGCGACACGAACTCCATGTCGCGCAGCAGCACGAGGTCGCGGGTGTGCTCCTCGAAGATGCCGTCCTCGACGACGTCCTCCAGGCGCTCGCGCTGGCCCCGCGTCAGGTACAGCATGCTGTCCAGCACGCGGGAGGGCGTCTTCTCCAGCCCGGGCCGGTCGGGGTCCTCGCCCAGTTGCCGCAGGAAGTCCCGCATGTGCCGCTCGTATCCCGCGTCGTCCCACGCCATCGCCAAGGCCCCGTCCCAGACGGGCGGGATTGTACCACCCTTGCCCTCCAAGGGAGTCGCCCTTAGGATGTCCACCGGGTCCTTTGCGGGGTTGCCATGCGATTCGTGAAGTACCAGGGCACCGGGAACGACTTCGTCGTCGTCGAGGCCCTGGACGGCCGACCGGAATGGATGACGGACGCGCTGGTCCGGGCGGTCTGCGACCGGCATTTCGGCGTGGGCGCCGACGGGATCCTGCTGATCGAGCGCGGCCGCCTGGCCCCGTGGTTCATGCGGGTCCTGAACGCCGACGGGTCCGAGGCCGAGATGTGCGGCAACGGGATCCGGTGCGTGGCGCGTCACCTGCGGGAACTGATGGGCGTGGAACAGGACGCGTTCGCGATCGAAACCCTCGCCGGCGTCAAGCAGTGCGAAATCCGCATGGGCGCCGACGGCAGCGTCCAGAGTGTGGCGGTGGGCCTGGGTGCGCCGATCCTGGACCGTGCCAGCATCCCCATGGGCGGCGCGGGCGATTCCCTGGCCGTGAACACCAGCGCCATGGGGCGCCCGTTCGTCGGCAACGGCGTCAGCATGGGCAACCCCCATTTCGTGATCTTCGAGGGCGTCGATACCGCCGAGGCCCAGCGCTTCGGCGCGGTGCTGTCCACGTCCCCGCTGTTTCCGCGTCACGCCAACATCGAGTTCGCCGAGGCGATCGGGCCCGCCCATTTCCGCGTCATCGTGTACGAACGGGGGTGCGGCCTGACCCTGGCGTGCGGGACCGGCGCGGGCGCGACGGCCGTCGCCGCGGTCCTGACCGGTCGGGCCACAGCGGGTCAGCCGATCCGCCTGGACCTGCCGGGCGGTCCCCTCCGACTGACCGTGGCCCGGGACCTGTCCGGCGTGACCCTGGAGGGGCCTGCGACGCGCGTGTTCGAGGGGGACATCGATCTGTCCGCGCTGGTCGTGTAGGAAATCGGTGTCTGTCCCCATTTTCGGCTACAACAGCGCGACCAGCTTCCCGACCATCGGCGCGAACCGCGCATCCGCGGACAAATGAGGCGCCAGGTCCTTCAGCACGGCCACCGCCTGCCCGGAATCCGGCGCGCACTGCAGCATCGCCGCGGCCGCTTCGGGTTCCAACCCCCGTCGCTGGGCCGCCGCCAGCCAGTTCGTCGCCCACCAGAGGCGCGTGGGGAACCGATCCAGCAGGGGCATCCCGCAGGAATCGACCGCCTCGGGATACAGGGCCGTGAACCGCTCCTCGTAGAAGGACCGGATGGCAGGGTGCCACGGGGCGTTGACGGTGGACGCCAGCCACTTCCTCAGGTTCGTCGCCAGGATGCGGCGCTCCTCGGGGGCGCCGGCCAGGTTCGCGGCCGCCCGATCCAGGTAGCCCGTGTCCCCCCGGGCCCGTGCGTCCGCCAGGCGCTCGATCCAGCGGATCGCGAACACCCCGCGCCAGGACGTGTCATCCGCGACGCGCCGGGCCTTGGCCGCCAGGATCTGGCTGACGATGGGGAGGCTGGCGATGGGGGAAAAGGGGATTTCCGCCGCCCGGACCAGCGCGTCGCCCACCCGCCAGTGTTCGTGGTCCACGATCTCGCGGGTGCAGGCGAGGGTCGGCACGGCCTCGATGGAGCGCTCGGCCCACTCGGCGCTGCAGCCGTCCGTGGGGCGGGCGGGCTGAGGGGCCGCGCAGGGGGGGCCGTTGGTCAACCGGATGTCCCGGCGGGCCAGTCCCTCGAATCCCTGGACCACCGCGCCGTCCGGGTAGGCGCCTGCCCACTCCCGGACGCGCGCCTGCCGGTCCTTTTCCGGCGCGGCCAGATCGACGAACGCAGACGGCACCGCCCGGCCGTTCGGATCGTAGTCCTGGGCCAGGCGCTTCAGGTGCTGCGTCTGCTCGACGAGGTACGGCTCGCACGTCGGCGGGTTGTCGAACAACTCCCGCATCGTGTCGTGGCGCCAGCAGGCCGCGTCGCCGGGAGGGCAGGGCGCCGGACCGGTCGGAAGGGCGTCGGGGACCGTGCGGGGGGCGGGCATCGCGATCATCGGCGCGGGCGGCGGGGGCGGCCGGAGGGTGATGGCCACCTCGCCCACCGTCACGGCGGATTCCTGGCGGTACGACCGGTCGGCCTCCTGGCGCTCCAGGGTGCCGCGGTGACGCAGGGAAACGTACACGGTCCGGCCGCCTCCCGGCACCGGGGTGATTTCCACCGCCACGAACTGTTCCCGGCCGGCCGGCGAGGCCATGACGTCCAGCAGGCGCGACACGCGGGCCACGGTCGTCGGACTGCCCAGCACGGTCCGGAGATCGGCCGGGGACAGGTGCGGCGCCAGGAGGTTCCGTACGGCCGCGGTGTCCCCGGGGGTCGGGGTCGCGCGGCCACCGGTCGCCGCACCGACGGACTGGACGGTCAGACGGGAAGCGCCTGGCGTGGCGAGGGCGGCGGCAGGCGCCACCAGGCCGGCCAGCAGGAGAAGGGCCGCAGCCACGATCCGCGAAGCCCCTGGGACGTCACGATCCACGGCGTCGTCCTCGTACCGATTCGATGATAAACCTTCCGACGGGTACGGATGTTCCCGGGCTTTCGTCAGGGCTTGAAATTGTTGAGAAGTGCGGGGTGGCGCGGTCAGCCGTTCTTCTTGATGCGGACCTTGATCGCCTTGCGGATGGTCACGATGCTGTTCGGGGCGCCGGGGATGCCGCCCTCGATCAGGATCAGGTTCTGGGCGGGGAACACCGCGACGACCTTGTGGTTCAGGTCGGTGTGCTTCGAGTTGCCGTGCTGACCGGGCATCTTCATGCCCTTCACGACGCGGCCCGGCCACGTGCGGCAGCCGATCGAACCACCGTGGCGCTGGACCTCGTGAACGCCGTGGGTGCGGGGGAAGCCGTGCATCCCGTGCCGCTTCATGACGCCCGTGAAGCCGCGACCGCGGGTCAGGCCGATGACGTCGACCTTCTCGCCGGCCTGGAACAGGGTCACGTCGACGGTGCCGCCCTGGGTGTAGAGGAGCGCCTCGTCCTGAGTGACGCGGATCTCCTTGACCACGGCCGCCGCATCGACGCCCAGCTTCTCGAACACACCCTTTTCCGCCTTGGTCATGGACTTCAGTCGCCCCGCGCCCAGACCCAGGACGACGGCGTCGTAGCCATCACTGCCCTCGGCGGACTTGACCTTCAGCACCGAGCAGGGACCCGCCTGGACGACGGTCGCGCCAATGCGGTTCCCGAGCTCGTCGAAGTACTGGGTCATCCCGATCTTCTTACCGATGATTGCGATCGACATTGGCTGACTCCCGAACTGTCCTAAGGTTCCAACAAGATCCGGCAACTCACGGCCGGGCCATGCTCACAAGGCGGCGGAGGATACAACGGAACGGTACCCGCGTCAAACGGAATTGATCGGGTGGCTAGGACGATGGGGACGCCGCGGAGCCGGTCCCGGCGGACCCGGACGACGTCGCGGGGCTGCCGGCCGCAGGGGCGGGCGACGCGGCCGGCGCGGACGGTGTCGTCGTCGCATCCGAGTTGGCAGGCGCCGCCGCGGCCGGTTCCGACGTCCCGTCCTTCCGTCCGTCGCCGGCGGGCTTCCCGTGCGTCCCGGCGCCGTCGCTCTTGCCGTTCTTGCGGGCGTAGTCGGTGACGTACCAGCCGGTGCCCTTCAGGACGAAGGACGAATGGCTGATCAATCGGTGCGTCTGGTCGGAGTCGCACGCCGGGCACGGGGCCTCGACGGGGTCCGACATCCGCTTTTCGACCTCGAATTCGCGTTCACAGGCATCGCAGCGATATTCGTACGTTGGCATCGCGACCTCCCCCTGTCACGGGGCTTCTTCCGCGGCGGCATGATGGGGTTCCGGAACGGACTTGTCAATGACTGCCCGCGTGGAGGGCCAGGATCCGGCGCGCGTTGCCGCCCAGGATCGCGGCCCGCTGGGCTGCGGACAGCCCCAGCGCCTCGATCACGGCCAGGAACGACCCGGGGTGGTTCAGGTTGTGGTCGCTGCCGAACACCAGGCGTTCGGACCCCAGCACGGCCAGGGCGCGGCCCACCACCCAGGGCTCGCGGATGCTTTCGGTCCCCAGGTACGCGTTGTCCAGGTGGCGTTCGTGGATGGCCGCGGCGGCGCCCGCGACCAGGCCCGGCGAATCGCCGCCCATGTGCGACAGGATGAACGGGACCCGGGGCAGGGATTCGACGACCTGCAGGGTGATCGACCAGCCGGCCACCTCCTGCCAGCGCCCGCAATGGACCACGCAGGGCAGGCCCCGGTCCGCGGCATGCTGCAGGAACGGGCGGAACTCGGGCGCGGTCAGGGGCAGGCGGCAGAAGGACGGGTGGAACTTGAGGGCCGCGATGCGCCCCGCGTTGGCGTCCAGGAACGCCGGCAGCGACGCGTCCCGGGGGTCGATCCAGGGGGCGAACAGGAAGGACAGAGGACCGCGGTAGGCATCCAGGGCGGCCAGCGTGCCCGCGTTGTCGCCTGCGTCCGTGGGCATGACCAGCGCGCCCGTGAACCCCGTGGCGGACAGGACGCCGGAAACATCGTCGAGGTCGCTGCCGTGGCCCCCGAAGTCCGGAAGCTGCCAGCGCCCGACGTGGACGTGGGCGTCGAAGCGGTCGAAGGTGTCGATCGGCACGGGGGCCTCCGCGGTGAACCGGGGACAGTGTAGCGCCTTCGCGCTCGGGCGGGAACGCAGGCTCCCGCTCTCTACTGGGCTACAATCGCCAACGTCCAGGACGGAGGCGCCCGTGCCGCGGCATCCCGGTTCCCTGTCGGTCGTGATCATGGCGTTCAACGAGCGCGACTCGCTGCCCGGGCAGGTGCGGGCCACCCTGGCGTTCCTGGACGCCACGGTGGAGGCCGGGCAGGTCGTGGTGGTGGACGACGGATCGACCGACGGCACCGGCGAACTGGCGGAAGCCATCGCCCGGGAGGATCGGCGCGTCACGGTCGTTCGCCACCCGCGCAACCTGGGGATGGGGACGGCCATCCGCAGCGGGTACGGCGCCGCCACCTGCGAGTGGGTCACCCAGTTGCCCGGCGACGGCCAGATCGCGCCCGGCACCCTGGAACGATTCCTGCCGCTGCGGGACGGCCACGACCTGGTGCTGTCCACCTACGAGCACCGGGGTGACGGCCTGGTCCGCGTCCTGGTCACGATGGGCTACCAGGCCACGGCACTGGCGCTCCTGGGGGACCGCTGCCGCTTCACCGGCACCATGCTGTTCCGGCGCAGTTGGCTGCAGCGGGTCCGCCTGACCTGCGATTCCTTCATCGTCAACGTCGAACTGCCCCTGAAACTGATGCGCCTGGGAGTGGTTCCCGGGTGGGTCACCATTTCGGCGCCACTGCCCAGGGCCCATGGCCGTTCCAAGGTGCTGTCCACTGGGCGCGTGGCACTCGTCGTCCGGGAGATGCTGGCCCTCCGACGGGGTCTCGCGGTATCCTAGGCGCGCTTGAACCCCCCGCTTCCTTCGGGTCCGTTGCCGTTGGGACCCCTCATGGGCGGGGGGGAAGGAGAAGGTCATGTCCGGTGCGCCGCTCCAGCGCGGGATCGAATCGATCGTGGCCGAGGTCGTGCGCGTCCACCTGCTGGAAAACGTCCTGGGTCGTCCGGAGGTCCGCCGGGGCCTGTCCCCCGAGGCGATCGAGCGCATCCGCCGGGACGTCCTGGACCGCCTGAAGGCTTCCGAGGAGGAAGGCCGGGCCAACCGCGGCGAGGTCGAGGAAGTGCTGGATGCCGCGCTGGGTGCCGCCGGGCCGGCGGGCGCCATGATCAAGTCGCTGCTGAAGGCCGGCTGGGAACGCCTGGCTCCCCGGAACCGGGAGGAGCGATGAGCGGCGCGGTCGACCTGGTGCTGATGACCTGGCGCCTGCGGGACCTGGGGCGCGTGCGTCGCATCGCCGGGGTCCTGGCCCGTCACGGGTTCGCGGACATCGCCGCACGCCTGGGGCCGGGCGCCTGGGTGCGCGGGGTCATCCGTGCCGTCCTGCGCCGCCCGAAATCGTCCCCGATCCCGGTCGAGCGGCGCCTGCGGCAGGTCCTGGAAGAACTGGGCCCCACGTTCATCAAGCTGGGCCAGATGCTGGCCACGCGGCCCGACCTGGTGCCCATGGCGCTGGTGGACGAGCTGCGGCACCTGCAGGACGAGGTCCCGCCGTTCCCGTTCGACGACGTCAAGTCGATCATCGAAGCCGAAATGGGTCTCCCGATGGGGGATGTGTACTCGCACGTCGACGAGGTGCCCATCGCGGCGGCGTCGATCGCCCAGGTGCACAGCGCGATCCTCCGGACGGGCGAACCGGTGGTCATCAAGGTCCAGCGCCCGCGCCTGAACGAGCAGATCACCGCGGACCTGCGGATCCTGGCGGGCATCGCCCGGCTGCTGGAGTCCCGCGTCCCCGAAACCCGTCCCTTCCGGCCCCGGGCCATCGTCGAGGAGTTCACCAAGTCGCTGAACCGGGAAACGGACTTCGTGGCCGAGGCCGCCAGCATGGAGCGGTATCGCAAGATGTTCGAGGACGAGCCCGGCCTGGTCGTCCCGCGCCACTACCCCGAGTGGACCCGCCGGCGCGTGCTGACCATGGAGCGCCTGGAGGGCGTGAAGGTTTCGGATCGCCAGGCGCTGGTCGCCATGGGCGTGGACCTGAAGTCGATCGTCGAAATCGGCATGCGGATCACCCTGCGGTCCATCTTCGAATTCGGGTTCTTCCACGCCGACCCCCATCCCGGCAACTTCTTCGTGCGCAAGGACGGCGTCATCATCCTGCTGGACTTCGGGATGATGGGCACCATCGAGCCCCGGCGCGTGGACGAGATGCTGTCCTTCATGGTGGCGGTGCTGACCGGCGACGTGGACATGGTCGTGGACCAGTTGCTGGACGCCGACCTGATCGGGGACGACACCGACCTGCGCGGCCTGCGGTCGGACCTGCGTTCCATCCTGTTCCGGTACGCGGACGCCGACCTGGGCAGCGTGGACGTGGCGGCGTTCCTGGTGGAAGTCATGGCCGTCAACATCCGGCACCACGTCTTCCTGCCGGCGGACCTGCTGCTGGTCGGCAAGTCCATCGCGACGATGGAAGGCATCGGCCACCAGATCTACCCCGAGTTCAAGCCGCTGGAGGCCATCCGTCCCTACCTGACCGAGGTCTACGTCCGGCGCCTGCTGGACGCCAAGCGCCACTCCCAGGTGGTGGCCCGGTCGGTGATGGACGGCCTGACCCTCTTGAAGGACGCGCCGTTCGACATCCGGCGGGTCCTGCGCAAGCTGCGTCGCGGCGAACTGACGATCGCCCTGCGGTCGGCGGACGAGGAGTCCCGGCAGCAGCACGCGGCGTCGGTGGTCAACCGGGCCCTGCTGGGGGGCCTGTTCGCGACGTTCTTCTTCGGTGCCGTGATCCTGCTGGACCAGGGCGGAACCGCGCGAACGGTGGCCGGCTGGGTTTCGGCGGGGTTGTCCTGGATGTTCTTCCTCGGGCTGTCATGGTCCCTGCTGCGCGGGGACGGGAGGTAGGAAATGAAGCGGTGGATCCTGGGAACGCTGATCGCTGTGTCCGCCATGGGCTGCGGTATCAAGGAAGAGGTCTACCTGAAGGACACGGGAGCCCTGAAGGACCAGATCGGCAGCCTGGAAGGCGAAAAGGGCAAGTGCGTCGGCGAGCGGACGCGCCTGGAGGGCGAAAAGGCCCGGCTGGCGGCCGAACTGTCCGCGATGGGCGGCGAAAAGAGCGCGCTGTCGGACACCCTGAGGCAGGCCCTGACCAAGATGGAAGAACTGAAGGCCCAGGCCGAGCGCCGCCGGGCGAAGATGGCCGAACTGAAGGGCAAGCTGCAGGCCATGGTCGCCGCGGGCCAGTTGAAGATCCGCACCGACAAGGGCCGCATGATCGTGGAAATGGCCGAAAAGGTGCTGTTCGACACGGGCAAGTTCAAGCTGAAGGCCGAGGGCCTGGAGGCCCTGGCGCAGTTGACGGGGATCCTGCGGTCCATCGAGGGGCGCGCGTTCCAGGTCGCGGGGCACACGGACAACGTGGGCGCCGACGACATGAACTGGACGCTGTCGCTGAACCGCGCCCGCGAGGTGGTGCTGTACATGGTGGAAATGGGCATGCAGCCGGAGCGCCTGTCGGCCGCCGGGTACGGCAAGTTCCAGCCCGTCGCGGTGAACGACACGCCCGAGGGCCGCGCCCAGAACCGCCGCATCGAGATCGTCCTGGTTCCGAACATCGAGGAAATCCTCGGGTTCGGGGACGAGTAGCCCCCGCGGCACGAGCCTGCCGAAAAGCATCTCCCCAGTGCGGCCGATTCGCCTAGAATACGCCCCAGGTTTGCCACTTGCAGGAGGCATCATGGTGCGCTCGATGGGACTGTTGGGACTGGCCCTCGTGGTGGCGGCGTCGCCGATCGCACGGGCGGCGGGCACGTTGAGCGCCCAGACGACCGGGGCGGCCAAGGGGATCATGCTGACGGGCGCCGCCGACGAAACGCACGCGTTCGCCCTGGGCGCCAAGGACGACGGCCAGGGCAACTCGCAGATGATGTCGCTGCTGACCAGCGACGGCGGGGCGACCTGGGACATGACGCCGGCACAGGGGTTGACCGCCGGCGCGATGCTGATCCTGAACGACGCGATCTGCCCGAGTGCCGGCAAGTGCCTGGCGCTGGCCAGCAGCATCGACATGAGCGGGGGAGGCTTCCCGGTCATCCAGAACAACCTGATTTCGTCGGCAGACGGCGGCAAGACGTGGGCCTGGCCGGCCAAGACCCAGTTGAAGTCGTGGTCGTTCAGCCGCATCGACGTCGTGACCGAGCAGGACATCTGGCTGTCTTCCGGTGCCAACGTGATCGTGCATTCGACGGACGGCGGCAAGACCTTCCAGTGGAAGGTGCCCCAGGTCGGTGACAAGAAGTACATGGCCATCGTCGAAACGGCGTTCCTCAGCGCGACGACGGGCTACGTGCTGAACGCGAAGGCGGAAACGACCGACGCGGGTGTCGAGACGATCTCCCCCGAGGGTGCCCTGTTGAAGACGACGGACGGCGGGGCCACCTGGACGGCGCTGTTCACCGACAAGACCGAGGCCTACGGCCGGCTGGAAATGGCCTCGGAACAGGTGGGTTGGCTGGCGGGCCACACGGCGGCGGGGCCGTTCCTGCGCAAGACGACGGACGGCGGCCAGACCTGGGACGACGTGGCGATCCCCACGCCCGTGGCCTCGGTGCCCGCGCTGACCAGCATCGACGGGCTCTGGATGTTCAATGCCCAGGACGGCCTGCTGGTCGCGAACTACAAGATCAGCCAGGAGCAGTGGGCGCACGTGATCTTCGAGATCCGGGGCGGAGCGCTCGCCGAGATGACGTCCGATCCGGTGAACAACGCCGGTTCCATGTACGGTTTGTCCTGCACCGCGACGGGGACCTGCTGGATGGGGGGCTCGACCGGGACGATCCTGAAGTACGAGGACACGACCGTGGCGCCGCCCTCGGACACGACGACGGGCGGCGACGTGGCGGGCTCGGACGTGGCGAATGACGTCCTGGTCAACGATGGATACGTGCCCCAGGACCTGAACGGCTACTGGGACACGTCCAGCACCGGCGGCAAGTCCGGCTGCGTCGCCGGGACCGTGCCCGGGGCCGCCACGGCGATTCCGGCGCTGCTGGGCCTTCTGCTGCTGTCTGCCACGCGACTGCGCCGTCGCGACTGATCGTCGCCGACGAAAACCCACGAACCGTGAAGTGAATCGGACTACTGCAGCGCGCCGGCGTCGATCCACGCCTTCAGGTCGCGCAGGAACGCGGGCGAGGGTGCCGTGCCCACCTTCAGGGTCATGTCGGTCACGGCCGCCTGGTCGCATTGGCCCTGGCCCGTGGCCAGGAAACCGGTGCGGACGGCGTCGTCGATCGTCGCCACGACCAGGCTGGTTTCGTAGGTGCTCCCCAGAAGGGGCACGCCGTTGCAGGACTCGACGTTGCCGATGAGGCCCGCGGCCGTCCCCTGGGTCAGGGTGGCGTACGCCGTCTGGACGGTGGAAAGGTCCAGGGTCGTTTCGGTGCCCGTGACGCGGCCGGGGCCGGCGGGCGTGTGGCAACTGACACAGTTCTGGAAATAGCCGTCGTACAGCGCCTGGAACGTGACGACCGCGGGCGTGTCGGCCGCCGGGATGTCGCCGACGTCACCGCCGGGCAGTTCGTCGGTCGACGTCACCGTGTTGCACCCCGTTCCGGCGGCGGCCAGGGCCAGGGTGGCGGCGACGACGGCGCGCAGCGCGGCAGCGCGGGGACGGGACGTGCGGATGGTCATGGTCGTTCCTCCGTGGGTGGGTCACTTCTTCAACGAGGCATCGGCGTTCCGAAGGCGCCACAGGGCCGCCAGCAGGCCGGACCGGAACCGGTCGGCATCCCGGGTCCGCGACGGGTGGGCCGACAGGAACGCGTGTGCGGCCAGCAGGGCCGTGCCCAGGCCGGCTTCGACCTTGCTGCGGGGAAGGCCTCCCAGCAGGTGCGCTTCGGCCAGTCCTGCCAGCGCCTGGACCTCCGCGGTCGTGAACGGCGTTCCCGTCCGTTGCGCATATTCGCGTGCCCGCGCCAGCGCGTTCCGGGCGTGGACCGCCGCGCCTTCGATGTCCCCCCGGCGTCCCGCGGTTGCGGCCTGATGGTACTCCGCTTCCGCCAGGGCCAGCACGTCCTCGTCCAGGTCCCGGGCGGCCAGACGGGCGGATCGCAGTCGGACGACGTCGTCGGTCCGGGCGGCGGCCTCGTCCAGGCGCCCCGAGGCTTCCAGGGCGCGGGCCTCCAGGGCGGTGGCCAGGACCACGAAGTCCAGGCGGTCGAAGGCGCGGGGGGGCGGCGTGCGCCCGGGGAATTCCGCCTGGGGCACGGGCAGCGCGTCCATCCCGGTGAACGCCTGCCGGGCACGGGCCAGGAGGGGCAGGGCGTCCGGGAGGCTCCCGGCGGTCAGGGCGGCCGCGCCCATGGCCAGGTCCAGGCGGGCCAGGTTCAGCCGGCCGATGGGGGTCCCCGCGGCGGCCTCGGCCAGCGGGCGAAGGCGCGCGTACCGTTCCATGGCGAGGTCGGGCCGCCCGGCGGCGATGGCGTACAGGGCGGCACGATCCAGGGCCCGGGCCCGGTGGACGGCGAGTTCGCCGTGGGCATCGACCAGGGCGACGGCCCGGTCGGCTTCCTGGGCCGCCTCGGTGTCGCGGTCCGACAGGAACAGGCACCGGGCCCGCCCCAGCCGCATCGCCAGTTCGGCGGCAGGGGTCGCGAAGGGCAGCCGGGCGCGGTCGTCCAGATGGCGCAGGGCGGCGGCCGTGTTTCCGACGTCCGCCTGCAGCAGGCCGGCCTCCAGGAGGATCGCGGCCCGGGCCCGGGGCGCGTCGCGGGCCAGGTCCAGGGCCAGGGCGTACTCGGCCGTCGCATCCACCGCGGCGCCCGGGTCCCCGGTTCCGAGGTGGCGGCGGTGCGCGAGGTAGCCGCGCAGCAGGTGTACCTCCCAGGTGTTGGGGCGGGCCTGGGCGACCTGCCGGGCGATCGCGTCGGCGCGCGCCGTGGCCTGCAGGGCTTCCCCGGGATCCGCGATCTGCGGCAGGTCCCGGGCGATGCGGTAGGCCCGCATGAACGCGAACGCGGGGTTGTACGGTTCGTCCTTGAACCGGTTCCCGTACAGGGTTTCCAGGTCGTCCTTCCCTTCCGCCAGCCGGGCCTCGACGAACCCGCCGTGGGCCTCCAGGGCGCCGGTCTGCAGCGTCACTTCCCAGAAGCGGCCCCGGGCGTCCGCGAGGGTCCCGTCCGCCAGGTCGCCCCAGGCCCGGTCCAGCACCACCGCCCGGTACAGGGCCTCGGCGGTCTTCCGATCCGCGGTGCCGCGCTTCACGCCCGAGGCCCAGGTGTTGGCGAAGTTGTAGGTCACGACATCGGCGTCCACCGCGGCCGCGCGGCGGGCCGTCGCCAGGGCCAGGACCTTGCGGCGATCCGGGCCGCTTCCGCCCCCGTCCTTCCCGCCCCCTTCCAGCGTCCCGCGGTACAGGTCGAACACGGCCTTGCGCACGGCCTCGGGGTCGCCCTGGCCCAGGGGGGACAGGCGCAGTTCCAGATCCAGGCGGAAGGCGAGGTCGGAACCGGGCGCGGCGGCGGCCAGGGCCGGGGCCAGGACGGCTGCCCGGCGGGAGGCGGGGCGGCCGCGCAGGAGGGCCGCCACATAGCGCTCGGCGAACGCCAGGCGGTCGGGGGCGTCCAGGGTCGGGTGGGCGGACAGGTCGCCCAGCAGGGTCAGCAGACCGGCCCGATCGCCGTCGGCGTCCCGCAGTTCCACGCCTCGCCGCGCCCACAGGCGGACCAGGTCCCCGTCGGCCAGGGACGGCAGCGGCACCGACAGGAAGGTCGTCCGCGCGGCCTCCTCGTCGCCGGCGGCGTCCAGGATCTCGGACAGGGCCAGCCGGGCCAGGGGCACGGCGTCCCCGTCCCGCCCGGCCAGGGCGCGCACGCGTGCGGCCCGAGCACGGGCAAGAGCCTGGAACCGCTCCTCGGGCATCGCGCCGCGCTGGAAGCGCTGCTCGTCGCGGCGGTGATCGACCAGTTCCAGCAGCGCGTCGGCCTCGGCGGCCGGTGCGCCGGCCCCCGCGTCGCGGCGCAGGGCCCGGGCATGGTGGTCGGCGGACGACAGGTCCCCGGCATCCGCCTCGGCGAACGCGATCGAGCGCAGGCGCGTCCTTCGGCCCGTCGGATCGACGTCCAGAGGCATCGCCCGGGTCATGATCAGCAGGCGTTCCCACGGGTCCCGGGAGGCGCGGACCTCGGCATCCAGTCGGGCCAGGTCCCAGCCCGGCGGCACCGCGCCGTCCAGCGGCAACCGGTACACGTCCAGGGACCCTTCGTGGCTGCAGGTGACGAACAGCGTGTCGCGGCCGGCCACCGGGTACTGGCAGTTCCACGCCGCCGAGGTCAACTGTTCCGGCAGGGCTCCGGCCTCCGGCGTGCCCCCGGCCGGGTCGAAGGCGACGCGGAAGACCACGCCGTTGTCCGAGCCGTCGATGGAGCCGTCGCCGTTGGTATCGTTCCGGTACTGCGCGAAGACCAGCCACCGCCCGTCCACGGAAAAGCCGGGGAACCCCAGGGCGCCCGGCAGGTCGGGCCGCCACGGGTGGGCCGGTTCGTCGCGATCCAGGCGCTGGAATGCCAGGCCGGTTCCCGTCCGCGGCGCGAACGTGACCCCCACGGCCGGCAGGACGCGTTCGATGGGCACGTAGACCAGGATCCTTCCGTCCGGCGACACGGCCGGGCTGGACAGGCTGTGGGCCACCAGGGTCCGGGCGTTCCGGCCGTCCCCGGACATGCGGACCAGGCGGAAGTCGGCGTGCAGCGAGTCCCGCTGGACCACGCCCACGTCGCCGTCCGGGAACCACAGCGCCTGCACCTCGGCCGTGGACGGACCCGTCAGGCACGTGTGCCTGCCGGACTGCAGGTCGAACACGCAGGCGTCGCCCCGGGCGTCTTCGCGGAAGGACAGGTACAGGACGCGACCGCCGTCGGGCGACGGACGGGGCCAGGTGGCGTCGGCTTCGCGGTCGAACAGCAGGCGGGGGCCCCCGCCCGACAGGTCCTGCAGGTAGATTTCCGTGGTTGCCCGCTCGTCCGAGGCGAAGGCGATCCGGGAGCCGTCGGGAAAGGGCATCCCCAGGAACTGGTTCGCGGCGCCGGCGGTGATGCGGACCGGGACCCGCAGCCCGGCCTCGGGCAGGACGTCCTGCCCGGCAGTGGCGGCGCGCACGGGCCCTGCGGCCAGCAGGACCGGCAGCATCGCGAGGACAATCCGGACGTTCATGGGCATGCCTTGGACTCCCAGCGCCCGTCGCCGGCCTGGACCGGGGCGCCGCAGGGGACCTCGTCCAGGCGGATCGACCGCCATGCGGCGCGGACCGCGGTCTCGTCCCTGCCCGGGGCCTTCGCGGCCAGCCAGCGCCACACCTGCTCGCGGGCCCGGTTCGCCCGCTGGACCAGCCCGGCGACGACGGCCGCGTCCACCTCGCCGAGGCACGTTTCGCGCCGCTCGACGATCGTTGCATCCCGGGATTCCCCCAGGCACTTGCGCGTCATCAGTTCGTCGGTGGCGTCGGCGTCGGTGCGGAACACCGTCCACGGCTCGGTCAGGCCGTCGAACCCGGCCCTCGATTCGGCGCCCGCCTCCAGGAGGGTCGCCCGGGACAGCGCCGTGGCGCCCGGGGACATGCCGTTGCCCGTGGACGCGGCCGCGGACGGCGCGTATTCGCCGGCGGCCTGCATCTCCAGGGCGGTCTTGCGGTCAACGACGACCACCGACGGGACCGAAATGCATCCCGCGCCCGCCAGGGCCAGTGCCAGCACGATCCTTCTCACGGCAACCCTCCAGCAACCGGGACCATCCCGCCCACGAACCGCCGGATCAGCGGCCCCACCGGGATGCCCCGGATCTCGTCGATGCGGATCACGGACGCGATGCCGCCCAGTTCCACGCGGGCCGACAGGAAGCCTCCGTCCAGGCGAACGCGGGCCGACCTGGGATACCCGACGACCAGCACCTTGCGGATGCGGTTCGCCGACACGTTTTCCAGGGTCGGGTCCCACAGGTCCAGCAGGCTGCGAAGGTGCCGGCGGCCCAGGCGGATCAACTGCACCCGCCCGTCCACCTCCAGGTGGCGCAGCGACACCCGCAACGCGGCATTGGCGTCCAGGCTTTCCCCGTCGGACCCGGCCTCGACGCCGGTCACGTCGCCCTTGAACCAGGCCCGCGTGTCGTCGGACCCGCGTTCGACGACGACCTGCCCGGTCACGGTTCCGCCGCGCCAGGTGGCCTGCATCTGGTCCAGGGCCAGGACGGTCCGGTCCAGCCGCAGGTTGCCCGCCAGGGGGCCGGCCTCGACGCGTCCCCACGTCACGCGGTCCGTCGCGAACCAGCCGCCCTTCAGGTAGGGGTTCATGTCGTGGAACCGCACGCGGGACCAGGGGCTCCCGCCGGGGCCCTGGACGATGGACAGCCTGCCCTCGGGGCTGAACTCGATTTCCTCGGACACGGGCATGCGTCCGCGGGCGCCGACCAGGGCGAATCCCGCGCCGGGGATCTCCACGGAAACGTCCGTGGATTCCACGGAGGCCAGCACGTTCAGCCGGTTGCCGTTGCCCGATTCGATCCGGAAGGGCACCCGGATTCGCCCCTTGCCGTGGAAGGTGTCGGGGGCGCCGTTGATGGCCCCCAGATCCTGGTCCAGGGAGCCTTCGATCCGCAGCGAGCGGGGGCGCAGGGTTCCGCCCGCGTCGCCGGCCCCGGTGTTGCCCGATGAGGCGGCCTCGGCATCGGCCGACAGTTCCAGGCGCGTCCCGCCGCCCGGGTGATCCAGGACCAGTTTGTCCAGACGCAGGACACCGGGGGACACGTCGGCCCGGGCGGACAGCGCCAGCCCCTTGACGGGGTAGGGCGCCCAGAGGTCCTGGGACGCCTCGGCGACGGAGGCCGACAGGGACACCGTGGCCTGCCGGAAGCCCTGATCGCGGGGCAGGCGAACCCGGGCCTCGGCGGCGATCGTGGAGGCGGCGAAGGCCTGGGTGCCGGACTTCACGGCCAGGGAGGGCTGGGCCAGGACCAGGGAAGCCTCGACCTCTGCCTCGCGGGCGTCGATGCGGGACGTCACGCCCAGTTCCGGGACGTCCACGCGGATCTCGCCGGACGTGACCTTCAGGCCCTTCAGCAGGAACGCCAGGGCCGCATCGCCCCTCAGGGATTGGACCAGGTCGGCCGGCAGCGCGGGCAGGCCCGCCACCCCGACCCGCAGGCCGTCCAGCCGGCCCTTGCCGTCCAGCGAAACTTCCTCGCACTCGATGCCGGCCACGCGCGCCGCCAGGTCGGCCGGGAGGGAGTCCCGGAGGCTGGCGACCCGGCGCAGGGCGCCGTGGAGGGTCCATTCCAGGCGCCGCGGGGCCCGTCGCCAGTCGGCGTCCAGGCGGGCGTCGAGGACGGGGGACGCCGTCGGCCGCAAGCCCGTGTCGGCCACCAGCGTGACCCGTGCCGAACGGCCTCCGGAGGTTCCCCGGGAGGTTGCCGTCACGACCACCCGGTCGGGCAGCGCGCGGCCGTCCAGTTGCGCCCGTTCCAGCGTCAGGCTGGCGTTCAGTTCCGGTTCGGGGCGCGTCCCGGACAGGTCCAGGCGGATCCGGGTGGACGGAAGGATCAGGCGGTGTCCCGGGGGCCTGAGCCCCAGGCGCGTGACATCGAGCGACGCCGTGGCGGACACCGTGGGCAGGCCCTTGCCGTCGCCGCGGGAGGCGCTGCCCGAGGCCTTCAAAACGACCGCGGGGCCCGACCCCTCCAGCATCCGGTGCGCCGACGACGGCAGGAGGCCGGCGAACGCACCGGGCAGCACGCCGTCCAGGGCCACGTTCCAGGACACGACATCGGACGGCTTGCGTGCCGACGCGTCCACGCGCACGCCGGGCAGGGCGGCCAGGAGGTTCGCGCTGCCGGTCCAGGCCCACGGGTCATTGCCGATCACGGACAGGTCCTCGGTGGAGGCCGTGAGGCGGGTCGGTCCCACGGGGCCCAGTCCGCGGCCGTCCGCCAGGCGTACCGACAGTCGTTCCAGCGGCAGGTCCAGGCGGGCCCCGACACGGCCGTCCGCACCGCGGCGGGCGTCGACGACGGCCGAGGGCCGGACCATCGCGACCGCCGCCTCGGCCGTGCGGGCGTCCAGGGACGTCGCCGAAACCGTCAGGTGGACCCGGCCGATGGGACTGCCGGACAGGGCATTCCACAGGGGGACGTCGCCGACGTGCCCCTCGACGGACAGTCCACCCGCGTCGAACTGCGACGTTCCGACCCGGGCCCCCAGGGCCTTCGCGGCCAGGCGCAGATCCGACGTCATGACGCCGTCCGGTCCCAGGCTCGCATCCAGTCGCCCCTCGATGCCGGAACCCTCGGCGCGCAGGCCCTCCCGGTCGAAGGACCCCTGCGACAGGGCCACGCGGACCGATGCCGGCCCCCGGAGCGCCACGCCCGGGGCGCGATCCAGCAGGGCCATCCCCGACACGTCCGCCGACAGGGTGCCGTCGGCCGCGTTCATCCCGGGGACGAACGCCCGGAGGATTTCCACGATCCCTTCCGTGCGGGCCTCGACCCGCGCCTCCTCCACGACCGCCGTCACGCCATCCCGGTTCGCGTCGGGAACGGTCGCGCGTCCCGAGGCCGTCACGGCGCCGCCGACCGCGTCCAGGCGGACCAGGTGCGCGCGGATCTCGCCGGCCGACGGGTCGAAGGTGGCGGTCGCCTCGGCCCGCAGGCCGGGGGATGCGGCAGGCAACCGGGTGTCGAAGGACTGTTCCAGCAGGTCGGCCTCCACGGTCAGGCGGGCTTCCCGGGACTCGCGCACGGATGCCGACATCCGAAGGCGGACCCGGGCGCCGGTCTGGGACGCATCGGCGCCGGAGGTATTCGTGGGACGGAGGGTCAGGCGCGTACCGTCGTCGGGGGAGGACAGGTCCACCGTCGCGTCCAGGCACCCCCCGGCGATCCGGACCGCGGCATCCAGGGACAGGCCCTCGACCGTCCGGGTCGCGACCAGCGTCCCGTCGCGGGTCAGGACCTGCGCCAGGTGGACCTCCCGGAGCGCGAACGACGTGACCTCCAGGTCCAGGCCTTCGACCTCGAGGAGCCGGGACCGGGGGACAGGTGCGGAGGGCGGACCGGCGGGGGCCGGGGCCGGTGCGGCGGCGGGCACCAGGTCGTCGAAGGACGTCCGGCCGGAGGCGTCCGTCACGACCGTCACCGACACGCCACGAATCGCGATCGGGTCCAGGCGCAGGCGGCCTGCGAACAATTCGGGCACGTCCACACCCGCCTCGAAGGCCTCGACGACCGCCAGGGTCGGGGCGAAGGGGCGTTGGGGAGGCGGTTGGGCGATGCGGAGGCCGGTCAGCGCCACCCGCCCGGCCAGCGTGACGGACAGGGAGTCGACGTCGACGTCCAGGCCCGTGGCATCGTGCACGGCCGCGACCCATCGGGCCTTCACGTCCGGATGATCCAGGTGCGCCAGGACCCATGCGGCGGCGCCGACCGTGACCAGCACCGCCAGCAGAAGGGCTGCGGCCGCGATGACCAGACCGCCTGCGAGCCGGTGGGATCGGCGCCTGACGGGTGTCCCTGCGCTGGCAGAATCGTTCGCCATCCATCCGTCCGAAAGGGAAACATCCGGGTGCCGACCGCAAGGCCGCCAGCGCTAGTCTAGCGGCCCAGCCCCCCCCGGCGCAACGATCGCACCCGCCCGGGCGGCTCCCGACACGCGCTTCGCGTCCCCGTCACTGGACGGCCGAGCACTCGCCCTGGAGGCAGACCTTCCCCTCGGCGGCGCAGTCCTTCACCAGGGTCTGGTAGTTCAGGGCCGTGCAGACGGTCAGGACGTCGTTGTGGCAGGACGGGGCCGGGGCCGAGGCGCCCAGGGAGCAGATGGACATCATCACGCAGTCCGCCATCCACGCATCGACGCCGTCCTGTTTGACCACGTGCGCATTGCACTGGAAGTCCGGCAGATCGCAGTTGCGATCGAGATCCCAGGCCCAGTAGCCGGCCTCGGTACACAGTCCCGGGTAGGTGCTCTGCAAGTGGCATCCCCACGTTCCGATCCGCTCGGGCGGGCAGGCGAGCACGGGTTTCGAAAAGCAGACGCCGTTCTTGCACTCCGCGTCCTCCCCGCATGTGCTGGTCTGCCATTTCAAGGCACCCTGGTCGCCGCCACCGACGCATGCCCAGGCGACGTTGCCCTCGCAGTAGTCCTTCCCCTTCGAGCAGTCGGCGCCCGCGCAGGCCCCGAACGACAGCGCCGCCAGTACCACAAGGATCGTTCGCAGGAAGCAGGTTCGCGTCATGGAGCGGCTCCGTTCGGGGGCGCGGGATCCTACCACGGTCGCTGCCGGATGGATTGCGGGTTGACGGGCGCCGGCAGTAGGATCCCCGCGAACGGAAGGAGCCCGCCCTTGCGGATCGCCAATCCCCCGATCCTCGGCCCGGCGCCACGGGTCCTGATCCTGGCCCTGGTCCTGGCCGTCCTGGCCTCGCCCGCCCGGGCCGGGGAAACCGCCGGGTCGGTGCGGGTCGGCCCGGTGCGCCTGGAAGCGCCCGGAACCCCCCTGGACCGCCGTCTTTCGGTGACCGTGTCCATCGGCCAGCGCGCCCTGTGGCACTCGCCTGCAACGGCCGTCGCGCCGGCGTCCTGGCCGGTCCGCCTGCGGGCCTACACCGCGAAGGACCACCCCCTGGTGTTCGACGTCGTGTCCGTCGATTCGGTCGTCTCCAGCCGGCACGACCGTTCGTCCCCCCGTCCGGCCCGCCGTTCGCGCAGCCTTCGCGAGCAGGACGCGGCCCTCGCTTCCGCGATGCCCGACCTGGTGTCGGACTATGGCACCGGGACCCTCACCGACCCCGGGGAATCGCCGGGGCGCGCGATCGACGCCGGGCTGACCGGCCCGTCCCCGTTCCCGTCCGGCGCCCGCCGGGTCCATTGCCGGATCCGCCTGGCCTGGCCCCCGGCCGACGGCCCGCACCGGTTGCAGTGCGGCCCGTACACCGTGGTGGTCGAAACGACGTGGGTGGGGGAAGGGAAGAAGGGCGGTCGCTAGAAGGCGGGGCGCTGGAAGACGTGCGTCAGGGTTCCCGATCCCCGGTCACGGATCGCCGACCGACGCCGTGTCCTCGCCGGGTGTCGCGTCGCCGACCACCGGGTCCGGAGCGTCGCCCATCGCGCAGCCGCCCGCGACCTTCTGGTAGCAGAACCGGATGCACTTCTTGCCCTGGGACGCGCCGTTCTGGTCCTGGACGTCCTGGCACTGCCAGCCCTGGGGGCAGGGGTTCTTGGTGTCCGTGCTGCACGGCGGCATGCAGTAGGAACCCTTGTCCTCGTCGGTCTTCGGATCCTTGAACCCGATGCACAGCGTGTTCTTGTCGCCGCAGGGGTCGTCGGCCTGCTGGTCGCACACGTCGCAGTACTTGCCCACGGCCGTTTCGCACTTCGATTCGCCGAGGTTGCAGACCTGGCCGCAACTGCACCAGTAGTTCGCGTCGCAACCGCGGTCGATGCACACGTTGGCGGTCGTGTCGCACAGCTTCGCGGCCTGCTTGCAGTCGTAGTCGATCAGGCAGCCCGCGATGCAGGTCCGCGTCGTGGCGTCGCAATAGGTTTCCGGATCGCGGCAGTCGATGGCCGAAAAGCACATGCCCGGCACGGAGCAGTGGCCCTTGACGCAGTCCCACTCCTTGTCTTCCATGGGCACCGGGTCGTCGCAACCCACGACGTTCTTGTCGGCCAGGGTGCCCGTGCAGGCGTCCTGGCACAGTCCGGCGTTGCAGACCTTCTGCGACCCGCACTCGGTGTCGGCGGTGCAGCCGTCCACGCAGTTGTGCGTGGTGGGCAGGCAGGCTTCGCCGAAGCCGCAGGACAGGGCGTCGCGGCAGCCGCACTTGTGCAGGTCCAGCCAGCACTTTTCTTCCTGGCCGCAGTCGGCGTCCGACTCGCAGCGCACCTGCAGCCCGCCGCAGTTCATGTTCCCGGGGATGCAGACGCCGTTCTTGGTGTCGTCCCCCAACTGGGCGCACATGTAGGAACCGGGAATCGAACCCTGGACCGCGCAGGCGCCGGTGCTCAGGGGGCACCACGGGGCGCAGACCTTGCCGGGCAGCGTCGTCGTCAGGCCGGCGACCGTGATCGTGTCCACGCAGTGGGACATCTGGCCCGTGCACTGCCGGTCCGAAACGCAGGACGCACAGGCGGGCAGCAGCGGGCTGCAGGTCTTGGTGCACTCCTCGCAATAGGCTTCGGAGCCGCAGTTCTTGTCCTCGCGGCAGCCGTTGGCGGTCTTGGCGTCGGGCACCTCGATGCACTTGAACTCGCAGTTGCAGGCGAAGGTGGCGCCCTTCGTGTCGATGCAGTTCTGGTCGGTTTCGCACTCGTGGGGCGTCCCCGGGTCCCGGGTCGTGGCCCCGTCGGCCAGGTCGCTGGGATCGACGCCGTCCACCAGCACGGTCACGTCCGCCGGGTCGCCCGTGTCGGTCTTGCCCTTGGATCCGCCGCACGCGGCCACGCCGAAGATCGTCGCGAACGCGACCAGGGCCACCAGCCTGCCAACCCAGCGATTCATTCGCGTCCTCCGTAGTCGAGGGAACTGTCAGGGAGCCAGGACGTCCACCGCGTTCACGGTGCCGCCGCCACCCACGAAGAAAATGCGTCGACCCGCGACCTCGGGGGTGCCCCGGGCGCCATGGATCATGGACAGGCGGACCATGGGGGCGCCGTCTGACGTGCGCAGCAGCCACAGGCCGCGGTCGCCGCCGACCACGATCGCGTCGGCCACCGCCACCGGCGACCAGGCGGCCGTCGTGGCCAGGCGCGTGCGCCACTTCATCGTTCCGTCGGCCCGTCGCAGGGCCACCACGGTCCCGTCCGCCGTGCCGGTGATCAGCAGGTCGCCCATCACGAGGGGACGGCTGGGTCCGAACTCGCGGGCCCGCCAGAGGCGCTCGCCGTCGGACAGGCGCAGCGCGGCCGGCCCCTCGCCGAAGGCCGAGGAGTAGACCACGCCGTCGGCGACCACCGCGGTCGTGTCGACGTCGGTCGCGCCGCGGACGTCGGCCGAAAGGTCCGACTCCCACAGGACCTTGCCCGTTGCGGCATCCAGCGCCATCAGCGCGCCGTCGGAAAAGCCGGCCAGCACCCGGTCCCCCACGACGGTCGGGGAGGCCACGCCTTCGGCGCTCATCAGCCGGGGGCGTTCCCGATGCGCTTCCCACTTGAAGGTGCCGGTGGTTGAGTCGATGGCATAGACCTTGTCGATCGTGTTGGCCGCGAAGACCAGCCCCTGCCAGGTGGCCAGGTCGCCGTAGAAGGCGGCGTCGGCGCAGAACGGCTTGTCCCAGGTGGCCTTGCCCGTCGTGGCGTCCAGCCGGTACATGCAGCCGTCGGACGAGGCGACGAACAGGTTGGGGCCGACCATCGCCGGCTTGCTGCGGACGGCGCCGCGGGTCTTGAACTCCCACGCGACGCGGCCGTCCGCGGCCTGGAAGGCGATCAGGTGGCCGCTCTTGACGCCGCAGTACACCAGCGCGCCCCCTGCAGGCGCCAGGCACTGGCCGAAATCGCTGGGCGTCAACGCGAAGGAATCATTGTCGTAGGCCAGGAATCCCCAGGCCGGGGCGAAGGAGGTGTCGACGCCCTGGGAGCCGGCAGGCATCGCCGGGGGTGCGGGCGGGACCTGGGCCAGCAGCGAGGCGGGAACCAGCAGTGCAAGCAGGAGCGTCGCGGCGGACGTGCGCATCATCAGGCCCCCACAACAGCCCTTCAGCGCACCGTCTGCAGACGTTCATCGAGGGTCTTGCGCGCAACCAGCTGCGGACCGGGCATGCGATCGAGGGGCCCGTTCAGCGCGTCCACGCCCTTCTGGTAGAATTCCTTGGCCTTGGCCGGATCCGACGGGTCGTTCGGGCGGGCCTTCGCGTTCGGGTTGTACAGGTCGCCCAGGTGCAGGAACGCATACGCGCGGGCCAGCCCGGACTCGGACTTCGCCAGTTCGCCGAACGCCTTTTCGGCTTCCGCGCGATTGCCGGCCTGGTCGGACGCGATTCCGTAGGACTCCCACGCCAGCCAGGCGTAGGGGGACGTCGCGTTCGCGTCCAGGTAGGTCTTCCACGCGGTCGCCGCGGCGGCGGCATCGCCGGCCGTCATGGCCGCGGCGCCCTTCGTCATCTGCGCCGCGCCGGCCAGGTCGGACTTCGGGTTGGCGGCCAGGAACTTGTCCAGTTCGGCCAGGGCCTGCGCCGCGCGCGTCTTTTCCGCGTCCGCCGCCTTCTTCAGGGCTTCGGCGTCCTGCGCTTCCTTCGGTGCGGGCTGCGCAGCCAGGGGTGCGGCCGCCTTCAGGAACGCATTGGAGCGGTCCAGGGACTTGCCGGTGTTCATCCGCGACAGCAGCACGCCGCCCACGATGCCGATGACGATCAGCGCCGCGCCGGCGCCGACCCAGGCGCCGTACAGACGGAAGAATTCGACCAGCTTGCCCATGGACTCCTGGAATTCGTCCGGGGCTGCCAGTTCCTTCTTGGTGACCTTGGTGACCTTCTGTGCCGCCATCGGTGCCTGTCCTGTTCAAGGTCGGCGTCCGGCCCAGCGCCGGACACCGTGAAAACCAGTTCTCCGGCAGGGATTCGAACCCCGATACCAGGAGCCAAAGTCCTGTGTCCTGCCATTGGACGACCGGAGAGCACGCCCCTCAGGCGGAGGCTTTCTACCATCAACGGCACGGTTCGGCAAGCATTGCGAGGTCAGTCCAGCAGGTTGCCCCAGGCGGAAACGAAGATGGATTCCACCGCACGCCGGATGGTTCGCGATGTCTCGTTGATCTTCCGCTGCGTGCTGCCCGTCGCGGGGGCCTCCTTCGCCGCCTCGGAAAATACGCCGGTCTGCACGACGATCTGCGGCGACGGGGCCCCGGAGGCGCCGAATGGCGTGAAGCCGTCGGCCCCCGAGGACGACCCGGAAATGCTGCTGCCGGCGCTGCACGCGGGCCGCGTCACGATGGTCAGGCCGTAGGGGATCGCCCCGGTGGTCCCGTCGCCGATCCGCTCCGACAGGACGTAGCCCGTCGGATCGTTCGGGTCCGGAAGGCGCGGCAGGAGGGTCGAACAGTTCCCGGCATCGTCGTGGCGATCGAAGGCCGTGCCGTACAGTTTCCCGATGCCCGGGCTGCACGGCACGTCGAGGTCGGGCGTGAACGTCGTGAAGTACGCGACGCTGCTGAAGATCACCGGCGGACCCATCATGCGTTCGCAGGGCTTGGCGCCGGTCTCGAGGATCAGGCTCGAGGTATAGCCCAGGAACTTCTTCCAGATCACCGACGGCCCGATCTGGCGGGCCTTCGCGGCGAAGATCTTGCGGCAGGCGCTGTCGTTCCAGGGCGTGCAGGTCCGGAGGGGTTCGATCGCCAGGGGGTAGTCCTCGACGCTTTCCAGCAGCGAAACCACGAAATCCCGGCGCAGGGCCTGCTCCGTCGTGCAGTCCAGCGAATCCATCTCGCCGCTGCCGTACAGGACCACCAGTTGGTTCTTGCCGCCTGCGACCGCGAGGGAAGGCGCTTCGTACACCGGCGACCGGACGGGCGAATCCAGGTCGGGAACGGGCGTGATCGACGCGTAGGGATCGTAGAACAGCGTGAGGTTCCAGTCGGGCACCCCGATCGACCCGATCTCCAGGCGCCACAGGCGTCCCGCGGCATCGCCCATGAAGCAGCGCGACATGAACGTGCCCTGGAAGGTCGAATAGCATGCGACGTTCCCGACCATGTCGGCGTCGATGAGGTTCCCGGCTCCCGTGCAACTGTTGTCCACGTTGCTGTTGCCCGATTTGAACTCGGCCAGCTTCTCCCCGGTGTCCAGGCGGATCACCACGACGGTCCGTCCGGCCCCGGCGGGAAGGTCCTTCCCGCTGCCGCCCGGCAGGACGGCCACCGCGACCTCCTCGATCTGGTCGGTCGTGCACGTGGCGGCGTTGTCGGGGCAGACCTGGACGGTTCCGATCTCGGGCTTGCCCCACGTCTTGCCCAGGGCCGTATAGTCGTTCGCGTACAGGGCGGCCCCCCCGGGGTTGCAGTCCGCGGAGTCGTGCAGGCACCGGCCACCCTCGGCCGAAATGTCCCACAGGAACTTCCAGTTGGACGGCGTCGGGTCCGTCACGTCCAGCGCCGTCAGGCCCCGGCCGCCGTCGCGGTCCCCGACCACCAGGACCGAATGCCAGGCCGACGCCGTTTCGCCGGTGACGCCACCGTACATGCGGCTGAACAGCACGTCCTTGACGACCGGGGACCCGTCCAGCAGGGTGCGCTGGCCCTGGGGCAGCAGGGGCAGGCGCGACAGGGTGTGCGGCGGAATGAAGGCCCATTCCTCCCGGCCCCACGAGGGATCCTCGACCGTGCCGTTCGTCCGATCGACCCGGAACGCGTGCAGCAGGGCGTCGTGGCTGGGGATGTACAGCATCACGGGCCGGTTCGCGATCGATTGCTTGTACAGGTTGAACGACGGGATCGACAGGTCCACGTCGGTCAACCGGCCCTGGATCACCGGCGTCCCGTGGTCGAAGGCGCCCGTCCGGTACGTGACCGTCGGATTCCCGGAACTTCCTTCCACGTGCCTGCAGGACGTGTCCTCGGCCCGGACGTACTCGATCAGGTTCGTCCGGAAGTCCTCCACCTTGGTGTCCCCGGTCAGGAAGCCTGTCCTGCACAGGCCCGTGGACGGATCCCGCGAGAAGTCCGGGATCGAGGCGCCGCCCGTCGGGACCCCCAGGATCTGCGCCGTGAGGTCGGCGGAATCGGTCTTGAAGGGCACCAGGGCGCCGGCGAGGGCCGTGAAGATGCCGCGTTCGTCGGTCCGCGCGTTCAGGAGGTCCGACAGGCGCTGGATGCTGGCCAGGGTCGCCTGGCCCGGGTTGTCCTCGTCCAGTCCGCACTGGTAGACGGAGCGCTCCAGCAGGCCCTGGCGCAGGCCCGGGACGTCCCCGACGCCGTTGCCGTTCGGGACCTTGGCGTGCGCCGCGTTGAACTGGTACTGCACGTCCACGGTGTTGCCGGTCTCGTTCGTCACGACCGTCCGGGTGCGGCTCTGGGTCTGCACGGACAGGTTCCCCAGGATTTCCGTGAACGCCCGCACCAGGTCCACGCTGTTGTCGGCGCGGAAGAACGGCGCGTCCAGTGTGTGGTTGTTGGTGGCGATGTTCTCGGCGATGCTGGCCACGTTCGGCGCCAGCTTGAAGCCGATCACGTAGACGTTGATGCCCGCGTCGCGCAGGGCCTGGGCCTGGGCAACCGAATCCTTGTAGGGCGTTTCGTTTTCGCCCAGGTTGGCGCGGCCGTCGGTGATCAGGACCACGCTCTTCGGCCGGCACGCGGTGTACGGGTCCAGCAGGACCTCGTCCGATTCGAAATAGTGCAACGCGTCGTACAGCAGCGGCGAAATCGGCGTGCCCCCGAACGGGATCGCCGACAGGATGGACTGCTGCACTTCCAGGTTCCTCAGCCGGATGTCGTCGGGATCGTCGGAGGTCGTCGGGTGCACGAATCCGCCCGTCGGGGCGTTTTCGTTCCGGGCGCCGTAGTTCGGCGTGCCCGTTTCGCCGCCGTAGGAGTAGCCGCCGGGCTCTGTGGGGCTGGGGTTGGCCCGGGTGTCGAAGGTCATCACGCCGAACTTGAAGGACTCGATGCTGCGATCGATCAGGCCGTCGGCCGCCTGCGTCCCCTGGGGCACGATGTGCGGGACGATGTAGGGACAATCCTCGCGGGGGCAGGGCGCCACGAGGGGGTTCGAGCGGTCCTGGACGGCGCAACTGTAGCCATCATACGTGCCGGTCAGCACTTCCAGGGCGACGATGTAGCGGCTCTTGCCGGAGTCGCCGACCCCGTTGCACACCGGGGGCGCCAGGTTGTCCTCGTCGCCGGTTTCCACGCCCGGGCTGACCGCGTCGTATTCCATCGAACCCGACGTGTCCAGCAGCAGCAGGACCAGGGGCTTGACCTCGTGGGCCGGCACGGCGAGGCCTGTCGCCGGACGGAAGGCCATTCCCAGGACCGCGGCCGCGAAGAGGACGGGGAGGAGTCGTCGCATCGCACACCTCATGGGCACGCCACCGGGCCCACGAACATCGCCGTCATCGCCCGGGCCTGGGCGTTCCGCTCGACGGTCAGGGCCGTCGCGGCCGCGCCCAGGGGGTCGCTCGAGTAGAGGCCATCCGTCTGGGTGATGTACCGGCGGAAGCAGAATTCGCCCATCTGGAACCCCGGGGCCCGGTGGGTGGTCAGCGCCGCCAGCATCCGGCTCTGCCACAGGGCCGTGCTCATGGCGGCGCCTTCGCGTCCGAAGGACCCGGTGCCGTCGGTCGCGGTCGTGTCGAAGAACGCGTCGCTGAGGCTGGTCATCAGGATGCTCGCGTTCGTGGCGACGAACTGGTTGAAGCCCGACGGGTTCATCCCGGCGAACGCCATGGTCCCCTCGGCGCCGGACATGGCGATGTTCCGGGCCACCTGGGCCACGCGGGCGTTTCCGGTCAGGTTCAGGTCGTTGGAGGCCGCCTGCATGGCCACCAGCCCGATGCTGGTCAGGGCCAGCAGCAGCAGCAGGGCGATGATCAGGATCGCGCCCCGATCGTTCCGGCCTGTCGTGTCGCGGCGTCTCACTTCACGTTCCTCACCTGGAAGGACGGGAACCCGATGCGGGCGGCCAGGGACACCGTGTGCGCCGCGCCGGCCATGGCCGGATCGACCTCGTAGGTATCCAGGGGCTTGTCCAGGGCGGTCCGCTGAACGAAGCGGAACGATTCGTCCTCGTCCCGGGTCCGCGTCGTCAGCTTCACGGTGACAAAGCGAAGGTCCTGCGGACGCGACCCGGCGGAAACGTTCAGCACCAGGGGCTGCAGCCCGGCCGGCGTCGCGCCCTCCAGGGTGGGGTACACCCCGATCGTGGGCTGGCGGCCGGTGCGGTCCACGTCCAGCGCGAAGTCGTAGAACTGCAGGTCGGCCACGTACTCGGCCACGCGGATGGTCGATTGCGCCATGACCGTCGCCAGGGTTCCGTCGCTGCCGTCCAGTTCCTGGCGGATCAGGTCCACCTTGGCCGGCTCGCTGGGGTCCGCCACCAGAAGGTACCGGACGTACCCGGCGACGTTCGCCTCCAGGCCCACCCCGAACCCCTGGACGCCGCAGAAGTCCGGCGGCGACGCCACCGGCACGGGGGACACCAGGGTGACCGTGCCGCCGGGCGGATTCGCGCCCGCCGCCGGGATGAAGGTCCTGGAACTGATGGCGATGTACATCTCGAACTGGTCGGCGTTGACCAGCCGCAGGAAGCGTCCCGGCAGGAAGATGCGCCGGAACTCGTCGTCGGTCTGGGGCCAGCCCGACGCGAGGTTCCCGCCCTGGAAGGTGACGACGTTGCCCGCGACGCTCTGGGTGAAGTAGATCCGCGGGCTCCAGAAGGCGCCGAACAGGGTGATCTGCTGGGGCTCGACCTTCAGGTTCAACGTGGGTTCCCCCACGGCGCCACCCTTCACGATCGCCAGCCCGGGCAGGTTCGTCGTGGGCTTCGGACAGACGCTGCTGTCGGCGGTGGACATGGGCGTCGCCAGGAAGCCCGCCGCGGAAATGTCGCGCTGCAACTGTCCCATCCCGAACCGGGCCTGCTGCATGGCCCCCATGAACTGCTGCTGCACGCGGTATCCGCGGGTGCTGATGGTGTAGACGGAGTACACCGACACCATCAGGATCATGGCGATGGTCGAAGCCACCAGCAGCTCGACCATGGTGAAGCCTCGGTCCCGCGGGGCGCGGGGCCGGTCATGGAGCGACGAATACATTCTTCATCACCGTTGCCGGGAAGGAAACCGTGAACACGTCCTGGGGGTGCCGTTCCATGCTGTCGTCACCCTCGGGACCCGGGCACGTATCGTAGTCGCCCGCCTTGCCCTCGTGGCGGACCCACAGGACACGGACGTCCGACCGGATCAGGAAGTTCGGCACCACCCAGGTCAGGCGATACCGCACGCAATAGCGCCGGTTCCGGTCGGGAGGAAACGCCTGGTGGGCGCCGGAATCGTAGGCCGTCTGGTAGCCCAGTTGGTTCACCAGCGCGAACGAGGTGTTGGCCGGGTAGTAGCCCGCGTCCAGCCACCCCGAGCCCTGTCCCGCGACGGGGCCGCCCACGTTCTTGAGGTACACGAATTTCGCCTGGTTCACGCCACCCACCAGGTTCTGGGTGTCGTTCGTCCACTCCAGGCCCTCCATGCGGATGGTTTCCTGGAGGTGGCGCGCCAGCTCGACGGCGCCGGCGGCGTTCCACGAATTCTCGTTCGCCCGGAGGACGGAGGCCTGCAGGTGGGTCATCGCCAGGAACCCGACGATCGTGATGACCAGGACCACCATGACCTCGACCAGCGTGTACCCGCGGTCGTGGGCGGCCTGGCTGCGATCCGGGAGCGTGTCGTCGGGTCGGGATGTCATTCCACCACCACCCGCGCCAGCCCGCTGAACGGAATGACGACGGCGTGGGTCGGTCCTTCCGGGCGGTGCAACCGGTTCATCCGCTGCATCTTGATCTGCGCGTTCCCGCCGGCGTAGTCGTTGGTGGACGTGATGATGCTGGGCGTGTTGTCGTTGTCGACCTGGAACACGCGCCCGTCGGGCTTGAAGCACAGCGGGACGGTCGGATCCGCGGAAATCACCCGGACGGTCGGGAAGTCCTTGGCCAGGTCCAGCGTCCGCACCAGCAGAGCCGGGGATCCCGCGGTTTCGAACCCGATGCAGGCCGGGCTGCGGTTCTCCAGCACCTGGAAACTGCCGGGCTGGTCATCGGAGCCGGCCGTCACCCGGATCTCGTAGGCGAGGTTGCGGGAAGCGGCCTGGACCCGCGAGAATTCCACCAGGTCCAGAACGGCCTGGCGCGCGTCCACCACTTCGCGTCGCTGCAACGCTTCCATGACCGACGGTAGGGCGATCACGGCCAGGATGCCCATCATCGCGATGGTGACCATCAACTCGACCAGGCTGAAGCCCCGGTTGTTGGACGTTGAACGCATCGATGAAGACCCTCCAACGGCACCCCGGATCAGAGCAAACTCCATGCCATTCTCCGGATCGCAGGTGCGATGGGTAGGACCCGGAAAAGGCACTGGAATCCGGTTTGCCTCCGTTTTGGACAAACCCTTGGGTGCGCAATCCTTACACACTGCGAAACTCTTTTCCAAATTCCGAGGGGTATTCCGGGGGTGCGGGGGGATCAGAACATGACTCCAAACCGGCCGCGGATGGACATCGACCAGCGGGCGCTGCGGGCGGCGTGGCAGGCCACCGGGTTGCCGGCGGCGTCGGGGGCGCAGCCGTATTCGGCCGGCATGTCGAAGCCCTTCAGCGGGAACAGGACGCCCCAGTCGATCCCGGCGAAGAACGAGCCCTTTTCTTCGTAGAACAACTTGAGGTCGATCTCGACGCCCAGGTTCGGGTCCTTGCCGGGGGTCGCGTTCTTTTCGAAGGCCCGTGCGTACAGGACTTCCAGGCGCCCGGCCAGGGCATCCTGCTCGCCCTCGAACAGGTCGTACTGGATGAAGGGCTTGACGTACCACGCATTCGTGACGGTGCCGACACAGCGCCGGAACAGCATCTGGTCCACCCGGTAGTCGGGATGGAAATAGAAGGACCTCAGGCTGGTCAGGTTCTTGTTGGTCGTGACGTTGCTGCGATCGGCGTAGCCCCACCACGGGGCGTCGGTGCCCGTGGCGAAGCCGGCGTTCATGCCGGTCGAGATCGCGCCGCGGACGTACTCGCCCTCGATGGCGCCGCCGAAGGACATGATGTCCAGTTTCGCCTGGCCGTCGCGCACCCAGAGGCTCTGGGCCTTGTCGTACTTGAACCGCGGTACGCTGGCGATCTTGCCGAAGACGCCGGCGGCTTCCAGTTCGATGCGGACGTTTTCCTTCAGGGAGGGCTTCCACTCCAGCTTCAGCCAGAGGTCCGGGGTCAGCATCCAGGCGTCGCGCTTTTCCAGCGTCACGGCGTCGTAGGCCGTCGTCGCGGCAGACGTGGTCGCCGTGGAGTACGACTGGGTCTGGACGTCCAGGTCCTGCTTCCGGAAGGTCAGGTACAGGCCGCCGTCCACGACGGGCTTGTTCTGCACGACCAGCCGGCGGAACCGGGCCTGGCGCTCGGCCTCGCTGTCCGCGCGCTTGAACAGGGCCAGGGAGATGTCGAACACGTTGTCGCTGGAGGACAGGTCGTGGGGCTCGCCGTAGGGCTGGGACGGGTCGGCGGTCGTGGGGCCGGTGGCCGCCCAGGTGTAGCCCAGTTCGGCGTACATGCCCCCGATGCGGGTCAGGACGTTCACGCGATCCTGGTAGGTTCCGAAGTCGGCGTCCAGGTCCTGGCCGGCGTTTTCCACCATGCCCAAGCCCCAGTTGCGCGCCATGCGGCCGCCCGAGAACTGCAGCAGGAAGCCTTTTTCGTCCTTCGGCTCGACCGGGGTCCAGACCACGTAGGCCTGCTTGACCGTGACCGGGTCCTTGCCGGAATTGCTGGCGCTGGCCGCGGCCTGGCTGCGGCTGAAGATCGACAGCGGCGTGCCGGCGCTGTTCGGGTTGGAGTCCGGGGTGCTGCCCAGCATGAGGTTGTCCAGGACGTCCACTTCCGTGTGGATGGACAGGCCCTTGGCCACGTGGAGGATGGGCGCCCAGCGCAGGCGCATGTTGGCGCCGGCGATCCAGTCCTCGCCACGGCGGTCGTTCTTGGCGTTGGCCGAAAGGGGCGGGCGGAACGCCGAGGTGTTCACGGTCACGCCGTCGGCCTGGGCATCGGTGCCCAGGTGGGCGCGCCAGAAGCCGTCGACCCGCAGGCGGAAGTAGCCGTGGTGCTCGAACCAGGGGTAGACCTGCCGGGCGGCCGGGGGGGGCGCCGGGGCCCAGTCCTGCGCGACGTCGTCGGCCTTGCGGGCCAGCAGATCATCGATGCCGGGCAGCGCGTCGCCGTTCTGCGCGGGGACCGCCTGGGCCGCGGGTGCGGCCGGGGCAGGTGCGGCCTGGACGGCAGGCGTCGCCGGTGCCTCGGTCCCTCCGGAGGTGCCGGCCATCGCCGGAACGACCCAAAGGGACAGGGCCAGCGTACCGGCCAACCACGTGATTCTCATGGGTACACCTCGCTCCCTTTGGCGGGCGGCCTACTCTAGCCGCACGGCCGGGGAGTGTCAATTGACGGGACGACCGAAGGAACGTGAAAGGCGGCGCCGGATTTCGTCCCGCAGGGAGGGGGGCTCGACCACCGTGGCGGCCCCGGCGAAGGACAGGACCCACCCGGCCAGGAACACCTGGGAATCGTACGGAATGCGCACGTCGACACCCCCGTCCGGAAGCGTCGTCATTGCGGCCGGTTCGTACCGCTCGCGAACCCAGGGTGCGACCCGGGGCGCGAACCGCACGACTGCGACCGGGGGCTCTGCCCGGGGGCGCGGATCGGGGCGTCGGGCTGTTTGACCCGGGAGCGCAGGAGGAGGCGCGGCCTTCCGTCCCGTCCGGCGGCACGCGACGATCCGGTCCATCCGGAAGCGCCGCTCGTCGCCCCGCAGCAGGCAGATCGCGTCCAGGTACCAGTTGCCGTCGCGGTGGACCAGGCCCAGGGGCGCCACCGGCCGCCGGGTGACCTCGTCCCGGGACGCGGACCAGTACTCGATTTCCAGTTCCTCGCCGGCCTTGACGGCGGCGGCGACGTCGCCCCGGCGCCCGTCTTCCGCGGTGGGCGCCTCCAGCGCGACGGCCTCGGGGGAAGGCGCGCCGCTGCCGGCATGCGCCACGTGCGGCAGGACCTTGGCGAGGATGTCGGACGCCTCGCGCCCCAGCAGTGCGGCCGGGCCCGCGCAGGCGGCGCGGACCGCCACGGCCAGCGCCGCGAACTCCGACGGCGTCAGGGGCAGCGGCCGGCGCCCCAGGCCCTGGTCCAGGTTCGGGCTGAGATCCACGGTGTCGCCGTCGATGTCGATGTCCACGAACTCGTACCCGCGCTGGTCGTCGCCGTGGACCATCTGCAGGCGGGCGACGGCGTCCGCCAGGTCCGTGCGGGACAGGCCGACCCGCGCCGCGAGGTCGCCCACCTTCATCCGGCCCCCGGCCCGGCGCAGGGTCGCCAGGATCAATTGCAGACGCTCGATGTCCCGTGCGGTCGGGTTCATGGCACGGCCTCCCCGGCGTGGGCCGCCAGCACCCGGTCCACCAGCGCGTCGAAGGCCGAAACCGCTTCCGGGGGACCCAGGACGACCGCCCGGCCCCAGAGCGACAGGACCAGGCCCAGCAGCGAGTCCAGGTTGGTGGCCGTCACCTCGACGGTGCGTCCTCCGTCCGGCGTGGATGCCGTGGTCCGGGCGCCCCCCTGGCCCGGGTGGAACAGGCCGGCCACGGTCCGTTCCAGGCGCAGGGTCACGGTCATCGGTGCGTGCATCGCCAGTTCCCAGGGTTCCCGGCGGGCCCAGGCCGACAGGTCGAAGCCCGGGGCGGGCTGGAAGGCGTCCTCGGAGCCCTCGGGGCGGGCCTGGCGGATCCGGTGGGCGTCGAACAGCCGGACCTCCTGGCGCAGGTGGCACCAGCCCACCAGGTGCCAGACGCCCCGGCGCAGGAACAGGCCCCAGGGGTCCAGCAGGCGCTCGGTTTCCCCCTCGGCCCGGAGGGCCCGGTACCACAGGCGGACGCGCCGGCGCTCGACGACGGCCTCGGCCACCATCGGCAGGATCGCGTCCAGGTGGGGCGCACGCACCGCCAGGCTGTGCCGGTAGGACCAGGCGGCGGCGACGTGGCCGTCACCCGGCAACAGGTCCAGGCCGGCCGCCAGGGCCGACAGCTTGGCCAGGGCCAGCGCCAAGTCGGAACCCAGGGGGAATCCCTCGACGCCGCCCGCCAGGGACGCGGCCAGGCGCACCACTTCGGCCTCGGATGCGTCCAGGCGCAGTTCGGGGGTCCGGAACGCGTCCGCGTTCAACAGGTACCCCGCCTCCTCGTCGTCGTCGCCGGCCCTCAGGAAGACGATGCGCAGGCCCAGGCGGGCCAGCAGTTCCTGGTCCCGGAGGAACTTGCGTCGTCCCGCCTCGAAGGCTTTTCGCGTCGCGTCATCGCGGGCGTCCAGCTCGGACGGGCCGTACGCCCCTTCCATGTGCTCCTGGATCCAGGTCAGCGTGACGGGCTGGCGCCGATCCAGCAGCAGCGCCACCAGCGAAAGGATCCGGATTCCGGGGCCGTCGTCGGTCATGGCGACATGGTAGTCGGCTCCGCCGCGTACGGCAAACGCACTGCCGCCTCCACCGCAACTCCTCGTCGACGTTCTCGTGGACGTGCACGTGGACGTGGTCGTAGACGTGGACGTCGACGTGGACGCCCCCCCGCCCCCTGCCCCCTGCCCCACGCCCCCGTCCTGTCAGAACCCCGCCCCCGCCCGCCGTTTGACGCACCCGCGCCCGTGTGCTTTGATCCCACGGTTTCCAGATCGAACAGGAAGGGCCTTCGGGTCCGCGAGGAGGGGGGCAATGAGGCGCACACTGGGGCTGATCCTGGCGGTGATCGTGGCATCGACGGCGGGCGCGGCCCGGGCCCAGGCGTCGGCCGCGGCCTCGGATGACGATCGCCCGATGTTCATCCTGAAGAACTACACGATCCGCGGATACAAGATCGAGTCCCGGGACGAACTGAAGGGCATCGGCAAGGGCCTGCAGGTCCTGGTGCTGTCCCTGACGCTGCCCGAGGCCGAGTGCCAGTGCAAGGAACTGGGCATCGTGCAGCGGCTGTTCGTCCTGGACGGCGAGCGGGTCGAACTGGACTCCTTCGTCGAGGACGGCATCGAGGACGCGATCGAGCCCAGCGTCAACACGCCGACGTTCTTCAACCTGAAGTGGTCCGTGACGAAGAGCAAGCCCGCGATGCTGGTCCTGACGGGCGTCACCCCGCAGCAGAACCCCGGGGAAAAGGTCAAGACGGCCCAGCGCACGCTGGTCCTGGGGTGGAGCCCCGACGGCGGGTTCGAGGCGGTTGCCGACGTGACCAGTTCGAAGGCGGCCATCGTCGGGCCGACCGACGTCCGCGTGCCGCTGCAGAAGTGAACGTTCGGGCGTGCTCGGGCCGGTGAATCGCAGGCAGTGAAGGTCGCGGACCCCGGGGAGTGTCGATGGCTGCGGGCGGGCGCAGGGTCGAAACAGCAGGCGAAATCGAGCGGGCGCTGGCCGACCGCGCCCTCACCGGGTGCGTCGTGCGCCGCGTGGACCTCTGCGCCCTGTCGATGGACGGCGTGATGGTCCAGGACGTCGAGTTCGTCGAGGTGGGCCTGGCCGGCGCGTCGCTGATGGGCCTCCGGGCCCGGAACAGCCAGTGGTCGGGCGCGGCGATGCGCGGGTCCCGGTGGTCGCAGGCCCGCCTGGACGACGTGGTCTTCCGGGGGTGCCAGGCGGTGGAAGCCTCCTTCCGCGGCGCGGATCTGCTGGGCGTCCGGTTCGAGGAATGCCCCCTGGACAACGCGGACTTCGAGGGCGCCACCCTGGTGGCCCCGGCCTTCCTCGGCTCCAGCCTCTACAACGCACGGTTCGTTCGCGCGGTGCTGGTGCGGCCCCGGTTCGAAAACCGGCGCCTGGGCAACGCCGTGCTGTCCCGGGCGGACTTCACCGGCGCCGTCCTGGTGGACGCCGATCTGCGCGGTGCGGACCTGGGCGGCGCGCGGTTCCGGGATGCCCTGCTGGTCCGCACGCAATTGGACGACGCGAACCTGTCGGGGGCGGACTTCACCGGCGCCCGGATGGTGGACGGGACCGCGGCCCGGGCGTCGCTGGACGACGGGGCGCGGGAGGGGCTGCGTGCGGCCGTCGTGTCCCGCGAGGATCGCGAATTCGAAATCCTGGCCTTCCTGGCCGGCGGCGGCGACCGGCTGGTGCCGCTGGTCCACGGCCTGATGCTGGCGTACGTCCTGGGGCGCGAGCCGTCCCCGGACCCGGCGATTCCCGTCGCGGAGCCGGTTCCGGAACCGGCGACAAGCCGGGCCGTGGCGGACGAAGGGAAACCGCCCGCGGCGGTCCCGCCCGTCGAGTCCCACGAGCCGTACGAACGGATCAAGAAGATCGAACTGGATTGACCCTGGGTTCCCGGAGGCGTCGATGCTGTCGATTCCGAAACGAGTGCTGATGGCCCTGGTCGCGGTCCTTGCGGTGGTGTCCGTGCTGTTGTCGTGGGCCATCCGCGACCCGGCGCGCGAGGACATCCGCGGGGCGTTCTTCGGCTACCTGGGGGACCTGCGCCAGGGGCAGAACGCCTCCGCGTCCAAGCGGATCTTCCCGGACGACCTCGCCGGGCTGAAGACGGGCGCCCTGGACCGCGCGGGCGGCGAGCCGGTCTTCCGCCAGCAGGCGATGGATTTCCTGGAGGTCCGGGACGCCGCGCTGCTGATCGCGGTCCCCAAGGAACGCTTCTTCGAGTTCCTGCTGGCACGGACCCTGGACCTTCATCCCCGGGTGAAGGACGTGCTGTCCGAAGGCAAGGTGGTGGGCACGGGTCTGCACCGCACCGGGGACGAAGCGGACCTCACGGCCTCGTTCGCCCTTGACGTCCCCGAAGGGAAGCGCCATTTCACCATGCGCATCCACCTGACCAAGGTCGATGACATCTGGTTCTTGAGGTTGTGACATGTGCGGAATCGTGGGCTACGTCGGCCCGCGCGAATGCGCGCCCCTCCTGATGGACGGGTTGCGCCGCCTGGAATACCGGGGCTACGACTCGTCCGGGCTGGCCGTGCTGCAGGGTGACGACATCGTCGTCCGGCGCGCCACGGGCAAACTGGGACGGCTCCAGGCCAGTCTGGAGGCCAGTCCCCTCCACGGGAAACTGGGCATCGGCCACACCCGGTGGGCCACCCACGGGCGTCCCAGCGAGGAAAACGCACACCCCCACCGTGCCGGCGACGTCGTCCTGGTCCACAACGGCATCATCGAAAACTACCTGGCCCTGCGGGCGGACCTCCGGGCGGCCGGTCGGATCTTCACGTCCGAAACGGATACCGAGGTGCTGTCCCACCTGGTGGATCGGGAACTGCAGGGGGGCCTTCCGCTGGCCGAAGCGGTGCGGCATGCCCTGCTGCGCGTCCATGGTTCCTGGGCCATCGCGGTCCTCAGCGTGCGCGAACCGGACCGCATCATCGTGGCCCGGAACCAGTCGCCCCTGGTCGTGGGCGTGGGTGACGGCGAAATGCTGGTGGCGTCGGACATCCCCGCGCTGCTGGGCTTCACGCAGGACGTCGTGATCGTCGAGGACGGCCAACTGGGCGTCGTCACCGCCGGCGGGTACCAGGCGTTCGACGCCGCCTCGGGGGCGATGGTCGAGGCCCGGCGCATCCACGTGGACCTGACGCCGGCCATGGCGGAAAAGGGCGGCTTCAAGCACTTCATGCTGAAGGAAATCCACGAGCAGCCCCGGGCGCTGATCGACACCATGCGCGGCCGGGTTTCGGTGGAAAGCGGCGAAATCGTTTTCGACGCCGAGGGCCCGACCCGGGACGACCTGGCGTCGGTGGACCGCGTCCACCTGGCGGCGTGCGGGACGTCGCACCACGCGGCGCTGGTGGGGCGGCACCTGATCAGCACCCTCGCGGGCGTGCCGGTCGAGGTCCACCTGGCCAGCGAGTACGATCCGGCGGTGGCCCTGCTGCGCCCCGGGGAACTGTTCGTGTCGGTCAGCCAGTCCGGCGAAACGCTGGACACCCTGCGGACGCAACGGGATGCCAGGGCCGCGGGCGCCCGGACGCTGGCCATCTGCAATGTCGTGGCGTCGTCGCTGGCCCGGGATGCCGACCACGTCATCCATACCCACGCGGGTCCCGAAATCAGCGTGGCGTCCACCAAGGCGTTCACGACCCAGATCGTGACGCTGTACCTGCTGGCGCTGGCGATCGGACGCGCCCGGGGTGTGCTGTCGGCGGCCGACGTCCAGCGGCACATCGGCGATCTGCTGACCGTCCCGGGCCTGATGGAAGAGGCCCTGCGCGAAAACGTGGAAATCCGGATGCTGGCCAAGCGCTACATGCACTTCGCCCATGTCCTGTTCCTGGGGCGCGGCCTGCTGCACCCGGTGGCTCTGGAAGGCGCGCTGAAATTGAAGGAAATCTCGTACATCCACGCCGAGGGCTACTCCGCCGGGGAAATGAAGCACGGCCCCATCGCCCTGATCGACGAAACGTTCCCGACCGTGGTGCTGGTCCCCCAGGGGCCCTGGTACGCCCGGACGGTCAGCAATCTCGAGGAGGTCCGCGCCCGCAACGGCAGGCTGCTGGCCATGATCAGCACGAACGACGTGGACGTGGCCGAGCGGGTGGACGACATCATGCGCGTCCCGGCCTGCCCGCCGCTGCTGACGCCCCTGGTCGCCACCATCCCGCTGCAGTTGTTCGCGTATCACGTGGCGGACCTGAAGGGGACGGACGTGGACCAGCCCCGGAACCTTGCCAAATCCGTGACCGTCGAGTAGACCCACCTGGGCGGGGCCTTCGGGCCCGCCATCCCCATCCCCCACGAGGAAGCGAGCCGCGATGCAGATCCCCCCCGATTGCGAAGACATCCTGGAAGGCCTGAACGAGGACCAGCGCCGCGCAGTGACGCACGAGCGGGGCCCCCTGCTGATCCTGGCAGGCGCGGGCAGCGGCAAGACGCGGGTCATCACGCGGCGGATTGCCTGGCTGGTCCGGGCCCGGGCGGTGTGGCCGTCGCGGATCCTGGCCGTGACCTTCACGAACAAGGCCGCGGCCGAGATGCGCGAGCGCGTCGAGGTCCTGCTGGGCGGCGCGGACGCCCCCAAGTGGATGGGCACGTTCCATTCCATCGGGCTGCGCCTGCTGCGCATGAACGCCGAACGGATCGGGTACCCGAACAGCTTCGTGATCTACGATGACGACGACACGGAAAGCGCCCTGCGGCGGGTCCTGAAGAACATGGAACTCCCCCGGGATGGGTTGCGCGCCTACTCGCACTACATCGATGCCTGCAAGAACGACGGCCTGCTGGAGGCGCCCGAACCGCGGACGCCCCGGGAACGGCAACTGGCCGACGTGTTCACCGCCTACCAGGCCGAGCTGAAGGCCGCCGGGGCGATGGATTTCGGGGACCTCCTGGCCCGCTCGCTGCGGATGCTGCAGCAGCACGCCGACATCCGCGAAAAGCTGCAGTCGCAGTACGAATACCTGCTGGTGGACGAGTTCCAGGACACGAACGTCGCGCAGTACGAGTTTCTGAAGATCCTGGCGGGCACCCACCGGAACCTGTGCGTGGTGGGCGACGACGACCAGTCCATCTACTCGTGGCGCGGTGCGCGGGTGGACAACATCCTGGACTTCCCGAAGGAGTACCCGGAGGCGGTGGTGGTCACGCTGGGGCGCAACTACCGCAGCCGCACGCCCATCCTGTCCGCCGCGGCGCGGGTCATCGGGTTCAACCGCAAGCGCCACGCCAAGGATCTGGCCGCGATGCGCGGGGACGGCGAGCCGGTGCGCGTCCACGGGGCGCTGAACGAGGTCCTCGAAGCCCAGTACGTCGTGCGCGAGATGGCCCGGCGCACCGCCGAGGGGACGCCGCTGTCCCGGATGGCCATCTTCTACCGCACGAACGCGCAGTCGCGCGTGTTCGAAGACGCCCTGCGGTCCCGCCGGATCGCCTACAAGGTCGTCGGCGGCATGAAGTTCTACCAGCGCAAGGAGGTCAAGGACGTCATCTCCTGGCTGCGCCTGCTGGTGAACCCCCTGGACCGCCTGGGCCTGGAACGGGCGCTGAACTCGCCCCCGCGCGGCATCGGCGCGACCACGCTGGACAAGGCCCGTGCGCGGGCGGACCAGGACCAGGTGGAACTGCTGCACGCCCTGGCCACGATCGGTGATCAGGGGGGGCCGGCGCTGCAGCGGAAGGTGCGGACGCTGATCGAGTTGATCACGGACCTGGCGATGTTCGCTCGCGACGCCCGGGCCGGGGATGTCGTGCAGGCGGTCCTGGACCGGACGGGGTACCTGCAGCACCTGGCCGCCGACGAATCGGCCGAGGGACAGAGCCGCGTCGAGAACGTGATGGAACTGCTGTCGTCGGTCCGGGAGTTCGAGCAGCAGAGCGGCCAGCCGGACCTGCGCACGTGGCTGGACCGGGTGTCGCTGGTGCAGCCGCTGGACGACGACGGCAGTGGCGACGCCATCAGCCTGATGACGGTCCACGCGGCCAAGGGCCTCGAATTCGACTACGTGTGCGTGTGCGGCCTGGAGGACGGCCTGTTCCCCCTGACGAACCGGCAGGCCAAGGGCCGGGGGTTCGACGCGGGCCTGGATCGCGCCGCGATGGAGGAGGAGCGCCGCCTGATGTACGTGGCCATGACCCGGGCCCGCGACGGGCTGTACCTGACCTACGCCTCGACCCGGGTCCGCTACGGTCAACTGGAGGCCGGCCGGCCTTCGATCTTCCTTTCCGAACTGCCCGGCGGCGACGTCAAGGTCGTGTGACCTTCATGGTATGCTGTCGCTTCGAATTCCCTGCGGTCGTCGATTGGACCTTCCGGGGGAACCTGCAGGCGGAGTGTGCAGCATGGGCTGGCGGGACAGGCGACGCGTGGGACCGGTTCCTCCGGCGACCGGCGCGCTTCCGGCGGATCGACCCTGGCTGATGGTGTTCCGGGCGGGCTCGTCCGAACTGCTCCCCCTGCCCGACGAGGGGGAGGCGATCCTGGGGGCAGGGCCCCTCGCGACCGTTCTGCTGCAGGACCCGGGCCTGCTTCCCGTCCACGCGACGCTGCGGTTGGGCGCCGCCGATGTCGTCCTGCTGCCGGCCGCCGACGCCCCCGTGCTGCTGAACGACGAACCCCTCGCGGAGCCCCGGGCGTTGGCGTCGGGGGATTCCATCACCCTGGGCTCCATCTCGCTGGTCTTCCACGATCGGCCCGGCCGAGGCACGCGGCGCGCGCTGCTGGATCCCGGCCCCTTCCGGACGCGCCTGCGCCAGGAGGTCGAACGGTGCCTCCGGTCCCGCGGTTCGCTGGCCGTGATCGTCGTCCGCCTGGGGCGTGCGGCGCCCGGGGACCTGGTTGCCGCCGTGGAGGCCGTCGGCGCCAGCCTGCGCCAGGTGGACGTGATCAGTTGGGACGGGGCCGCCGAAATCGCGGTGATCCTGCCCGAGACCGCGGAAGCCGCCGTGCTGCCGACCCGCCGGGCCCTGGAGGCGGCGTTGCCGCATGTGCCCGGCGTCCGCGCGGGCTACTCGCTGTGCCCGACCGACGCCCACGACGTGGACGGCCTGCTGACGGGCGCCAGGAACGCGGCCTCCACGGCGGTCACGGGGGACGTGGCGGCGGTGTCCTCGGTCATCGTCCGATACGCGGTGGGCGAACGGCCCCTGCTGGCCGCCGATCCCGCGATGCGTCGGCTGCTGGAACTGGTGGAGCGCCTGGCCGCCAGCGATCTCCCGGTCCTGGTCGAGGGGGAAACGGGCGTCGGCAAGGAAATGGTGGCCCTGGCGCTGCACGAATGGTCCGCGCGGCAGGGGCGCCCGTTCCTGGCCATCAACTGCGCCGCCGTGGCGGAAACCCTGTTCGAAAGCGAGCTGTTCGGACACGAGCGGGGCGCCTTCACCGGGGCCGCGACGACGAAGAAAGGGCTCCTGGAAGCGGCCCAGGGCGGGACCGTCCTCCTGGACGAGATCGGCGAGTGCCCGCCCCACGTCCAGCCCAAGCTGCTCCGCGTGCTGGAAACCCGGCGGGTAGCGCGTGTCGGGGCCGTCGTCGAGCGGCCCGTCGACGTGCGCATCGTCGCGGCCACGAACCGGGACCTCGAGGGCGACGTGCTGTCAGGGCGGTTCCGGCGGGACCTGTACTACCGCCTGGCCTCCGCGCGACTGACCGTTCCGCCGCTGCGGGACCGACCGCTGGACGTGCCGGTGCTGGCGCGCGACTTCCTGGAGGCCGCGTTCGCCGCGAAGGGCCGCAACACCCCCTCCATCTCGACCGACGCGATGCGTCGCCTGGTCCTGCACGACTGGCCCGGGAACGTCCGCGAAGTGAAGAACCTGATGGATTTCTGTGCCGCGACCATGGACGGCGACATCCTTCTTCCCCAGCACATCCCCGTCGAGGTGGCCCGGAATGCGGCGCCCTGGCTGGCCGGCGATCCGCAGGGGGCGCTGGGTGCGGCATTGCCTGGCGGGGGCTTCGAACCGTTCGAGCGTCGCCGTCACATGCGGCTTGCCGACGAGGTGCGGGAACTGCAGCGCACGCGCATCCTGCAGGCGCTGACCGCGACGGACGGCGTGCGTGTCGAGGCGGCGCGGCTGCTGTCCATGCCGTTGCGGACCCTCGTGACCCGCCTGTCGGAGTTCGGGATCAATCCCCCCGGCCGCGGGTCCGGGCCCGGGAAGGACCTCGATCCATGAGCACGGATGCGTTCCCGCAGGAATTCGACGGGTACCGGCTGACCCGCCTGATCGGCGAAGGCGGCATGGGGCGCGTGTACCTGGGCGTGGACACCCTGCTGGAGCGGCCCGTCGCCGTGAAGTTCCTGTCCGTGGCCGACCCGGACCAGGAGTCGCGGCGCCGGTTCCTGGTCGAGGCGCGGGCGATCGCCCGCCTGCAGCATCCCTGCATCGTTGCGGTCTACCGCGTCGGCGAGATCGACGGCCTTCCGTACCTGGTGTCGGAATTCGTCGAGGGCGTCCCGCTGGATCGCCTGGAAACCCCCGTGCCCTGGCAGCGGGCCCTGCGAATCGGGGTCGACATCGCCCGGGGGCTGGCCGCGGCCCATCGGGCCGGCGTCGTCCACCGGGACATCAAGCCCGCCAACGCCATCGAGGCGGCGGACGGGACGGTCAAGATCCTGGACTTCGGGGTCGCCCGGTTGCTGGATCACTCCGTTGAGCCTCCCGAGCGCGCAGGCGTAAGCGATGGGTTTCCGCAGGAAACTCTCGCTGGAGCCGGAGCCGCCTCGGGACGATCCACGGCGGGCGCGGTCGAGGGCCTGGAGCCGCCTCGGGACGATCCAGGGACACCCCGGCCGGTGCCGGCGACCGCTGCGGTCCGTACCGCACCTCCCGTCGCCGGCGCGACCGTGCAGGTCACCCTGCCGGACCTCCTGGACGAGGGGCCGGGCCTGTCCTCCGTCGCCGGGATGGATCCCGCCCTCCAGACGGCGCCGGGAAAGGCGCTGGGCACGCCGGCCTTCATGGCGCCCGAGGCCTGGATGGGCTTCACCGCGGACTTCGCGTCGGACGTGTATTCGCTGGGCGTCCTGCTGTATGTCCTGTGCGTCGGCCGTCCTCCCCACGAAGCCGGTACGCTGGCCGAGTTGCGGGACCTCGCGATCGGCCGGGACGCCGAACCCCTGGCCCGCGTCGCGCCCGGGGTGGACCCGGCCTTCGCCGCCATCGTGGACCACTGTCTTCGGCGCGATCCGGCGGACCGCTATCCGTCGGCGGTGGAGGTCCGCGGGGCGCTGGTCCGGCTGACGGCGCCGCAGCCGGCCGTCGGCCTGCCGGAAGGGAATCCCTACCGGGGGTTGCGGCCCTTCGAAGCCGAGCACCGCGCGTTCTACTTCGGCCGCGACTCCGAGATCCGGTCCCTGCTGGAAGGTCTGTCGACCGATCCGCTGGTGCTGGTCGCCGGCGACTCGGGGCTGGGCAAGTCCTCGCTGTGCCGGGCGGGCGTGCTGCCGCGTGCCGGGGAATGGCTGGCCGGCGGGCGTTCCTGGTCCGTGATCACGATGGTCCCGGGAAGGCGCCCGATGGCTGCGCTGGCGGCCGGGATGGCTGGCTGCCTGGGCGTGCCGGACGAGGAATGGGGGGCCGCCCAGGCGGACGGCGCCCATTCCTTCGGGCGCCTGCTGCGTCGCACCCTGGGGTCGGACCGTGGGCTGATCGTGTTCGTGGACCAGTTGGAGGAACTGGTGACGCTGGCCGAACCGGCCGAGGCTGCCGCCTTTTCCGAGGTGCTGGGGTGGATCACCCAGCCGACCCCCGGGGTCCGGACGCTGGCCACGGTGCGAGGGGATTTCCTGGGGCGTGTCGCGGCTCTTCCGTCCATCGGCGATGCGATCGCCCGTTCCCTCTTCTTCCTGAGGCCCCTGTCGGCCGAGCGGGTCCGGGACGCGGTGACCGGTCCTGCCCTGGCCCTGGGCGTGACGTTCGAATCCGAGGAACTGGTCGCGACCCTGGTGCGGTCCACGGTCCAGGCAGAGGGCGGACTTCCGTTGCTGCAGTTCGCCCTGGAACGGCTGTGGGATGCCCGGGACGTCGATCGGCGCATCGTCACCCAGGCGTCGCTGGAGGCCCTGGGAGGCGTCGGAGGCGCCCTGGGGATGCACGCCGACGACATCCTGGCCCGCCTGCGCCCGCGGCAGCGCGAGTGCGCCCGGCGGATGCTGCTGCGCCTGGTGACGGCCGGCGGTACCCGGTCCCGGAGTTCCCCCGACGACCTGGCCGGCGGGGACCCCGAGGCCGCGGCGACGCTGGACGCCCTGGTCCAGGGACGCCTGGTGGTTGCCCGGGAGACCCCCGAGGGCCCCTCGTGCGAACTGGCCCACGAGGCGCTCCTCCAGGGGTGGGGAACCCTGTCGCAATGGCTGACAGTCGATGCGGGCACGCGGATCGTCCGGGAGCGGATCGTCGCGGCGCGGGCCGAGTGGGAACGCCTGGGCCGGGCGCGGGAAGCCCTGTGGAGCGGGCGCCTGCTGGACGAGGCCGCCGCGGTGAACCCGTCTGGCCTGGCTCCCGCCGAGGTGGAATTCCTGCAGGCGTCCCGACGGGCGCAGGTGCGTGTCCGATGGGTGTTGTCCGGCGTGGCCCTTGCGGTGGTCCTGGCCCTCGCGGCCACCTGGGGCGTCGTGCGCGTGAAGGCGGCAATGGACGTCGCCGCCCAGGTGAACAGGCGCATCGCCGCAGCAGCCGTGGCGATGGACGAGTCCCGATCCCTGTCGGGCATCCTGGAGCGGCAGGAACAGCAGGCGTTTGCCCGGTTCGATCGGCGGGAACGCGTGGCCGCGGAGGCCGACTGGGACCAGGTCCAGGAACTGCGGGGCCGGGTCGCCGAGGCCCTGGTCCGGGCGGATCGCGAACTGGAACCGGCGGTGGCGCTGGACCCTTCCCGGGAGCTGGTCCGGGCACGGTTCGCCGACGTCCTGTACGAGCGGGCGCTGCTGGCCGAGGCCCGCCACCAGGATTCGGCGCTGGAGGAACTGCTGTCCCGCCTGGCGCTGTACGACGCCGGAGGGGAGCGGATGGCCGGCTGGGCCGCGTCCGGCAGCGTGGACCTCGCGACCGTTCCTCCCGAGGCCGAAACGACCCTCGAACGCACCCTGCAGGACGGGATCGGCCGCATGTCCCTGGAACCGGTTCCGGCCCCGCGCGAGGCTCCCTGGGAGCGCCTGTCCCTGGCCCCGGGGTCCTACCGCGTCACCGTCCGGGCGCCCGGTCGCGCCCCGGTGGTCCTGCCCTTCCTGGTGAAGCGCGGCGGGGCGCTGCAACTGGACGTGACGCTGCCTGCGGAGGGCGACGTCCCGCCCGGGTTCGTGGCGGTTCCCGCCGGCCGCTTCCTGTTCGGGAGCGCGGCGGACGATGCCCAGCGCCGGGGCTTCCTGCACGCGGTGCCGCTGCACGAGGTTTCGACCGGCCCCTTCCTGATCGCCCGGCACGAAACCACCTTCGCCGACTGGATAGCATTCCTGGAGGCGCTCCCCCCGGCCGAACGCGGACGCCGGTTGCCGGCGGTCCACGCCGGCGGGTTCGAGGGGGCGCTGGTGTTCGGCGCGTTGAAGGACGGGGCCTGGCAACTGGAGTTCAAGCCCTCGGTGCGCACCTGGCGCGTGAGGACGGGCGAACCCCTGGTCTACCCGGGCCGGGAGCGCGGGGCCGAACAGGACTGGGAACGGTTCCCGGTGGTGGGCGTTTCCGTCGAAGACGCGACGGCCTACGCCGTCTGGCTGGCGTCCACCGGCCGCGTCCGGGGCGCGCGCCTGTGCACCGACCTCGAATGGGAGCGGGCGGCCCGGGGCGCGGACGGACGCCTGTGGCCCCACGGGAACGCCCTGGCGCCCGACGACGCCAACTTCGACGAAACCTACGGGAAGCGCCCGGATTCCATGGGGCCGGACGAGGTCGGGTCGCACCCCGCCTCCCGCAGTCCCTTCGGCCTGGACGACATGGCGGGGAACGTCTGGGAGTGGACGGTGTCGTCGGTGGATCCCGAGGGCCATGCGGCCCGCGGGGGCTCGTTCTACTTCGATCGGAATTCCGCGCGCACCGAGGATCGCGAAACGCCCGAGCCGGCGTTCCGGGACGTCAGCGTCGGCTTCCGGCTGTGCGCGGACCTTCCGGCGCGCTGAATCTGCGTGGCACGCCGGACCAGCGTGCCGGATCGGCGCGGAGGTACTCCGTTCCCGCCTGCCGTCTGCACAAGCCACCGAAATTCAACAGAACAGTGCGTGGCACCTGCCTTGCAGTACCTCCTGTTGGGTCCAAGCCAGGCCGGAAGCGGCGGGAGGCGATCATGAACCGCAAGCGAATGGCATTGGCAGCACTGGTGGTGGCGATGGCGACCGCGGGCTGCGACAAGGGGACCGGTCTGGAACCAGGACAGCCGGTCGAGCGGGCCTCCTCGGCCCTGCTGCACTTCGAACCCCTCCCCAGGTTCCTGATGGCGGTGGACCTCATCGGGCGAGGGCTGAACGGGATGTCGCTGAACGGCAAGGTCCTGGACGACCGGTTCGTCGTCGCGGTGTCGCTGGAGGACGTCCGGCAGCCCAAGGGGAACCGCAAGGATCTGAAACTGACCGCGACCTCCTTCCTGGGCGGCAGCCTGGACCTCAAGAAGAACCAGCGCGAAGTGGTCGGCATGACCTTCGACGGCACGCTGGACGACGGGGACCCCGTGCCGCTGCGGATCGCCGCCGTCGTGCCCAGCACGGACCCGGCCTCCCCGTACCTGCGCTATGCCGTGTCCTACCCGTCGGACGGACGGTGGGAATCGCTGTGCGGCGTGGACGAGACCGGAGCCCCGGTGCTGGCCATCCCGCTGGCGGGCCTCTGGAACTACCACCAGGGCATCCCCGGAGGCGGTTCCTGGGCGGCCAGTCCGCACGCGTTCACCTTCGCCTGCGAGGGTTTCGTGCTGGCCAAGTGCGTCGGCATGGGCTACGCCCCCTGGGTCGAGGGCCGCATGTGCGACGACGCGGTCGCGAAGAAGAAGAAGAGTTGCGTGATGACCTCCCTGGCGCCGCATCACCATGCGTGCGCCAGGATGCTGCGTGCGGACTTCTGCGGGGACGGCACCCCGTTCACGTCCGACGGAACCTGGGTGAACGCGTACGACGGGATCGGGATCCGCATCGACAGCGAGGCCTGGCCGCTGGAGGCGGAGTGGGACGCGGCCGGCGCGCGGTGCGCGGTGCATGAACGCCTGCGGGCCGCCGGGGTCGAACCGCCGTGCATGGCGGCCCTGGTCACCGGCGATTGTGGCGCCCCGGGAAACTTCGAACGCGGAACCCTGATCATGTCCGAGTCGGACACGGTCGGAGTGCCGTAGAATCGAGGCAACCAGGAGGACCTCGATGGACGACCCGCGCGACCTCCCCCCCGAGCCCGTCCCCACACGGCAACCCACCCTGACGAACCTCACGCGCCCCATCGACCTGGCCTCCCTGTCGTCGGGGGGCAAGGATCGGGGCCTGCTGATGGAAATGAGCGGGGCGGATGCCGGGCACGTGCACATGCTGCGCGACGACGTGGTGACGATCGGCCGGGGCGACGACTGCGTGATTGCGTTCGCCGACACCACGCTGTCGCGGGTCCATGCGCGAATCACCTTCGAGGGCGACGACTGGGTGGTGGCGGATTGCGGTTCGCTGAACGGCACCTACGTGAACAACGCGAAGATCCAGCGCCACGTGCTGGCGCACGGCGACCGGCTCCGGCTGGGGGCGGGCGTCCGCATGCTGTTCCAGCGGGTCACCTCCGAGGAGGAGGACGTCCTGGTGCAGTTGTACGAAGCCAGCGTCCGGGACGGGCTGACCGGGATGTTCAACCGGCGGCACCTGTCGGACCGCCTCGCCCAGGAAGTCGCGTATGCCGTGCGCCACGACACCGGCGTGTGCGTCCTGTTGCTGGACATCGATTTCTTCAAGAAGGTGAACGACACCCACGGCCACCTGGCGGGCGACGAGGTGCTGCGGCGACTGGCGGGCCTGGTCGGCGAGCAGATCCGCCGCGAGGATCTGCTGGCACGGTACGGCGGCGAGGAATTCGTCCTGGTGATCCGGGAGGTTCCGCTGGCATCCGCCGGGCTGCTGGCCGAGCGCATCCGCGCCGCGGTGGAGCGGATGGAGGTTCCCTACGAAGGGAAGATCCTGCGGATGACCGTCAGCATCGGCGTGGCGTCCCTGGCATCCTGCGGCGCCGACCGGACGCCGACCCACCTGCTGGCCCTGGCGGACCAGGCGCTCTATCGGGCGAAGGAAACGGGCCGGAACCGCGTCGAGATCGTCGAAGTGTCCTGACGGGCCCTGTTGAACGCCACGATTTCGCAGGGGATCACGTCAGAACAGCGGGGCCAGGGAGTCGGCCGGGATCCGGCCGATCCACATCTCGCCCGCTCGGCAGGGCAGGGCGCGCGGGGGCTTGGGGGCCTTGGCCTTCCCCTTTCCCTTCGCCTTGCCCTTCCGGGACGGGGGCGGCGCGCGGGGGGGCTCGGCGGTGCGGCACTCGATGATCGCGGTGTCGTCGGGGTTCGCCTTCTTGCCGGGGCGGGCAACGGCACGGGACACGGTGTCGCCCAGGGGCGCGATGAACCGCACGACCCCCTTCGAGGACGACTCGACCACGCCGATCAACAGGCGGGCCGCCTTCGGGGAACCGGGGCGTGCCCGGTCCATGGAAAAGACGGCGAGGTCTCCGGGCCGCGCCTTCGCATCCTTTTTCAGGACGCCGCGGCCCGCGGCACGGCGGACGGCCGTCCGCACCCAGGCGTCGTCGGGCAGGTCACGCTTGTAGGCCAGGTCCAGCACGTAGGCCAGGTGGCGCAGGAAGCCGTCCTCGTCGAACGAGTTCGACAGTCCCACCAGGCGCCGGGCGGCCACCAGCAGTTCGGAACGGAACGTGCCGTCGCCCAGTTGGGGAGCCTGCCGGGACGGCCAGGCGCCGGCCAGCGGGTCCGGGGGTGGGGCTTCGACGGGCTGCGGGGCTTTCGCCGGGACGCGCGCCTTCCGGGCGAGGGCGCAGGGCTGGAGGGCCAGGGACACGACGGCGAGCGCCACCAGGAATGCGGTTGGACGCGGGCTTGGCCTCGTTCGCTTCACGGGGCGATGATAGCGGACGTTGCACGGGGAGGCCCAGTCCGTGACGGAGCCGAGGGATCCAGGCGAAGGGCGGGCGATGGCCGGGCGTGTGCCGGTCCGGGCCGCCCTGCTGTCGCTGCTGCTGGGTGTCCTGGCGTGCGGTCCGGTGGCGACGACCTCGATCCGGGCGACGCCGCCGTTGCCGCTGGAGGATGCCGCACCCCCGGACTCGCCGCGGGCCTATCAGCCGGTGGCGGCCGTCGTGGTCCCCCAGCGTCCGATCCCTCGGGACCAACGCCGGTCCGAGGAAATCTCGATCCCGACCGAGCGTCGGGCGCTCGCCACCTTCCCCTATGTTCCCCGGCGCGTTTCCTGCCAGGATGTGGCGAGCATCGCCCGGGACGCGGCCGAGGCCGCCGGCGTCGAGGCGGGCCTGCTGATCGGGGTGATGCGCGTCGAAAGCGCCTTCGCCGCGAACGCCATTTCGGGCGCCACCGCCGTGGGCCTGACCCAGGTGCTGCCCTGGATCGGCGAAAAACTGGAGTGCGGCGACCTGTTCGACCCCCGGTCGAATGCCCTGTGCGGCGCGAAGGTCCTGGCGCGCTGGCTGGACCGCTTCGACGGCAACCTCGTGTCGGCGCTGTCCGGGTACAACGCGGGCCACGGCATGCCGACCCGCGCTCGCCAGGAGCACCGGGTTCCCAAGAATTTCCAGTATGTCGAGGATGTCCTCCGGAATCGCGCCCGGTTCCTGCGCCGCGGCTGCGTCGCCTGGGACGCACGAACGGCCCGGTGACGCCGCTGTTCCTGCGCAATCCACCCTTTCGCCGGCTCCATCGGTTGACGCGGCGCTTGCAGGAATCTATCCTTCCGTGCGCCTGTACGGGCGAGGTCCCGTGACGCGAGGAGCGACCATGGCCGATCAGCACGATGTTCCCCCGCCCCCTGGGTCCGGCGATGACATGCCGCCGCCGCCGCCGCCGAAGGCGCGATCCGTCCTGATGGACATCCTGGATCGCACCCGCGACGAAACGGAGACGGAAACCAACCGCCTGATGCAGTCCATGCGGGCCAAGGAAGACGCCGACAAGCACCGGGTCGAGGAGGACGAGCAGCGCAAGGCCGCCGAGGCCCGCGTCCGTGTCGAGGAAGAGCGCCGGAAGCGCGAGGACGCCCTGCGGGACTACGAGGAACGCAAGCGCCGCAAGGTCGCCGACGCCGAGGTCAAGGTGGCTGTCCAGCAGGAAGCCGTCGAGGCCGCGAAGGCGCCGCCGCCGAAGTCGAAGGCCCCGGCCTTTGTCGGTGCGGCGATTGCCCTGGTCGCGATCGGCGCCCTGGTCTTCTTCCTGGTCCCCCGGGGGACGCCCGCCGTGATGGCCCTGGACAAGCCGCTGGAAACGGCCCGTCCCGGCCTGGTCGTCACGACGCCCGTTCCCTTCGGCGCGAAGTCCCTGGAACAGGTTTCGACGGCGCCCAACCCCGAAAAGGTCGTGGCCGTGATGCAGCCCTCGCCCTACAAGGCGCCGGCGCCGGTCGTCGTCCGCAAGGGCAACGGCGTCGCCGCGAAGCCCAAGCCCCTGCTCAACCTGACCAGCGGCATCCTCGGCGGCAAGAAGGTCGTCAAGTAGACCTCCTCCCGCCGCAGCCGAAGCCGCCTCGGGCTCGCACAACGGAGGCCCCGGATGACCGACGTCCGCGTCGTGCTGGTCACCGCTCCGACGGGCGATCCGGCTGCGGCCCTGGCCCGCCTGCTCGTCGATGAACGTCTGGCCGCCTGCGTGAACCTGGTCCCGGGCGTGCGTTCGATCTACCGGTGGGAAGGCCAGGTCTGTGACGACCGCGAGGACCTCCTGGTGATCAAGACGGCCTCCGACCGGATGGAGGCCCTGGTGGCCCGGCTCCGGGAGGTCCACCCCTACGCGGTGCCCGAGGTGCTGGCCCTTGCGGTGGATGCCGGATCAACCAGGTACCTGGAGTGGGTCCTGGCGGAAACCCGGCCCGGATGACGCCATCGCGGCGCCAGGAAGCCATGCGGAATTCCACGAACCAGCCCGGTGCCGGTCCCGTCGGGCCACGGCACCAGGATCTGCGCGTCGCTGTTGCGTACATGGCCCTGGCGGCCCTGTCGTTCGCGGTGATGGGCGCGTTCGTGAAGGCCTCCACCGCGCGGCTGCCCTTCCTGTTCGCGCTGCTGTTCCGCAACTTCATGGGCCTGATCCCGCTGGGGATCTGGTACCTGGCGACGGGCCGTCGTCCCGGCGCGGTGCGTCCGCGGTTGCTGTTCCTGCGGGCGCTGCTGGGCTTCACGGCGATGTTCCTGTTCTTCTTTTCCATCGGCGCGATGCCGCTGTCCACCGCGACGGTGCTGAACTACTCGTCGCCGGTGTTCGTGGTCCTGCTGTCGGCGCTGGCCTTCCGGGACCGCCGGACCCTGCGCCTGCTGCCGCTGGTCGCGATCGCGTTCCTCGGGGTGGCCCTGATGGTGCGTTTCGACATGTCGGTGTCGTGGGTGTCGGCCACGATCGGCCTGCTGTCGGCGGTCTTCGCCGCACTGGCCTACATGACCGTCCGGGAACTGTCCGCCACCGAGTCCTCCGTGACGATCGTCTGGTATTTCACGGTCTGGGGCGTGGTGCTTTCCAGCCTGGCGCTGGTCGTGGCGTGGCTGCTGGACATGGGGAACGTGCCGTGGGACTGCATCGCGGCCAAGTTGTCGGACCCGCTGGAACTGGCACTGCTGTGTTGCGTCGGCCTGTTCGGGACGCTGGCGCAACTGGCGATGACGGCGGCGTACGCCCGGGCCCAGGCCTCCGTCATCGCGCCCATATCGTACCTGAACCCGTTGATATCCTATGGCCTTGGCCTGGCCCTGTTCCAGGATCCGCTGACGGCGACGGCCCTGGGCGGCGGTGCGCTGGTGGTCGTGTCGTCGCTGGCCATCCTGCGGTTGTCGTCCCGGCCCGCGGCGGGCGGCGAGGCGGGCAAGCCGGCCGCGTGATTCCGGGCTAGAATACGCGCCCGACACGGTCGTCGAAGACCGCGGCCCGTCCATCGAGGGCCCTGTCGAGCGAGGAGGGTCCAAATGCGCCGGATGCTGCAGATCGTGGTCGCGTGCCTGGTGCTGGCTGGCGTGTCGCCCGTCCTGGGGGCGCACGGGCCTTCCGTGACCGTCGGGCTGGACGACGCGCTGCGGAATCTGGACGGGGCGATTTCGACACTGGAACGGTCCAAGCCCTCCCGGTCGCGTGACGTGGCGCTGCGGCAGATGGCCGTCGCCCGGCTGCGCCTGGTGGAGGCGCTGACCCTGCTGGGAGGCGTTCCCGGGACGCCGTCGCTGCTGGACGACCGGCCGCCGCCGCCGCCTCCGCCGATGCGGCCGCTGCCCGCCGGCCCCCTGCCGATGGAGGCCGGCGCGTTCCGGGACCTGGTCAACGACCTGAAGGAACTGCCCTTCAGCAAGGACCAGTTGGCGTTCCTTCGGGATGCGTCGCGTCACCACTACTTCCTGACGGACCAGGTGCGCCAGGCCGTCGCGGTGTTCAGCTTCGGGAAGGACAAGGTCGATGCGGCGGTCACCCTGTACCCGCGGACGCTGGACCACGCCGAGTTCTACAAGGTGCTGAAGGAACTGGAGTTCGAGTCCGACCGCGACGCGTTGCGCCGGCGCCTCCAGGAAATCGACCGCTCCGGCCTCCCGGCCGGAACCTGACCGGAGGGACGTGGACGAACTACCCCCCGATGCCCGGCTCGACGCCTGGCGCTTCGATCTGTCCCCGGAATGCATCGCCCAGGTCCCCGCCCCGGACCGGGACGGCTCGCGCCTGATGGTGCTGGGCCGGGAAGGCGGGTTGCCCGAACATCACCGGTTTTCCGACCTGCCGACCTGGCTGCGGCCGGGCGACGTGCTGGTCCTGAACGACACCCGCGTGGTGCCTGCGCGCCTGTTCGCGGTCAAGACGACCGGCGGGCGGGTCGAACTGCTGGTCCTGGACCGGCGGCACGACCGGTTCGCGGCCATGTACGGAACGCACCGCGGACTGCACCCGGGCGCCGAACTGACGATCGTGGACCTGGACGGCGTGCCGACCGGGTCGCTGGCGCGGGTGGAAGGCATCCGTGCGGGCGGGATCGCGGACCTGACCTGCACGGGGTGCGACATCGACGACCTGCTGGCGCGGTTCGGACGCATGCCGTTGCCGCCCTACATCCGTCGCGACGGGCGCGACCACGCGGTGCTGGATCGCGAGCGCTACCAGACCGTGTACGCCCGGGAGGACGGCGCCGTGGCGGCCCCGACGGCCGGGCTGCACTTCACGCCGGGGATGCTGGCCGCGCTGGTCGCGTCGGGCGTCGAGGTGGCGCACGTGACGCTGCACGTGGGCCCCGGGACGTTCAAGCCGATCACGGCGGAGGACGTCCGGGAGCACGACGTGGGCGAGGAGCGCTACCGGGTCCCGGCGGGGACGGCGGACACGGTCAACCGGGCGCTGGACGAGGGGCGGCGCGTGATCGCGGTCGGGACGACGGCGGTGCGCACCCTGGAGGCGGCGGGCGCCTCGGGGCGCGTGGTGGCCGGCGAGGCGTCGACGCGGTTGCTGATCACGCCCGGGTACCGGTTCCGCGTGATCGCGGGGATGGTCACCAACTTCCACCTGCCGGGATCGTCGCTGGTGGTGCTGGTCGGCGCCCTGGTGGGGCGCGAGCGGGTCCTGGCGGCGTACCGCGAGGCGGTCGCGTCCGGGTACCGGTTCTATTCGTACGGCGATGCCATGTTGATTGTGTGAGGGAACGATGTCCGACGGCTTCCGCTTCGAGGTCCGCCACAAGGATGCGCGAACATCGGCGCGCCTGGGCACGCTGACGACGCCCCACGGAACCATCCAGACGCCCGCCTTCATGCCCGTCGGCACCCAGGGGACCGTGAAGGGCCTGCTGCCCGCGCAGGTCCGGGACGCGGGGTTCGGGCTGATCCTGGGCAACACCTATCACCTGGCCCTGCGGCCCGGACCGGACGTCGTCGCACGGCACGGCGGCCTGCACCGGTTCATGGACTGGGACGGGGCGATCCTGACCGACTCGGGCGGGTTCCAGGTTTACAGCCTGGCCGCGCTGCGCAAGGTAGGGGAGGGCGGGGCGACGTTCAGGTCGCACCTGGACGGTTCGCTGCACGAGTTCACCCCCGAAAGCGTGATCGCCGTCCAGGAGGCGCTGGGGTCGGACATCGCCATGGTGCTGGACGTCTGCCCGTCCTCCACGTCGAAGCGGGAGGAACTGGAGCACGCCCTGGACCTGACGACCCGGTGGGCCGAGCGGGCCGTTGCGGCCCGGCGCCGCGGCGACCAGGCGGTCTTCGGCATCGTCCAGGGGGGACTGGACCTGGAACTGCGGCGTCAGCATGCGGCGGCCATCCAGGCCCTGCCGTTCGAGGGCATCGCCATCGGCGGCCTGTCCGTGGGCGAACCGCCCGAAAAGATGTACCCCGTGGCGGCCGCGACCGCCGCGGTGCTGCCGGAGGATCGGCCCCGGTACCTGATGGGCGTCGGCATGCCGGCGGACCTGCCCCGGTGCGTCATGGGCGGCATCGACATGTTCGACTGCGTGTTCCCGACGCGGGCGGGGCGAAACGGCCTGCTGTTGACCCGTCGCGGGCGGATCGTCATCAAGAACGCCCAGTATCGGGACGACCTGACGCCGCTGGACCCCGAGTGCGACTGCCCGGTGTGCACGCGCTATACCCGGGCCTACCTGCGCCACCTGTTCGTCGCCAAGGAAATCCTGGCGGCGGTCCTGAACACGATGCACAACCTCCATTTCTACGGGTGGCTGATGCGCCAGGTCCGGGCGGCCGTGGCCGACGGGACCCTCCCCGAACTGGCCGCGCAGATCGACGCCGCCTACCCCCGCGACGAGGTCGACGGCGACCCCGTCGCCCGCGAGGGCTGAAAATGGGGACAGACACCGATTTCTTTGTTCTGGAATTTACACCGGTATTTTTTCGCGTGAGATGAGGATGGAGTCCCTGGGACGGGCTCCATGTGCCTTGTTTGGCTGAAAGCGTCGTGATATCCAAGGCTGTCAACGTTTTGCGCGGAAATCGGTGTCTGTCCCCATTTTCCGGTCCCCCTTTGCTGGACGCAGGAGTTTTCGGCATGTCGTTGAGGCGTCGCAGACGGGTGGCCGTTGTCGGGATCGTCGTGATCCTGGCGGTGGCGTCGGCCATTGCGGTGGCCTTCCACCTTCTGGCGCCCACCCCCCCGGGCCTGGCGTGGTCCGATCGATCGGAAGCGCTGTGGGTCGGCATTCCCGCGCGGATCCGGTTCGCCTTGCCGGCAGGGCGGGCGGCCGATGGGCCCGGCCTGGTGAAGGCGGCCTTCGACGAGGTGCTGCTGACCGGCGCGACCGTCAACGCCTTCGACCCGTCGTCCGAGGTGGGGCGCTTCAACCGGGAAGGCGGCTTGAATCCCTTCGTTCCCTCGGCCGAGTTGAACGATCTGCTGCGCCTGTCCCGGAACGTGTGGAGCCAGACCGACGGCGCCTTCGACGTCACCGTGTGGCCCTTGAAGACCCTGTGGAAGCGCGCGGTGAAGGAAGGGGTGCCTCCGGCCCCCGACGATCTGAACGCCGCCCGCGCCCGCGTCGGGTTGCAGCGCCTGGCCTGGTCGCCCGAGGGGGCGATCCTGCCCCTGGTTCCGCCCGCCTCCCTGGACTTCGGCGGGATCGTGAAGGGGTACTCCGTGGACCGGGCCGTGGCGCTGCTGAAGTCCCGGGGCGCCCTTTCGGGCCTGGTGCAGGTGGGCGGGGAAATCCGGGCGTTCGGCGAATCGCCGGACGGGCGTCCCTGGCGGGTCGGCGTGCGCGATCCCCTGGCCGAGGGCGGCGTCGAGGGCGTGGTGACGGCCGCGGGCGACCTGGCGATTTCGACCTCGGGCAACTACGAGCAACCGGTGCGTGTCGGGGGCGTGGACTACCATCACATCTTCGATCCGCGCACGGGCGACCCCGTGGATACGCACCTGCTGAGCGTGACGGTGGTGCTGGAACAGGGCGAGTGGCCGAATGCGACGGCCGATGCCCTGGCGACCGGGCTGACAGTCCTGGGGCCCGAGCGGGGAATGGCGCTGGTGGAGTCCATCCCCGGTGCCGGCGCCCTGTTCGTGGTGCGGGGCGACGACGGGCGTCCCGTCGAGAGGGTGTCGTCCAGGCTGGTGGCGCGCTATCGCCACGGAACCGAATGACTTGACGGCGTTGCTGGACAAACGGCACACTTCTGGGCATTAGACGCGCCCGAGGCGACTACGGCTGCGGCGAGAGTTTCCTGTGGAAACCCGTCGCCTCCGCCTGCGTGCTCGGGCAGGTCACTCCCTGGTTTTCCCGGAGGACGGCATGACGACCTTGCGCAGGACCTGGTGGGCGGCGGCCCTTGTGACCGCGCTGGCGGCCTGCGGCGGCGGCGGATCCGACCCGGTGGACGCGGGAACCGAGGTGCCGGGGATCGACGTCGTGATCACGCCCGACAAGGGGCAGCCGGATCCGGGTCCCCTGGACGACGGACGCCTGGACACGTTCGGTGAACTGGCCTCCGACGGGATGGTCCAGGAGGAAATCGAGGCGCCCTGCATCGCCGGGGCGGGCGCCGAGGGTTGCCCCTGCATGTCGCCCAACGACTGCGTGTCCGGCCTGTGCATCGACACCATGGAGGGCCAGCGCTGCACCATCGGGTGCGGCAGCATCGATCCCTGCCCCCAGGGTTGGTACTGCGGCGTGGTCGCGGGTTCCGGCTCGGACGTGACCTACGGCTGCATCGATCCCTTCGCGCGCCTGTGCCAGCCCTGCAAGCAGGACCAGGAGTGCGTTCCGACCCTGGCGTCCACCGGGTTCCGCTACCTGTGCGTCGCGTACGGCGTGACCGGTTCCTTCTGCGGCGTGTCCTGCGAGGAGGACCTCGACTGCCCGGTGGCGTTCGAATGCACCGACGTCGTCCGGGATGCGGGCACCGTGAAGCAGTGCCGCCCCGCCGCCGGCGCCGAGTGCCCCTGCACCGCCAAGTTCGAGCAGCAGCACAACCTCACGGAATGCCGCGTCGAGAACACGTTCGGCACCTGCCGCGCCGACCGCAGTTGCAGCGAGGCCTGTCCCGCCGCGACGCCCGCCGCCGAAACGTGCAACGCCGTCGACGACGACTGCAACGGCCAGACCGACGAGGGCCTCGTCGCGACCGACTGCACGCTGGAATCCGAATGGGGCACCTGCCCCGCCAAGAACAATTGCGTGGACGGCGCGATCGCCTGCACCGGCCGCACGCCGGCCCAGGAAGCCTGCAACGGCGTGGACGACAACTGCGACGGGACGACCGACGAGGAAAACGCCCTGAACTGCCTGGCCTATTTCCGGGACGAGGACAAGGACGCCCACGGCGTCGACGGCGATTCGAAGTGCCAGTGCGGCCCGACCCCGCCCTACCGGGCCACCGTCGACGGCGATTGCAACGACGCGGACGTGCAGGTCTTCACGGGGGCCACCGAGGTCTGCAACGACAAGGACGACAACTGCAACGGCGCCACCGACGAGGAAGGCGCCCAGGGCTGCATCCCCTACTACTCGGACCAGGACGGCGACACCTACGGCGTGACCATCGACGTGAAGTGCCTGTGCAAGGCCCAGGGCCTGTACACGGCCCGCCTGCCCGGGGACTGCAACGACCTGAATACGGGCATCAACCCCGCCGCCACCGAAGTGTGCAACGGCAAGGACGACGAGTGCGATGGCGTCACGGACAACCCCGGCGCCCAGAACTGCACCATCTACTACCTCGATTCCGATCGCGACAAGTTCGGCAAGACGGACACCTACAAGTGCCTGTGCACGCCCCAGCCGCCCTATGACGGGACCGTGGGCGGCGACTGCAACGACGACGACAAACTGGTCCGTCCCTCGGCCGTGGAAATCTGCAACGGCAAGGACGACGACTGCAACGGCGTGACCGACGATCCGGGGATCGCCGTCGGAGGAAAGCCCTACTACAAGGACCTCGACGGCGACGGCTTCGGCAGCGGCACCGATTACCAGGTGCGGTGCGAGTCGGGCAACCAGTACACGTCGCTGCGGAACGACGACTGCAACGACAGCGACCCGAACGTGTATCCGGGCGCCACCGAGGAGTGCAACGGCAAGGACGACAACTGCAACGGCTCCATCGACGAGGACGGCGCGGTCGGCTGCAACCGGTTCTACTACGACAAGGACGGCGACAGCTACGGCCTGACCGGGCTGGTGCAGTGCCGGTGCGGCGGGACGGCCAGCGGGTTCTACCGGGCCGCGAAGGACGGGGACTGCAACGACAACAACATCCTGATCCGCCCGGGCGCCGCCGAAATTTGCGACGAGGCCTTCGTCGACGAGGACTGCGACGGGCAGGTCAACGAGGAGGGCGGTTACGGGTGCACCCAGTACTACATCGACGTGGACGCCGACGGATTCTCGCCCGATCCGAACAACTACAAGTGCCTGTGCACTCCCGCCTCGCCGTATACCGCGACGGATGCCACGGGGGACTGCTGCGACCGGGACCCGAACGTCTTCCCGAACCAGTCGGCCTACTTCCCGTCCAAGAACGCCTGCGGAACCTGGGACTACGACTGCAACACGTACGAGGACTTCCAGTACCGCAGCCTGGTCGGGTGCAAGGGCGAATTCCTCAGTTGCGGCATCGCGCGCGAGGGGTGGACCACGACCGTCCCCGGGTGCGGCGGCAGCGGTGACTGGTCCACGGATTGCTCGGGATTCATCGGGATCGGTTGCGCCGGTTCCGGCGGGGACACCCGCACGCAGGGCTGCAAGTAGCGCCGCCCGGGCCCCGGTCAGCCCGCCTCGTCCCGCTCCATCGCGGCCAGCAGTTCCTTCCCGCGGCGCTCCACGAACCGCCCGCCCACGCCCGGCAGACCGTACAACTCCATCAGCGTCCGGGGGCGCGCCGCCACGATCGCCCGCAACGCCTTGTCGGTCAGGATCCGGAACGCCGGGACGCCCTCGTCCCGCGCCGCGGCCAGGCGCCAGGCCTTCAGCGTTTCGAACAGCCCCTTGTCGCCCGCGTCGATTATCGGTGCGGCGGTGCCCGCGGTCGCGGACTCGGCCTTCTGGCGCGGCGTGGCGGCCTTGGCTTTTCGCGTGCCCTTCGCGCCGGCGGCCGGTCCCTCGGGCCGCTCCTCGATGGGGATGCTGGCGTCCTCCAGGCTGTCCAGTCGCCGGGACGCGGGGGCCAGATGGGCCCGCCGGAACGCGACCACCTTGCCCTCGCGCTCCATGGAATCCTCGGAAATCGACAGGATCCGCGCCAACTGCATGGCGCTGATCAGGTGCTCGAACTGCGAGCGTTCCATGCGTCCGTCGGGGAACAGGTTGCGGTGCAGGGTCCCCGTCGCCAGCCCGTCGCGGTGCTGCAGTTCGTTCAGGATGCCGTTCATGGCCGTCCGTTCGGCGTCGGTGGGCGCCCGGAAGTGCCGGACCGAACAGTCCTGTGGCGCGCAGGTGTCGCACTTGCCGCAGGCGCCCCCGGCCTTGTCCCCGAAGTGGCGCACCAATTGGGCCATCCGGCAGGCGCCCGAACGGGCCAGGTCCAGCACCTGGTCGATCTGGGCTTCCCGGTGGCTGCGGATCGATTCGTAACTGGCTTCCCAGCCCGTGGCGCCGCGCTTCACGACGTCGTCGCCGTCCACGATCAGGCCCCCGTGGATCCACAACTTGGCGATGGCGTTTTCCGCGACCTCCGGTTCCAGGCCGCAGGTTCGGACCAGCAGATCGCGGGACAGGCCGTCGTTGGGGACCATGGCGCGGATCGACTTCAGGGTGGTCGCCGGGGGATAGTCGCGCTCGAAGAAGCCCTCGTGGACCTTCCGGTCGCCCCAGCCGTACAGCAGGATGGCCCGCGCCCCCTTCCCGTCCCGTCCGGCGCGGCCGATTTCCTGGTAGTACGCCTCCATGGAGCCCGGCAGGGCCAGGTGGAACACGGTCCGGATGTCCGGCTTGTCCACGCCCATGCCGAAGGCGATGGTGGCGACGATGACCTCCAGGTCGCCGCCCAGGAACCCTTCCTGGACGCGGGCCCGGGTCGCCGGATCCAGGCCGGCGTGGTAGGCGGCCGCACGGTACTTGCCGGCCAGGCGCGTCGCGGCCTCCTCGGCGGACTTGCGCGTCGGGGCGTACACGATGGCCGGACGACGTCGCGGGTCGGCCAGGACCGTTTCGACCTCGTCCATCCGGCGCGCCATGGGGCGCTCGGCCATTTCCAGGGCCAGATCGTCCCGCCGGAAGCCGTGGGCATAGCGCCCGGCCTTCGGGACGTTCAACTGCTCGCAGATGTCGTCCTGCACGCGCGTCGTGGCGGTCGCGGTCAGGGCGATCACCGGCGTGGGCATCAGCAGGGGCAGGCGATCCTTCAGCAACCGGTAGTCCGGCCGGAAGTCGTGGCCCCAGTGGCTGATGCAGTGGGCCTCGTCCACGGCCACCAGGGTCGGGCGCCGCTTGGCCAGCATCTCGGGGAAGCCCGGCACGGACAGGCGCTCGGGCGCGATGAACAGGAAGTCCAGGCGGCCGTTCAGGTAGTCGAAGCAGGCGGCTCGGCTGTCCTCGCGCGTCCGTCCCGAGTGGATCCGCTCGGCGCGCAGGCCCCGGGCCTTCAGCTTGGAGACCTGGTCCTCCATCAGCGCGATCAGGGGGCTGACGACGAGGGTCGTGCCGCCCCGGGCGATGCCGGGCAACTGGTAGCACAAGGACTTGCCGCGGCCCGTGGGCATGACGACCAGGGCGTCCCGGCCGGCGGTCACCGCGCAGCAGACCTCCTCCTGGCCCTCGCGGAAGGCGGCGAATCCGAACTGCTCGCGCAGCAGCGTGGCCAGGTCGGGCGGGGGTGCCGGCGGCGGGGGTGTCTGCGACGGCGGTGGCTGCGGCGACGGTTCCTGCGGCGCGCGCTGGGGCTGCGATGGCTGCTGCGGCGTTTGCTGCTGCGACGTTGGCTGTGGCGCCGCCGCGGTGGTGCGCACGCCGGTCGGTGCCGTCGGCGCGCGGACCCCGGTCGTCGTGGCCGGTTCGGCGGGGCCGCTGCCCATCCGCCGCATGCCCTTGATCGCGCCGACGACCTCGATCACGTAACGCTCGATGCCGTCCATGAACGTTTCGAAACTGCCCTGGCCCTGTTCCATGCGCTTCAGCAGCAGTTCCCACTCGCCGGTCATGGCGGGGCTCTTGACCTTTTCGTGTACCACGTCGATCAGCGCGATCCCGTCGTCGGTGGCCCGCAGGGACTTCCCCTTCCGCTCGACGTAGCCCCGGGAAATCAGCGTCTCCAGTGTCGCGGCGCGCGTGGCGGGCGTGCCCAGGCCCCGCTCGCTCATGGCCTCTTCCAGTTCCCGGTCGTCCAGCGTCTTGCCCGCGGTTTCCATGGCGGTCAGGAGGCTGGCGTCCGTCAGGCGCTTGGGCGGCGTGGTTTCCTTGCGCTGGGCCTCGCAGGCCGTGACGACCCGCACCTGTCCTTCGCACAGCCCGTCGGGCAGGCGACCTTCCGCGGCATCGTCGGGCTTCTCCTCAGCCTCGGCCGGGGCCTCCCCCTCGGGGACCGCCGCCTTCGCCGCCTTCTTCTTCCCCTTGGCCTTGGCATCGGCCTTGTCCGCCCGCCCGCCGCCGACGTCCAGGACCTTCCACCCGACCTGCGTCACGACCGTTCCCGAGGCCCGGAAGTGGTCCGTGGCGTCCGGGGTCGTCACCCGGGTCACCACCGTGGTCACGCGCGTCTTGTGGTCGCCGTGCCAGCACATCAGCAGGCGCCGGCACACCAGGTCGTACACCCGCTCCTCGTCCACCGACATCGCCTTGCCGTGGGGGTCCACGGAGGTCGGCAGGATGGCGTGGTGGTCGGTGACCTTGGCGTCGTCCACGAAGCGCGGCGACAGGGGGCGCGTCCCGGTTCCCGCCGCCACCGCGTCGCCGTAGTACTTCCGGATGACGTCGGTGACTTCCTTGATGCGCGCGGCCACGTCCTTCGTCAGGTGTCGGGAATCGGTACGGGGGTAGGTCAGCAGTTTGTGCTTTTCGTACAGGGCCTGGGCCGCGGCCAGGGTGTTGTTCGCGGTCAGGCCATACAGGCGGTTCGCGTGGCGCTGCAGTTCGGTCAGGTCGTACAGCAGGGGAGGGGCCTGGTTGCGGTCGGCGCCGGACAGCGACACCACCTCGCCGTTCTGCTGCAGGACGCGGGCGCGGATGGCCTCGGCCTCGGCCGGCTCGGCGGGCAGGCGTTGGGCGTTCCGGGCCTCGCCCTCGGTCGCCGCCCGGGTAGGATCGAACCACGTGGACCGGTAGGAATCGGCGGCCTCGCCGAAGGTCGCGACCACCTCGTGGTACACCTCGGGCACGAAGTCGCGGATCGTGGTTTCCCGTTCGACGATCATGGCCAGCGTCGGGGTCTGGACCCGCCCGACCGACAGCAGTTTGCGCGTTTCGCCCTGGCCGCCGAACCGCAGGCTGTAGGCGCGGCTGAGGTTCATGCCGACCAGCCAGTCCGCCCGGCCCCGGGCCTCGGCGGCCCGTCCCAGGTTGTCGTAGTCGCCGCCCGGGCGGAGGCTGGCGAAGCCTTCCTTGATGGCCTCGGGCGTCAGCGAACTGATCCACAGGCGCTGCACGGGGCGGTCGCAGCCGGCCACCTTGACGATGTACCGGAAGATCAACTCGCCTTCGCGCCCGGCATCGGTCGCGCAGACGATGCTTTCGACGTCCGGGGCGGTCAGCAGGGCGGCCACGTCGTCGAAGTGGGACTTCGTCCGCTCGATGGCCTTCAGCAGGAAGTCTTTCGGCAGCATGGGCAGGCGATCGAAGCGCCAGGGCTTCCAGTCGGGATTCATGGCGCCGGGCTCGGCGATGCCGACCAGGTGCCCGATGGCCCAGGTGACGACGTAGCCGTTGCCCACGAGGGCCGCGTTGACGCGTTTCGACGCGCCCAGCACATTGGCCAGATCCCGTGCGACCGAGGGCTTTTCAGCGATGACGACGACGGACACGACGGCCTCCCGCGGCGGAGTGTAGTCGGAGGGACAATCGACCGCAACGCGCGGGTGTTTCACGGGCCCGGCGGCAAGGGCGCAGCGCCGAAAATTGGGACCGCCGCCGATATTCGTATGTCGGCGTTCCCACAGCCAACGGACGACAACCGGCACTTTGGAAATCAGGAGGATGGAAACGGTGGTCGGCACCATTACACTGGTAAGTCCGCATCCCAACAGGCCGCGTCTGGCGCCTGGGGAAATCGGTGTCTGTCCCCATTTTCGGCAGGTCGATGGGGCGCGCGGGTCGTGCCCTTGCCGGGAGGCGCCGGTTCTGGTAGTCCAGCAACCATGTTCGACGGGATCATCATCGGCGGCGGTGCGGCGGGAATGACGGCGGCGATCCGTGCGGCGTCGCTGGGCGCCAAGGTGCTGCTGCTGGAACGGGGCCCCCGGGCCGGACGCAAGCTGCTGCTGACCGGCGGAGGGCGTTGCAACATCACCGTCGATCGGGACGCGACGTCGTTCGTCGCGGACTGCGGACCGTCGGCGCGCTTCCTGCACAACGCCCTGGGCCGGTTCGACCCGGTCGCGACCCGGGCGTGGTTCCGGGAACTGGGCGTGCCGACGCTGCGGGAGGCCGACGGACGGTGCTTCCCCGCTTCGGGCCGGGCGCTGGACGTCCTGCGGGCCCTGGAGGCGGCGGTCCAGCGGTGGCACGTCGAGGTGCGGTACGAGTCCCGGGTGACGACGATCCGGCCGGTGCGCGGCGGCCTGCAGGTCGTGGCGGGGAACGCGGTCCTGGAGGCCGGCCGGGTGGTCCTGGCGACGGGAGGGCGTTCGGTCCCGGCCACGGGCTCCTCGGGCGACGGCTATGACCTTGCGGCGGCCCTGGGGCACCGGATCGTGCCGCCGCGGCCCGGCGAGGTGCCCCTGGTGGCGCATCCGGCGTGGCTGCGCGAGTTGTCGGGCGTCGGCATCGAGGACGTGGTGGGGCGGTTCCGCCAGGGGAAACGGGCCGTCGAGGTCCGCGGCTCCCTGCTGTTCACCCACTTCGGCCTGTCGGGGCCCGTGGCGCTGGAAGGCAGCCGGGGCATCGTCCGCTGGCTGGACGACGGGCCCGTGGACCTGGCCGTGGATCTGGTTCCGGGGCGCTCGCTGGCGGACGTGGACGGGGATCTGGCCGCCGCCGCATCCCGGGAAGGCACGCGCCACCTCAAGTCCCTGCTGCGGGCCTTCGTTCCGGAGCGCCTGGCCCAGCGCCTGGCGATCCTGGCGCTGCCCGACGGGGACGGTCCCGTGGCCCGCCTGCCCGCGGCCCGTCGCAAGGCGGCAGCGGCGCTGCTGAAGGGGCTGCCGCTGAAGGTCACCGGAACCCGCGGATACGACGAAGCCGTGGTGACCCTGGGCGGCGTCGACACGTCGCAGGTCCACCCGGGCACGATGGAATCGCGCCTGGTGCCGGGGCTCCTGTTCGCGGGGGAAGTCCTGGACGTCGACGGCCCCCGGGGCGGCTACAACCTGCAGATTGCCTGGAGCACCGGGTATGCCGCCGGGACCCAGGTCGCGTCCGGCGTGGCCGGGACCGGGCGGGCTCCCCAGCGCTAGGTTCCCGGGTTTGTCCCCGCCCATCAAGGACTCCCTCCCGCGACTCTTGCATTCCGCGAAACAGCAGGCGCATACTCCGCCCTGCCGAATTCCGGGAAACCGGAAGCGGGGGACCCAATCGGGACCCGTCCTTCGGGGCGGGTCCAGGGGCGCATCGCCGGTAATGGCGTAGGGCACTTCTCGGCCCGAGCCCGTCAGCTAACCCCGCAGGCATCGAGAGGAGGCGGATCTCCCTTTCCGGGAGTTCGTCCTCCCCAGGAGGCGAACCCGGGAGGTCCCCATGGGCGGCAACCGCTCCAGCCACGTCCCCGATCCATTCGCACCGTCCGCCTGGCATCGTTTGCGGCGCCGCTTCATGGGCAAGCCGCGCGACCTGGCCGACAAGGGCATCTTCGAAAAACTGGCGCTGATCCCCTTCCTGGCGTGGGTCGGCCTGGGCGCCGACGGCCTGTCGTCCTCGTCGTACGGTCCCCAGGAAGCCTTCCTGGCCCTGGGCGAGCACCGGTACCTGGCTGTGGTCCTGGCCCTGGCGACGACCGTCACGATCGCCGTCATCGCCGCCGCATACAGCCGCATCATCGAACGCTTCCCCCACGGCGGCGGCGGCTACGTCGTGGCGACCCACCTCCTGGGCAAGCGCGCCGGCGTGCTGTCGGGCACCGCCCTGCTGGTCGACTACATGCTGACGATCACCGTGTCGATCGCCGCTTCCGGCGACGCGCTGTTTTCGTTCCTGCCCCCGGAGTGGGCGGTCGCGAAACTGCCCTTCGAAGTCGCCGTGATCGTGGGCTTGACGGCCCTGAACCTGCGGGGCGTCCGCGAGAGCGTGGTCCCGCTGGTCCCGGTCTTCCTGATCTTCCTGGTGACGCACGTGGCCCTGATCGGGGGCGCCCTGCTGGAACACGCGTTCGACGCGCCCCGGGCCCTGGCCGAAGTGGCCACCGGTTTTCACGAGGGGACCTCCGTGCTGGGCCTGGTGGGTCTGCTGGCGCTGTCGGCCCGGGCCTGGTCCCTGGGCGGCGGCACGTACACCGGACTGGAAGCCGTTTCCAACGGCCTGCCGATCCTGAAGGAACCGCGGGTCAAGACCGCCCACAAGACCATGCTGTACATGGCGATTTCACTGGCGTTCACCGCCGGCGGGCTCCTGGTCGCCTACCTCCTGGTCGACGTGCGCTTCCAGGACGGCAAGACCTTGAACGCGGTCCTGTCCGAAGCGGTTTTCGCCGATTTCCCGGGGGGGCCCGCGATCATCGTCCTGACCCTGCTGTCCGAGGGACTGCTGCTGATGGTGGGCGCCCAGGCGGGCTTCATCGACGGTCCCCGCGTGCTGGCCAACATGGCGCTGGACGGGTGGATGCCCCGGCGATTCGGTTCGCTGTCGCACCGGCTGACCTCGGGCCACGGCATCGTGCTGATGGGCGCCGCGTCGTTGTTGGCGCTGCTGTATACCGGCGGCCGGGTCAGCCACCTCGTCGTCATGTACTCGATCAACGTGTTCCTGACCTTCTCGCTGTCGATGGCGGGCATGCTGAAGGCCGAGTCCCTGCCGCCGGCCGGCGAGCGGCGGCACCCCGGGCGCATCGGCCTGTTCGCCTTCGGCCTGCTGCTGTGCGCGTCAATCCTGGGCGTCACGACCTACGAGAAGTTCGCGGAAGGCGGCTGGATGACCGTCGTGGTGACCGGGGCTGTGACGGGCCTGTGCTTCGTCGTGCGTGCGCACTACCGGTCGGTCGGACGCTTGATCGTCACGTTGAACCAGAAGATTCCGTCCCTGCCGCCCCTGCCGGCCCACCTTCCCGGCAAGCCCGACCCCCACCAGCGCACCGCCGCCATCCTGGTGGGTTCGTACGGTGGCCTGGGGATCACAACGACCCGCGACGTGCTGCGCGAGTTCAAAGGCCTGTACAGGAACCTCGTGTTCGTGTCGGTGGGCGTGGTCGATTCGGCCGCCATGCGCGGCGAGGGTGACATCGAGCAGGTCCGCGAACGTACCCACGAAACCTGCGGCAAGTACGTCGAGCTGGCGCACCGTTTTGGGCTGGCGGCCACGCACAGCGCCTCGGTCGCCACGGATGCCGTGGAGGCCCTGGAAGATCAGTGCAAGACCCTATCCCGCACCTATCCGGACATCACCTTCTTCGCGGGGCAGTTGGTGTTCGAGCGCGAGCGCTGGTACCACCACTGGCTGCACAACGACACGGCGTTCGAACTGCAGAAGCGCCTGCAGTTGGCCGGGCAGACCCTCGTCATCCTCCCCCGACTGGTCCGGTGGACGTCCCACCGACCCGCGGGCTGACACGGACCCGGGGCGCGGTGGCCACACGCGCCCCGGGTCGTGTTTCATTCGCGCTCGAGCGGGATGCCTGCGATGGCGGGTCAGCCGCGCTTGTTCGCGTGGCCGTCCAGGTACATCAGCGCGCCGATGCTGTCCCCGGCCAGGCGCAGCTTCTGGACCATGTCGTCCGCGGTCTTTTCTTCCTCGACCTGCTCCGTGACGAACCAGTTCAGGAAGGCGATGGTCGCGTGGTCGCGCAGTTCGTGCGCCTGCTCCATCAGTTTCTGGTAGCAGCCCGTGATGTGCTTCTCGTGGGCCAGGGCCGCCTCGAACGCCTCGAGGGCGGTGTTCCAGCGGTTCCCCGGCGCGGCGATGGCCTTCAGCGTGGGCTGGTGCCCGCGGGTCTGCAGGTACTCCAGCACCTTGAAGGCGTGCTTGGTTTCCTCACCGGCCTGGTTCGTCATCCACTTGGCGAAACCGCCCATGTGGTTGGCTTCGAACCAGGTCGACATCGACAGGTACAGATAGGCGGAGTAGGCCTCCTCGTTCACCTGATCGTTCAAGGCAGCGAAAAGCTTGGCGTCCATGGGATCCCTCCTTGGTGTTGTTCAGCGCATCTGTTGCGCGGATGCAACCACAATGGGCACGGAGGGGCGCGATGTCACGGGGTGGTCGGTGGAATCTCGATGATTTCGTTCAGTTCACTGGAAATGCGGAATTCGAAGGGCATCGTCGACCCGGTGCCGGCATACCCGCGGGACCGGGCGAACCACCACCGTCGCGCCGTATCGCGGATGAATGTGGGCGTAATGGTACTGGCGTCCACGCCCGGTGACCAACCCATCGTCACGTACTGGAAGAACGTTTCGGGGGACGTGGGCGCAAGGCCGAGGGCACAGAACCCGATGATGGCGGCATCCGTGGGCGTCGGGTCGCAGCTCAGGGTACCGCCGGCCACCCAGGGTGACGGGGTGTAGGTGAAGTTCGCCGTGGAAGGGAACCAGCCGTCCGGCCCCGTGGCGGTGGTGCTGACGTACCGGGAGTAGGCCATGAAGTAGGTTTCCTGCTTCATCTTGATGTCCATCAGGAACGCGACGGCCTCGCCGTTGCGCGCCTTCCGGATGTAGACCTTGTAGGAGAAGATCGCGACCATCGACAGGACGGACAGGATGGCCATGACCGCCATCAGTTCCAGAAGGCTGAAGCCCCGTGACCTTGCGTTCGAACGCATGTGCCCGCCCCGTGGAAGCCGGGAAGTAGGATAGCGGTGCGCGGGTCCCGCGGTCAAATCGGCGGAACCGTCACAGGCAATGCCAGGTCGCCCGGGGGAAGGTCCGGGAGACGGGCGGGGGCTGGTTCGCCAGGACGTGGATCGTGCGCCGGTTTCGCGCCTCGGGGGTCTCGTCGGGGGTCGCGACCGCGGGCGCCTCCTCACCGAAGCCCTGCCAGCACGCGCGCACCTTCAGGCCGTTCGACTGGAACCACGACGCGATGGCCTGGGCGCGCTTCCCGGACAGGTCCTGGTTGTACTCGCGGCCGCCCACGGTGTCCGTGTAGCCGGCGACGTACAGCTTCGCCTTGAATTCGTTGCCGAACTTCACCAGCGCGGCGTGGACGCCTTCCAGGGTGCGGGCCAGTTTGGGCACCTCGGCCGCCAGGATGTCGGCCTTGCCGAAGTCGAACGACACTTCCTCGTGGGGCACCTCGATGAAGAACGGCGACATTTCCACGCCGTTGAAGAAGCCGTCGGGATCGGTCGCGGTCAGGCGGATCAGGCTGATGGCGCCCCGGTCCGTCGGGAAGCGCACCGTGATCGCCGTCCCGGGCGCCGCGTTCTTGACCTCGTCGAACTCGACGAGCGTCCGGCCGCCCTCGCCCAGGACCGTCAATCCCACCTTGGCCACCGTTTCCGATGCCGTGAAACTGATCCGGCCGTCCGCCAGGTCCACGGTGTCCTTCGTGACGTCCAGTTTCATCGGCCGGGCCACGACCAGCGGGATTTCGTAGCGCTCGGGCTCCTTCATCGCCTTGGAAGTGATTTCCACCGCGACCGTCGTCCGGCCGGGCTCCTCGGGCAATGGGATCGTTTTCGACTGGCCCATCTTCAGGGCGCCCACCGGGTACGCCTTGGCGCGGCCGTCGGGCAGGCGCACCGTGACCGTGACGCCCTGCAGTGGGCGGGTGGCGCGGATCGTGACCGTCGGCTTCCCCTGGCCCAGCAGGACGCGGCTGTTCGCTTCCAGGTCCACGGCGGCCTCCTGGGCCGCGGCGGGGTGCGTCACGAACAGCAGGATCGCCAGCACGGGCGCCAGCAGGATGGCGGTGCGGTTGGCCGCGGGCCGGGTTGCGAGGGGCATTGCGTCGCGGGTCATGGGCTTCCTCCGTGGGGTCGCGGTCACGGGTTGCCGGGGCGGTGTCCTCGCAGCCGACCGGTCGCCAGGGCCGCCAGGGCCAGCAGCAGGGGCGCCAGGGGGAGCGGGACGGACGGCGCACCCGCCGGGTGGGACGAACAACCGTCGCCGCCGCCTCCGATCTCGGCGTCCGGGTTCACCTCGGCGTAGGCCTCGCTGTACAGCGAGCACAGGCCGGTCCGGTCGTCTTCTTCCAGGCTGCGCTTCGCGATTTCGCCCTGGGGGGCCGAAAGAAACATCGTGGACTCCCAGTTCTCGCTGTGATCCAGCGCCAGAACGTGGCCCAGTTCGTGGGTCAGGGTATTTTCCAGATCGACGGCGCCCCCGGGCACTCCCTGCTTCTCCAGGAGGGCGAAATCGTATTGCCAATCGTTCATTTCCAGCGCGTACGACCGGGCCTCGCCCGTGGAGGGATCGAAGAACAGCGTCGTCAGGGCGATGACGTTGTTGACGTTCACGCCGGCCTTGTCGGCCAGCCATTCGGCCTGGGTGTTCTGGAAGATGATCAGGTCGTTGCCCACCTCGCCGCCCTTCACCCGGACGATGGGGGCCTTGCCCGACACCAGTCCCAGGTCGACCAGTCTCGGGTGGGTGCATGCCTCGGCGTTCCAGGTCTGCAGGGACTGCCGGATCGCGACCTGCGCGTCCTGGGCAGTCATGTCCGCGCACAGGGCCTGGTCCAGTTGGACCGGCACCTCGGTCCGGTACCACCGCAGCGGAATCTGCTTGACGGGAGTGCAGGTGGACGGGTCATTGTCCGTGGACGGCGTGCAGTAGTACTGGTACCCGGTCTGCGTCCATGCCAGCACGGCCGTCAGGACCAGCACAGCCCGCGTCATCCCGTTCATCGCACCCCCCCTGCCGGAAGCAGGGCGCGGATCGATTCGCGCAGGACGTCCAGGTCTTCCGGAACCGGCACGGCGTCGATCCCCTGCAGGACCATGCCGTCCAGGTGGCGCACCAGCAGCGGACGGCCCGACCAGCGCTGGACGTGGAAGGCGCCCTGGGCCAGGCCCACGACCGACGTGCGGGACACCGACGACACGGGCCCCGGCCGTCGCAGGAACAGGACCACCTCGTCACCGGCCTGCAGCATCGGGCTGCCCGAAACACGCTGGCCCCGGTCGCCGATCACGCCGCCCAGGGTCGTCACGACGACGGTGTCGCCGCCAGCATCCCCGGCCAGGGCCTCATCGACGCGCACGACGGTATCCGTGACGATGCGGCCGGTGTCGGTCAACCGGCACGAGGCGTGGTCCACGGTGCCCCGTACCACGAGGTTCGCGGCGTCCATCAGGGCCGGCAGGTCCAGGCGCAGGGCGGTGGCGCACTGCCCCGACGCCGGCGCCAGCAGCACGCCAGCGGCCGTCAGCACCAACGCAAACTGGCGTCCCAGGAACCGGTTCCGGCGCATCCAGGCCCCGCAGTTCGACCTTTGGATCATCCCGAGTCGGCTCCGGCTCCGGCTCCGGCTCCGGCGAGAGTTTCCTGCACAAACCCGTCGCCTGCGCCTGCGCGCTCGGGAAGAACAATGGATTCTAGCGATCCGGGGGCCGGAGGGAAAGGAATCACGCGACGTCGAACGGGAAGGCGATCACGTCGCGGATGGTGGAGGCCCCCAGCAGCAGCATCGCCACGCGATCGAAGCCCAGGGCGACGCCGGCGCAGGGCGGCAGGCCGTCGCGCAGCATCGACACGTAGCGGCGATCGATCGGGTAGGCCGGGAGGCCCAGCCGCTCCCGCTCGCGCAGATCCGTTTCGCAGCGCGCCACGTACTCGTCGGCGTCGGGCAGTTCGGTGAACCCGTTCGCCAGTTCCAGGCCGCCCGAATACAGCTCGAACCGCTCGGCCACGCGGGGGTCGCCGGGCTTGACCCGGGCCAGCGACGCCTGGTCGACCGGGTACTCGATCAGGAATTCCGGCGTGTCCCTGCCCAGGGTCGGTTCGACGGTTTCGACCAGCACCTGGTCGCGTTCCTCCGGCGACAGCGGGAACGGGTCGCCGGCGCCGGCGCGGGCGAACGCCGTGGCGAACGGGATGCGAGGGTAGGGCGGCACCAGCAGCGACGGGCCCCGCATGCCCGCGACGGCAGGCGCGTCCTCGATCCCGACCGCGTCGCCCAGTGCCCACAGCAGTTCCTCGGCGTCGTCCATGATCGCCTCGTAGGTCTCGCCGACGCGGTACCACTCGACCATCGTGAACTCGGGGTTGTGGCGATCGCCGAATTCCGCGGCACGGAAGGCCCGGGTCACCTGGAACACGCGATCGAACCCCGCGGCGATCAGGCGCTTCATGTGGAACTCGGGGCTGGTCGTCAGGTAGCGCGGTTCGTGGAGGCCGGCGCCCCGCAGTTCGAAGGCCGCCAGGTGGGTTTCGACGCCGGGCGATGCGCACGCGATCGGCGTTTCGACCTCCAGGAATCCCTTGTCCCGGAAGAACGCGCGCAGGCCGTCCAGCAGGCGGGCCCGCAGGGGCAGGTTCCGGCGCAGGGCGCCGTCGCGTGCGGCCAGGCGGACGATGTCGCTCATGGGAGGGCCTCCGTCTGCAGTGACGCCGGGGATTGTAGGGGCTGCCGCAGGAAAGGGGGAGCCTGCGCGAGGCAATCGACGCTGGGGACCGTGTTTGCTAGACTACCGCCCCGTCGGGCCGGCAGGCCTGGAAAGGAGAAACGACCCGATGAAGATCGCGATCGTCGGCGAGAACTACTACCCCACGGTCGGGGGCATCCAGGAACACATCTACCACCAGGCCCGGTTCCTGCGCGCCGCGGGCCACGATGCCCGGGTCGTGACGGGACTGAAGAAGGTGCCGCGCTGGATCGGTCCCCGGGACGAGGACTGGGTCATCCGGGTCGGCGATTCGGTGCGGTTCGGCACGATGGGGACGTTCACGGACCTGACCATCGGACCCCGCGTCGCGGCGCGCATGCGGCGGCTGTTCGAAACCGAAAAGTTCGACCTGGTCCACGTGCACGGGCCGAACGACTTCGGCCTGCCGCTGCTGACGTACCTGTTCTACAAGGGCCCGATCGTCGCCACGCTGCACTCGGCGTTCCACCACAGCCCGGGCCGGACGATCGCCGCGCCCTGGTACCGCTGGGTGATGCGCCACACGGACGCGGTCATCGCGGTGTCACCCCTGGCCGCGGCCACGATGGGCCGGTACGCGGACTTCGACGCCACCGTCATCCCGAACGGGGTCCAGGTGGCCGATTTCGCCGCGGGCCGCCGGATGAAGGCCTTCGACGACGGCCGGAAGAACATCGTGTACCTGGGACGCCTGGAGCCCCGGAACGGCCCGGACCTGCTGCTGGCGGCCCTGCCCGCGGTGGTCGCCGCGCACCCGGACGTCCGCCTGCTGCTGGCCGGCGCGGGCCCGATGGATGCGGAACTGCGGGCGCAACTGCCCGAGGCGCTGCGGGATCGGGTCCATTTCCTGGGCCTGGTGGACAACGAGGCGCGTCCGGACCTGTACGCGTCCGCCGATGCCTTCGTGATCCCCGCCCGGTTCGGCGGGACATTTTCGATCATGGTGCTGGAGGCCCTGGCCGCCGGCGTTCCCATCGTCGCGACCCCCTTCGTCGATCCGGAGCACCGCGACGAGCACTGGACCCCGGTCCGCCTGACCCGCGACTACACGCCCGAGGCGATTGCGGAGGGGTTGGTCGAGGTCCTCGGCCAGGATCCGGCGGAACGGGTCGCCCTGGGGCGCCGCGTCGTCGGGGAATACGACTGGAACCGTGTCGGCCAGCGCATCCTTGGTGTGTACGAAAAGGTCCTCGCGACCGGCCATGTCCACCACGGCCGGCCGGGTCACTCCGCGAGGCCGCGTTGAGCCCCGAAGCCCCCCATCCCACGTGGCAGTCCCGCCTGTGGCGCGTGGCCAAGGTCCTCCTGCGCACCCTGCCGCCCATCGCCCTGGTCGCCTGGGTCGCCACGACCGGGCCCTGGGAGCAGATGGCCCCCCGCCTGGCGACTGCGGACTGGCTGCCGTTCGCGTTGGCGATTGCCGTGAACTTCCTGGTGTTCCAGCCGATCCGCGCCCTGCGGTGGCGGGTCGCCATGCACGATCCGCCGTCCTTCCCGACGATCCTCGCGGCAGCGGTCGAAGGGTCCGCGGCCGGCTCGGTCCTGGGGACCGCCGTGGGGGACGTGGTCCGGTCGGCCCGGCTGGGGCGCCCCCTGTCCTTTGCCGTCGACCTGGGCTCGTCGGTGGCCGACCGCGCCTGCGAGTACCTGGCGCTGACGACCTTGCTTGGGGCGACGGCGGTCTTCGGGGTGATTCCCCTTCCCTGGATCGCGGCGCCGCTGGTGTATGCCGCAGCCCTGTTCGCCGTTTCCCGCTGGCATTCCACCCTCACGCCCCTGCTGGCGCGCTGGCCCCGGATCCAGGCCGGAGTGTCCGGGATGGCCACCGCCCTGACCCTGCGGCGCGTGGCCGCGATGGCCGCCCTGGCCTTCGCCGGGTGGACCGCCGAGATGCTGATGCTGCACCTGGTCCTGGGCGCGGTGGGCCTGCCCGCCAGCGAGGGCGTGGCGGCCCTGATCGTCATCGGGATCAACGTGGCGACCGCGATGCCGGGCGTGCCGGCCAACCTGGGCACGTTCGAGGCGGGGGTCGTGTTCGCCCTGGCCGAGTCCGGCGTAGGCCAGGACATGGCGCTGTCCTTCGCGCTGCTGTACCACGGGCTGCACATGGGGCCGACGGTGCTGGTCGGTGGGCTGTCGTGGACGATCCGGAGCCTGGTGGCGGGGCGGCGATCCGCGCGGCGGGAATCGCGCTAACTACTTCTTCACGCGTTCCACGTACTGCCCGTCGCGGGTGTCGACCTTGATGAAGTCGCCCTGGTTGATGAACAGCGGGACCAGCACGATGGCGCCGGTGTTCAGGGTCGCCTGCTTCGTGGCGCCGGTCGCCGTGTCGCCCTTCTTCCCGGGCTCGCTGTACACGATTTCCGCCTCGATGAAGGTCGGCAGTTCCACGTTCATCGGCGCGTTCTCGTAGAACAGGATGGCGACAATCATGTTTTCCATCAGGAAGGCTTCCGAGCCGCCCATCGCGTTCTTCTGGATGGAGATCTGCTCGAAGGACTCCTGGTCCATGAAGTGGTAGGCCTCGCCGTCCGTGTACAGGTACTGCGCGGTGTGTTCCTCGATGTTGGCTTCGTCCAGTTTCTCGCCGGTCTTGAAGGTCCGCTCCAGGACCGAGCCGGTCTTGAGGTTCTTCAGCCGGACGCGCGTGAAGGCCGAGCCCTTGCCGGGCTTCACGAACTGGAAGTCCACGACGATCCAGGGGTACCCGTCCACCTTGACCTTGAGTCCCTTGCGGATGTCGGATGTTTCGTACATGAGTTCTCCCTGCCGGAGTTCGAGCCGGTCGGCTATTTACCGGATATTGCAATGAAGCGCAAGGATCAGGCATCCGCCCCGGTCAGGTGCGCGCCGTGGCATTTCTTGTATTTCTTGCCGGAACCGCAGGGGCAGGGGTCGTTGCGGCCGATCTTGTCGCCCTGGCGCACGACCGTCATGGAGCCGCCGCCCGACGACGCCGCGGCCTGGGACTCCATCGCAGCCTGCTCGCCTTCCGCGGCGCCGGGCGCAGTGGGCATCACCCCGCGGCCGTAGGTCATGGCGACCTGGGACCGCAGGCGGCGCAGGCGCTCGACGTCGGCTTCGCCCTGGATTTCCACCCGGAACAGGGTCTGGGCGACGGACTGGTGGATCAGGTCCAGCAACTGCTTGAACAGTTCGAAGCCTTCCTTCTTGTACAGGACCTTCGGGTCCTTCTGGGCGTAGGACTCGAGGTGGATGCCTTCCTTCAGGTGGTCCATCGCGTACAGGTGGTTCTTCCACAGGGTGTCCAGGGCCCGCATGTAGCGCTCGCGCTCGTAGTGCCGCCACGCGGTCAGCATGCGATCGCGCACCGTGGCGCGGTCCCGGTCCCACGCCTCCTGGTCGAAGTCGACCACGCCGGTCTCGGGCGGCGGCAGGCGCGCCTCGACGGCCCGTTCCACCGTCGCCGACTCCTTCGCGTCGTAGGCGGACTCCAGCATGTCGACCAGGCGCGTCCCCGCCTTCGGCCCCTCGGCCGCCAGATCCGCCGCATCGATCTTCACGCGCAGGGTCCCGGCGATCTCCTTGGCCAGACCGTCCCAGTCCCACTCCTCGGGATTCGTCGCTTCCGGGCAGTACTGGTCCATCAGCATGTAGGCCTGCTGCTCGATGGCGACCTTGACCATCTGGTGGATGTCGGCGCCCTCGTCCAGCACGCGGTTGCGGACGCCATAGATCGTCTGCCGCTGCTGGTTCATGACGTCGTCGTATTCCAGCAGGTTCTTGCGGATGTCGAAGTTGCGGCCTTCCACCCGCTTCTGGGCGCCTTCGATCGACCGGGTGACCATGCGGTGGACGATGGGCTCGTCCTCGGGAACGTTCAGCGTGTCCATGATCTTCTTGATCGTTTCGCCGCCGAAGACCCGCATCAGGTCGTCGTCCAGGGACAGGAAGAAGATCGATTCGCCCGGATCGCCCTGGCGCCCCGCCCGCCCGCGCAACTGGTTGTCGACGCGCCGCGACTCGTGGCGTTCCGTGCCGATGATCATCAGGCCGCCCGACGCCAGGACCTCCTGGCGCTCCCCGGCGCAGACGTTCTTGAACATGGCCAGCGCTTCCTGGTACTTCTCGCTGTCCGTGGACTCGGCCTGCCCCCGGGCCAGCGCCTCGGGATTGCCGCCCAGCAGGATGTCCGTTCCGCGGCCGGCCATGTTGGTCGAAATCGTCACCGATCCCTTCCGGCCCGCCTGGGCGATGATGTGGGCTTCCAGCAGGTGGTTCTTGGCGTTCAGGATGTGGTGCGGGATGCCTTCGCGCTTCAGCAGGCGGCTGACCAGTTCGGACTTTTCGACCGACACCGTACCGACCAGGACCGGCTGGCCCTTCGTGTAGCACTCCTTCACCTGGCCCAGGACCGCCATGAACTTGGCGCGGTCGTTCTTGTAGACCAGATCCTCGTGGTCCTTGCGGATCATGTTCCGGTTCGTCGGGACGCACAGCACGTCGAGGTTGTAGATGCGCGCGAACTCCTCGGCTTCCGTATCCGCGGTGCCGGTCATGCCGGCCAGGGTCTTGTACATGCGGAAGTAGTTCTGGAAGGTGATCGTCGCGAGGGTCTGGTTTTCCTCCTTGATCTTCAGGCCTTCCTTGGCCTCGACCGCCTGGTGC
>CAINDP010000074.1 GCA_903847405.1 uncultured Myxococcales bacterium | reverse complement strand
CGCATGAACTTGTCGTAGTAGTAGACGGGGATCGCGAAGGCGGCGAGGGTCGGAACGCCGTCCGTCCGGGCCAGCACGGAGTACTGCGCCGCCTTCCCGCCGAACGCCAGCACGGCCGTCTTGATCGTGTCCCGCAGCGTCAGGTCCCCCGTGGGTTCGGCCGTCACGTCCTGGATGTCCACCAGGTCCGTCACCGAAAGGTCCATGGCCGGCAGCGTGACGGGCTGGGGCTTCTTGGCGGCCCAGAAGACCTGGGCCTCGGCCTGGGTCGCCTCGCGGATGGTCCAGGCGAGGGCGCCGACGGTCAGATCGACCAGCCTGCCTTCGAAGGACCGCAGGGTCGCGTCGGTCATGGCGTTGCGCAGGCCCATGTTCGGCGTCTGCCGGTTCCGGGACAGGACGTTCAGGTGGGACAGGGGCGTCTGGAATTCCTGCGTGATCAGTCCCTGGACCACCGAGATGTCGTTGGGGGCCTGGTCCAGGACGACGATTTCCTCGTAGGACAGGTACTCGGTGTCGAGGTCGGCGGCCTTGGCAAAGCGCAGGCGGCCGATGGCCGTACCCATCGTGAGCGGCTGGTAGTCGATGGCGGCGTAGAGTTCGTCGGTGGTGACGACCGGGACGTCGGCGGGCAGTCCGGCCGCCTGCAGTTTGACGGCGTCGGAGGTCGGGTGGAAGGCCAGGGCCGTACCGAAGAACGCCGCGCCCTGAACGGTCTGGAACAGCAGCGTGATCATGTCCGCCGAGGCCGTGTCGTACGGGGCGATTTCCAGGGCCCAGCGCTTCGGGCCGTCGTAGTACGTCACGGCCCCCAGCACGAAGCGCCTCTGGGGGCTGTAGTACTCGGTCGTGTTGAACACCGACAGTTGCGGGACGATGGGATGGCCGTTCCCCGACAGGTGGGCGGAGGTGAATTCATAATGGATCTGGTAGGTGACGCTGTTCTGGAAGTACAGGGCGTTGGAATCGGACTGGTCCAGGACCACCTTGGTCGAGCGGGCCCCCGGGAGCGTGGCGGCCAGGGGCTCCGATGCCAGGGCCTGGAAGTCGGCGGTGCAGCCGATGTGCCGAAGGAATTCGGGCGCCGCGCCGTCGGCGGGAATCTCGCAGGCGCCTTCCAAGGGCGCGGGCGTGACCGTGGAGACCGGCGTCACGGAACCGCCGCAGGCAGGCAGGAACAGCGCGCCCAGCACCGCCAGCGACGGAAGGACCGACGTTCGAATGCGTGCCCTCATCGCCGCCCTCCCCCGAACCCCGCGCCTGGCGTCAGGGCGTCAGTGCGAAGCAGTAGATGCCGCCGTACCCGCCTCCCGAGCCCACGGTGTAGGTGCCCGGGACCGGGCCTCCGCTGTCCACCAGGTTGATCCCGGCGCCGCAGCCTGCCTCGTCCAGCGCCGACATCCAGTTGGCCATGTCCTGGTCGCCGGGAGGCGCGGCAATGACGCCGGGGCCGGTGCGCGGCCACGAGTGGCCTACGCGCGGCTTCCCGTTGGCGGAGTTGCCCACCGACGTCGTCCAGTCCTTGCAGGTGCAGGTCGTGCTGTACAGGGTGCCCGCCGCGTTCGTCCCGGTCAGGAAGTCGTGGTTGTCGACCTCGGCCTGGGTCAGGATGGGCCGGTGGTTCGGCACGCCGTCCTCGTTCGGGAAGTCGTTCTTGATCGCGGTGTTCGCGCTGGAGGGGCGGTCGTATACCAGGTCGGCCTTCTTCAGCGCAAAAACCCGGCCCAGACGGTCGTACCAGGGACCTTCGCCGATGCGGTCGATGGCGTTGACGACGTTCCCGGCCCCGTCGTCCGTGGCGCTGAGGAATGCCCTCCACTGCTTGGCGGACGCCCCCGGCATGCTCTTTTCGGCGATCGTCGCGCAGATCTTGTCCGCCCCGCGGAGACCCGCGTTGGCGCCCGTTTCGCCGAACCGAAGGTCGCCGCCGAAGCCGTTCTGGCTGCCCGACAGTTCCTGCATCGCCTTCAGGCTGGTCACGAAGAAGCTGAAGTTCGCCAGGGCGGTCGCGTCGGTTCCCGGGTCGGTCGGACCCGGATCCGTGGCGCCGGGATCGACGCCCTCCCCCGGGTCCGTGCCCGGATCGATCGTCCCCGAGCCCTCGTCCTGGGCGGGCCCCGGATCGACGGCGACGCTCGAATCCTGCTGGACCCCGGGGTCCACCCTGCCCGTCGGATCCTCGGTGACGGTCCCGTCCTCGATCCCGGCGAGATCGAGGGGTACCGACGCGTCGAATCCCGCGGACCCATCGATCGACGGCTGGGACGAATCGCCGCACCCGACCACGGCGAGTGCCGAGGCGACGGCAAGGAGCAGCACGGGGAACCCGTTGGCGCGTTTCATGGGAAGGACCCTCCTTACTTGCACGTCAAGTCCGTCTGGCATGTCTGGCCGTCCGAACAGTCCGTATCCTCGTTGCAGGACGTCACACCCGGAACTTCCACGGTGACTTCGAGATCCGAAACGATTTCCAGGTCCACCCGGCCGGGAGCGATCGTCGTGGACCCCACGGCGTGGCGCGCAACCACGATCGTCGGGAACCCGGCGACGCCCAGGTCCAGGAGACTGGTGACGAGGGAGGCCGCCACGGTCAGCGACCCGTCGTCATCGGTGTCGCACTCGATCTTCCCCTTGGAGCCGCCATGGTGGCTGATGTCCAGTTTCACGTGGATCGTCGAGGTGCCCGCCGTGGCGGGCAGCGTCCAGGACAGCGCCAGCGCCTGGTCCCGGGCCAGGGCCAGCGCGCCGTCGGCCAGGACCAGCGGGGCGATGCCGCTGGACACGACAACGAAGGGCGCATAGTCCCCGCCGCCCGTTTCCACGCGAATCGCCTCCCCTTCCGTGAAGGCCGGGAAGGGCAGCGCGTCCACGGTCTGGTAGCCGTTGGCAACCGGGTCCAGGGAGAATTCCGACACGCCGGCCGCCGTGTGAAGGCCCTTGACCACGATGGTCCCCACGCTGCGGGCCGTCGGGTAGGCCTGGCACACCTCGTCCGCCACGCAACCGGCACTGCCGCCGCACGACACGCTGCAGAAGGGAACCGACGGGATCAACAGGCGGCAGGCGCCTTCGCTGGCGGTCTGGGTCCACACCGTGAGGGCCGGGGACGGGCCGTCGAAGACCACCCCCACCAGTTGGGTGAATGCCTCCGTCGCCTGGGAGGTGGTGGTGGCCGGGACGGCCTCCACCAGCGACACGACGAAACTGCCGACCAGCACGTTCGGGTCGCCCGGGGCCACGTCGCCGTAATCTGCCGCGGGGAGGTCCCCGGCAAGGTCCCGCGGGGTGTCCGCGGCCGCAACGTCCACGACGTCGACCGCGTCGGTGGCATCGGCCGCGTCCGTGGCGGCATCCGAACCTGCGCAGGCGAACGCGCAGGCCCCCAGCAATCCGAACAGGATCCGGTTTGCGAGCATTCGTGGTTCCATTTCCTTCACTCCTTCGGCGGAAAAATGGTGTCTGTCCCCATTTTCCGGTTCACCCCTGCGCCACGCGCGGGTCGCGGCGACGCCAGGGCCACAGCCCGATCCGGGCGGGTTCGGCAACCTTTTCCCGCGGCATGGGAAACGCCGAGATGCGGTCGCAGGGAATCCGTTCGGGACAGGATCGCTCGAGGGCGCAGCAGTACTTGGAGAAGCCGCGCCGTTCCAGCCCGAAGCGGCGGATCATGCCCTGGACCCACCCCGGGACCCGGACGTCCGTCTTGATTTCCAGGACCACCAGGGACTGGCCCGACGAAACACCCTGGGACACCGGATCGTCGAAGGACACGAACGGCTCGCCGGCCACGAAGGAGTCCGGGCCGGACAGCCTGCGGCACATCAGGCGACGATCGAACGTCACCCGTCCATAGACGTCCAGATCGCTGACGTAGGGCTCCCGGACATACTGCACCTGGAGGATCGGGCTGGCGCCGAACCGGGCCACGACGGCCTCGAAGGAATCGGTCAGGCACGCAGCGGGGGCCAGTCCCTCCGGCAGGACGCCGTCCTCGAACAGCCCCGGGAGCCTGGAAACGTCGACCCGACGGCGCGACTTCCAGGTCACGTTCCGCACCTTGTGTTTCAGTTCCAGCCAGAGCCAGTCCTCGGGACGATCGCCGTAGAAGCGCACCCGGGGCTTGAACCGGGTGTATTGCTTGAACCGGGTGTCCTGGTAGAAACGCAGATCGGGCGTGTCGAAATAGAGGTTGTTGACCCGGTACCGTCCGTCGGCCCCGGCGTGCCGGTCCGGCGAACAGATGCCCCGGATGTGGTCGCGGATCGCATCGACCATCGCTTCCGTCACGAGGTACTTCGCCTCGTACCGGCTGATGACCTCGCTGACTGCCGCTTCGTCCCTCATGGAAGAAGGTCCTCCCACCGCTCGACGCCGGCCGCCACGCACAGGTCGGCGGCGGCCGCCTCGAGGTCGTACCGGGCATCCAGTGCCATCTGGCGCTCGTCCAGTTCGGCCAGTTCCAGGTCGACGACGTCGTCGGCGGCGAGGGTCGGGTCGCGCCGGACCGCCGCCAACAGGTCCCGGGTGGTTGCCTGGAGGTTCCCGTCGTCGGCCCGAAGCTCCCGCAGCGCCGCGAGAGCCTCGCGATACCGGGCCAACGCCTGGGCCACGTCCCGATCGACGGCCTCGACCGCACCCGCCCCCGCATGGGCGTTGGCCTGGCGCGCGGTGGCCGCGGCGCGCAGGTGGGACAGGTTCCATCGCGAGAACGGCAGGTCGATGCCGATCCGGAATTCGCCCCAGTCGGGCTTTTCGGTTTCGTGGACGTAGCCCACTTCCAGGAACGAGAACCACGGCATCAGGCGGAGCCGCTCGGCGGAATACTCCCGATCGGCCAGGCGGCTGCGCTGCTCGGCAAGGCCCACCTCGGGCCGGTGCTCGACGGCCACGCGGTGCACGGCCGGGAAGTCCAGGTCCAGTTCCGGGGGCGCGCCCAGCGACAGTTCGACGTCGCCCGCCACGCCGGTCAGCCCCGACAGCCGCTCGGCGCCATCCGCCAACCGCTGCCTCAGCCGGGCGTCGTCGCGCCGGGCCTTCACCAGCCGGCGCATGGACCGGACCCGATCCAGCAGCGGCCGCTGGCCCAGGGCCACCAGGGCCTCGACCGCCGCCAGCCGCCGCTCCTCCAGCCCCACCCGCGCGGCCGACAACCGGCGACTGTCCCGCAACAGCGCCTGCTCGGCGTACTCCTTCCGAGCCTGGGCCGCCAGCCGGGCCCGCAGCGCCCGGGCCGTGACCTTCTTCGCCCACAGCAGGACGCGTTCCTTCTGTTCGGCGGCCGGCAGTTCGCCCAGGCGCGGCGGCTGCCAGCGCAGGCCCACCGTGATCTGCTTGTTCGCGTCAGGGTCCGCGTAGCGGGTCGAAAGATCCTCCAGCCGCAACTGGGGATCATGGAAGGACGTGGCCGCGGCCTCCACTTCCCTTTCCTGGGCCGATTCCTCCCCGGCCAGGACCCGCAGTTCGCGGCTGCGGTCCAGGACCAGGCGGACGGCCTCGGACTGGGTCAGCACGGTTCCGTTCGCCGGCCCCGGAAGGCCCTCGTCCGCCCGCGCAGCCGCCCCCGGCAGGCCCGTGCCCAGCCAGAAGGCCACCCCGATCGCCATGATCGTCATCCGCCTCATCGCCCGTTCATCTCCGTCGAAAGGAAGAGGAACGGTGGCGTGTCGTCGCCGTCGAACACCAGCGTGAAGCGCCCGTCGGGCAGGACGCCCAGCCCCTCGGGCTTGAGGCCCGGATAGGACCGGAGCAGGGTGGACTGCAGGATGCCCGGTTTCGGGGACACCAGCCGGTGCAGCCCTCCTTCCTGGCCCGCCGCGCTCGGGTCGGGAACGGTCGAAAGGGCGAACAGCGTGCCCCCCGCGTCGACGGCCAGGTCCGAGAAGGCGGCCGGGCGGCCGTCCGAGGTCCGGAGGTCCACCCGGGCCGCCAGGGACAGTTGTCCGGGGCGAAGGACGTGGTCCTGGAAGAGCCGGTTCGGGGTGTCGAGCCGCCACAGGAGCGCCCCGTCCCGCGGGCGCGGCGACTTCAGCCCCAGCAGCAGCGCACCGCGGTACCAGGCCGCCGCCTCGATTTCGAACGGGGGGCTGTCGGGGTCGGCACCTTCCTCGAGGCCCAGGTCCTTCCGCTGAGAGGCATCCATCGATCGGGTCAGCACGTCCACCAGGTCCACCTGGCCGACCACCCGAAAGTCCCGACCATCCCGCCGGACCTGGTAGATCTGCCGGCGGCTGGCGGGGCGATTGCCCTTGCGGCTGGGACTCTGGGACGACACCAGGTACAGCATCCCGTCGGGGTCCTGTGCGATCGCCTCCAGGTCGTTCAGGGCCTCGGCCCCGGCCAGGACGATCGGTTCGGGTTCGACGGTTCCCTGGCGGTCCATCAGGAACAGCCAGGGCGCGTGCTCGGGCCGGTCGCGACTGGTGTCGTCGCTGGCGATCAGGAAGCGGTCGATGTCGGCCAGCCAGACGATCCCGGACGGTTCGAAGCGGGAGCGCGCCCGCAGGGAGTCCGGAACGTGGATTTCGGACGGGCCGAGGGTGACGGGGGTCGCCGTCGGGGAGGCGACGCGGGGCGCGGCGGGCTGCGCAACGGGGCGCTCCGCCGCCGCGGCGGCCGCGAAGTCGAACGTCTCGTCGGTCATTTCGACCTTGGCGGCCTCGCCCGGCATCAGCGAATGCCCGTCGTCCAGGCGCACCCGGAACTTGCGCGCCCAATACACCATGTTGCGGAACGCCAGGCGCTGCGGAATCGCCGAGTAGCCCGGGTCGATGAAGACCACGGTGCCGTGCGCGTCGGCGGCGCCCGAACGGTGCGGGTAGACCCGGACCCGCTGCCCCGCGCGCGGGGTGTAGTCCGATGTTTCGGGGATGTAGACGTCGATGAACGCGGCGACCGGTTCCTCGACCGTGAGGATCGGCGCGAAGCCCTCGACATCGTCCCCGGGCATGGCGTTCACGACGACCACGTGGCCGGCGCAGGGGGACAGGATCCGGCGCCGTTCGATCCGCTCGTCCAGGGACTGCAGGCGCAACTTCAGTTCGCTGACGTGCTGGAAACGGTCGCCGAGCATGGAAAGGACGACGCTGTCGGCGTCCGATGCGCCCCGCGGGGCGGCGGTCCGCGCCCGGGACGCTGGATCGGCCCGAGTCGACGCCACCTCCCGGACGAACTGGGCGAGGGCATCGCGGCGAATCTGCAGATCGTTCAGGTCCCGGGAACGGCCCAGCCCCGAGCGCTCGGCGGCGGACAGGCGGGCGATTTCGGCGTTCACGGCGGCCAGTTCGGCCTTCTTGGCCTGGGCCGCGGCACGCCGTTCCACCAGTCCGGCCTGGCTGGCATCCCCCTGCATGCGCATCCGCTCGTACTCCAGGGAGTACCGGATGCGGTCCGCGTCCAGCGAGGCCTCCAGGCCCTTCAGTTCGGCGACGACCCACTGCCGCTCGGTGTCGAGGTCGGACGTGTCCATGACGGCCAGCAACTGGTTCGCCGCGACGGCGTCCCCCAGGGCGACAGCCACCTGCCGGACGCGCCCCGCCTCCCGGGCACCCATCTTGTGGGTCCGGGTTTCGACGACACCCAGGAAGTCGGCGTTGACCTTCCAGAAGACGTGGAGGACCAGCGCGGCCAGGGCCACAACCAGCCACACCGCAACGAACCCGAATCGTGCTGTCCTGTTCATCATCGTCCTACAGTTCGACCGTGGTCTGCTGGTTCACGTACGTCAGCCCGAGGATCCCGGGAATCTTTTCCAGTTCGGCGAGCAGCCGCTCGTGCTCGCCGGCCCGGGCCAGCTTCACCTGGTAGGAGTAGTCCACCAGGTCGCCCTGGGCCGCCGGACGCAACGTCACCAGGGCGAAGTGCATCGTGATCGACCCCATCGCCTTGACCACCTGGGATGACGCAGCGGCGCCGGCGGGGATCTGGAACCGAACCAGGCCGTCGTGGGCCGTGCGGTGGCCGAAACGTGTCGCGTTCAGGGTCAGGGCGGCCAGGCTGAACAGGAAGGTCCCGACGATGGCCGCGACGTAGCTCTGGACCCCGCAGGCGACGCCGACGCCCATCGAGGCGAACACGAAGATCAGGTCTCGGGCGTCCCGCAGGTTGGTCCGGAACCGCACGATCGCCAGCGACCCCACGATCCCGATCCCCCGGGCGACGTTGTCGCCGATGGCGATCATCAGCAGGCTGGCGACCATGCTGCCCAGGACCATCGTCTGCAGGAGGCCCCGGGACCACGACAGCCCCACGAAGGTCCGCTCGTAGACGAACGCGATGGCCCCTGAGCACAGGAAGGCCAGCAGCAGCGACAGCACGATGGCATGCCACTCCAGCCGCACGGATCCGAAGTTCAACAGCAGGCTTTCCATAGGACCCTCGACTCCCGAGTATGTTGGACCAGCCCGACCGCGCGCCCTCACGGCGCCGCGGCTGCCGACGCCGCCGCCGATGCGGCACGGGCAACGAGGAAGGCCCTCAATTGCCCGATGGCGTCCTGGTGCCCTGCCACAGTCACGATCCCGAACGGTTCGTCCGCGACGAACGGGGCGATCACGCCCTCGATGTCCGTCACGACCTGATCCAGGGCCAGGGTTTCCACCACCGCCACCACGGCCGCCAGGGCGGGTGCGACCTTCGACCTGCATGCCGGGATGGCCAGGCACCGGGTGCACAGCAGGCCGGTGCAGGCCGTCGGCGACGGCGCGTCGATGAACGTGCCTTGCAGGCCGAAGGGCAGCATCGTGAAGACCCCTTCGGCGGTTCCGTGGAGGAAGTAGTTCCGTGTCGCAGCCACGTACCCGTCGGACTGGCCGACGTAGTTTTCCACGACCCACAGGGCGATGAAGGCGTCCAGGTCCAGGCGCATGGATACGGCGCTCTGCCAGTCCGCGTCGGCGAAGTCCTGGACCGTCGTCGCCAGTTCCAGGAGGTCCTGCCGGTCGTCCGCGTCGCCCGCGGCCACCTCGAACCCGTCCACGGCCTGCGGCGTGATGTCCTGGATCCCGCGGTAGACATGGGCCGTGCTGGCAAAATGCAGCCCGGCGAACACGTCGTCGCAGGCCTCGATGACGGCGTGCAGGCCGTACTCCTCCCCGTTGACCGTCACCCGGGCGTAGCCGGTGCGGGATGCGGGGAGCCCGGCGGCGCGGAACACCGTGTAGGCCAGGGCCTGGCGCATCATGGCGGGGTCGCCGACCATCCCGTCCAGGAGGAATCCCTTCAGGCCCAGCAGCCGGGACGTCGCGTCGAACGTGTCGAACCGGATCTCGAAGGACGCCTTTTCCCCCAGCGGGCGGAAGGACGTGTCGCCGGTCAGCCGGATCCCGGCGGGCACGGCATCGTGGACCACGTCCCCGGCGGTGACCTGCACCTGTCCCTGCGTGAAATTGAGGGGCGCAGCCTTCAGGGACGCGATGGAATCCGAGGGCAGCGTGATCGCGACATGGCCGACCGCCTTCGGGTCGAAGAGCACCGCGGCCGCGCTGGGGGGAGGCTGGTTGCCCCCGCCCGCCGTCGGACCGGTTTCCTGCCAGGCGCCCCGGGCGTCGGGCATCCGTCCCCACGTGCTGCCATCGGGCGGAACCCCGACCTTCTCCTGGTCCACCACGGCCTCGTCCGCGTCCAGCAGGTAGACCGTGTCCTTCCCGCACCCGATGCCGAAGGTGAAGCCGGCTTCCAGGTCCAGTTGCTGGCGGAACACGACGTGGTCGCCCGGGGCCAGCACCGTACCCGACTGGAGGACGTACTGGTGGCCTTCCTTCGTGAAGTCGTCGGCGACGGCCCACCCGCTGACGTCGATGGCGGCGGCCGAGGTGTTGACCACCTCGATCCAGTCCCGGCCGTGGCAGTCGACTTCGTTCAGGACGACCGCACCTTGCAGAGGGCTGAGCCCGCCGGATTGCCGGCACCCTGCCAGGAGCACCGCGGCCAGGAGGAGTACCGGCATCGCCAGGCCGGTTCCGGTCCGATTGTCCGCCATCCGGGTCATCGCCGGCACCCCGTCACGACCACGCGAAACCGCATCCTGCACCCCCCGGGGACCTCTGCTGGAGCGGTCCCACCTCTGCAAGGCTAAGGGTCGCCTGTTCAGGTTCAATAAGGAATAGCCGGCCATTTGTAACGGAATTGTAATAATTGCCACGGGGATGCGTCCCGGGGGGCCCATTCGGTACAATCCGGCGTCCCGCGCCGGAAAGTGTGCCGATGAAGGAAACCACCCCCGAGGGGATCACCCGGCTCCTGATCGTCGATGACGACCGGAAGTTGTGCGCCCTGCTGGAGGAGTTCCTGGCGCCCTTCGGGTACCAGGTCGAAAGCGCCTTCACGGGACCGGACGGGCTGCGGCGCATCCTCCAGGGGGGCTTCAACGCCGTGATCCTGGACGTGATGCTGCCGGGCATGGACGGGTTCGAGGTGCTGAAGCTGCTGCGCCGCGAGTCGGACGTTCCGGTGCTGATGCTGACCTCCCGGGGGGATGAAACGGACCGGATCGTGGGCCTGGAGATCGGCGCGGACGACTACCTTCCCAAGACGTTTTCCACCCGGGAACTGCTGGCCCGGCTGCGGGCGGTGACCCGGCGCGCGGTCCCCAGCACCCGGGCCGCGGGCGATCCCTCGGACTTCCCCATCATCGTCGGGAGTCTGCGGATCGACCCCGCGTCGCACACCGCGACCCTGGGGGACAGGGCGCTGGACCTGACGCCCCACGAATATGGACTGCTGCTGGCCCTGGCCAGGGCCCAGGGACGCGTGCTGACGCGGAACCACCTTCTCAACCAGATCGCGGGCCGGGGATTCGAGTCCTTCGACCGCTCGGTCGATGTGCACATCTCGAACCTCCGGCGGAAACTGGGCGACGACCCGAAGAGCCCCCGGTTCATCCGAACCATGCGCTCGGCGGGATACATGCTGGTGCCCCTGCCGTTGGACCGCCCCGAGTCGGCTTCGGCTCCGGCGAGAGTTTCCTGCGGAAACCCATCGCCTTCGCCTGTGCGCTCGGGAGGAACGGAGGAATGCGCCGGATGAAGGTCCGCCTGCCGATCTACGGGAAGATCCTGCTGTGGTTCTTCCTGAGCATCGTGGTGATCCTCGGGGTCCTGCTGTTCCTGTTCAAGCTGCACCTCCACACCAGCAGCGACAGCCCCCTGGCCGACATGATCGGCAACCGCATGCAGGACGTCGGACAGCGGATCTGCGACGAACTGGAGCAGACCGACCCCGCCGGGTGGGACGCGGTGCTGGCCCGCCATGACGACGCCCGCCAGGTCACGTTCACCTTGTTCACGACCACCGGCACGAAACTGGCGGGGAAGGCCATCGACCTGCCCCCCGAGATCGCGGCGCTGCTGGCCCGTCGCGGGTCCGGGTCCCGGGAGTTCCTGCCGCCGCCCGCTGCGGGGCGAGGTCCGGACGTCGGTGCGCCGCCCCGGCCCGCCGATCCGCCGCCGCCCTTCGACCCCCGCAATCCGCGACTGCCCGGTCCGCCCGGCCCGCACCCCGGAGGAGGCCCGGGAGGGAATCACGGAGCCCCGCCGTGGATGCACGAGTCCATCCCGATGGACTTCGCGATCCACACCGGCGATCCGGACCTCTACTGGGCGGGGATGGCCCTTCCCGTGAGGTCCCCGACCGACGGCCACATGATGCCGACGATCCTCCTGGTCAGTTCGGACTCGATGAGCGGCCACGGCCTGTTCTTCGATGCCACGCCCTGGGCGATCATCCTGTTCGTCGTGGCGCTGGTGGCGCTGCTGGTCTGGGTCCCCCTGGTCCGGAACCTCACCCATCCCTTGCGGGACATGGCCGAGGCGGCGTCGCGGATCTCCCAGGGACGGTTCGACATCAAGCTGGACGACCGGCGCGGCGACGAAATCGGGGCGCTGGCCGCATGCATCAACGACATGGCCGGACGCCTGGACCTGCTGGTCAACGGCCAGAAGCGGTTCCTGGGGGACGTGGCGCACGAACTGGCGTCGCCCGTCGCCCGCATCCAGTTGGCCGTGGGGATCCTGCAGAACGCCCGGACCCCCGTCGAGCCGTCGCGACTGGAGGACCTGCGCCAGGAGGTGCAGCAGTTGGCCGACCTGGTGAACGAACTGCTGTCGTTTTCGCGGGCGGAGGCGAACCCGGCGCGGATCCGGCTGGAGCCGGTGCGTGTCGAGGACGTGGTCCAGCGGGCCATCCGGCGCGAGGGCAAGGGGAGTTCGGAGGTGCGGGTCGACGTGGCGCCGGGGCTGTCGGTGCTGGCCGACCCGGAACTGCTGGCCCGCGCCCTGGCCAACGTGCTGCGCAATGCGGTCCGGTACGCCGGGTACGCGGGCGCCATCGACATCGTCGCCTGGGCGGAAGGCGACGAGGTCCGGATCGAGGTGCGCGACCAGGGCCCCGGCGTGCCTTCCGATCACGTGGGCCAGATCTTCGAACCCTTCTACCGCGTGGACTCGTCGCGGACCCGCGAATGCGGCGGAGTGGGGCTGGGCCTGGCGATCGTGAAGACGTGCGTGATGGCCTGCCAGGGAACGGTGACTGCCGCGAACCGCAAACCTTCGGGATTCATCGTGTCCATCGCCCTGGCCCGAACGGACATCGCCGCGGCGCCCCGGGCCTGACGATCCGCGACGGGGAGCCGGAGCGCATGACCCGTGCGCGCGCGGCTCCTTTACAAGAGGACCGCAATACCCTACGTTCCCGGTCGGCGTTGCTGGAGGCTCCCGTGCGACCGATGATCGGCTTTCTGATGGCGTTCCTGGCGGCCGGCGATGCCTCGGCGGCCACCCTCTTCCTGGGCCCGTTCCTCCGGGAAGTCGGTCCGGACCGTGCCGTCATCGGCTTCCAGACCGACGTCGCGCCGACGACGGCGGAAATCGAGTACGGCGAAACGGACGCCTTCGGTTCGAAGGTCGCGGCCCAGACCGTCGGCGTCTGGACCGAGATCGCCGTGACCGGCCTTCCCCCGAAGTCCCTGCGGCACTACCGCATCGTGCTGGACGGCGTGCCGGTCGGGCGCACGGGAACCTTCGTCACCGCGCCCGCGACGCCCGAGCCCTTCACCTTCCTGCTGTACGGTGACACGCGATCGGATCCCGACGCCCACGCCCTGGTCGTGGCCCGCATGCTGGAGCGCCCGGCCGCCTTCCTGATCAACACGGGCGACCTGGTGGAGAACGGCGGGAAGGACGTCCTGTGGCAGGGGTTCATGTCGTCCCTGGAGGAACTGGTCGGGGACATGCCGTTCTACGCGGTGGTGGGCAACCACGACCTGGACGCCGACGGGCCTCCGGACAACTTCATCCGCTACGTGGGCCCCCTGGCCTCCGAAAACGCGAACCTCACGTACCGCATCCAGGACTGGGCCGGCGTGCGGCTGATCTACCTGGACCGCTTCTGGGCCGGGACCATCGACACGGACTGCTACATCAGGACCGGCGGCTTCGAGTTCTGCTTCGACAAGCCCCAGATGGTCTGGCTGATGGCCCAACTGGAGGCGGCCCGGACCGATCCCAAGGTCCGTGACGTGCTGATCGTCGTCCACGAGGGGCCGTACTCCTCCGAGCCCGACCGCAACGGCTCCGCCGAGATGCGCCTGCTGATGAACGACTTCGCCCGGTCCAAGGTCCGGGCGGTGCTGTCGGGCCACGACCACTACTACGAGCACGGAATCGCGGGCAACGGCCTGCACTACGTCGTCACGGGGGGCGGCGGCGCGCCTCTGTACGACACGATTCCCAAGGAAGGCCCGAACGTCCCCGCCCACCAGGTCGTCATGTCCATGAAGGCCTACCACTTCCTGAGCGTGGAGGTGACGGCCGACAAGATGGAGTTCACGACGTACCTGGCCGACGGGACCGAGATCGAATCCTTCGAGGTGGTCCCGCCGCCGCCCTGCACGGCACCCGCGGACTGCCCCGCACAGCAGGCGGGCTGGTGCGTCGGCAAGTCCGAGTGCTCGGACGAGCACCGCTGCGTCTGGGCCTGCGACCCGCCGCCGGAATGCCAGGACGAAACGATCTGCGACATGAAGACCCCGGTGGAGGACTGCCCCGGGGTCTGGTCCTGCGTGGACGCCCGGTGCGTGTTCACGTGCGATGCCCAGCCCGACCTGGCCACTTCGACCGACGTGCCGGCCGTGACCGACGTGCCGGCCGTGGACGACGTCCCCGCGGTGGACAACCCGCCGACGCCGGACCCGGGCACGACGGGCGACACCGGCCCGGTCACCCCGCCCGACGCCAGCCCGCCGGCCACGAAGAGCGGCGGATGCACGGCCGGATCGTCGGTCGCCACGCCGGTCGCCCTGCTGCCCCTGCTGCTGATGCTGCCGCTGGCCCTGCGGCGCCGCCGGGCGTAGGGGCGCGGACAGGTCGTCCACGTCGACGACCACGTCCACGTCCACGTCCACGTCCACGTCCACGACCACGACCACGTCAACGTCCACGTCAAGGTCCACGTCGCCGTCCGCGGGAGCGAAGGGACTGCCCCCCCCGGCTTTGACGACTTGCGGTAAAGTCGGCGGGTGTCACCGTCACCTCGGAGAGGACACCCCATGACCGAGCGCCTGGTGGTCCTGGAAGCCCACGGCCTGTCGCGGACCTACCACATGGGCGAAGTGGACGTGTTCGCCCTGCAGGGCGTGGACCTGAGCCTGCGCGAAGGCGAGATGGTCGTGCTGCTGGGCCCGTCCGGAAGCGGCAAGTCCACCCTGTTGAACCTGATGGGCGGCCTGGACGTGCCGACCGCGGGCACGCTGCGCTATCGCGATCACCGGCTGGACGGCGCGAACGAAACCCTGCTGACCCGCTACCGGCGCGAGCACGTCGGGTTCGTGTTCCAGTTCTACAACCTGATTCCCAGCCTGACGGCCCGGGAGAACGTGGCCCTGGTGACCGAGATCGCCGAAACCCCGATGGCGCCGGAAGAGGCACTGCGGCTGGTCGAACTGACCGACCGGATGGACCACTTCCCGTCCCAGATGTCCGGCGGCCAGCAGCAGCGCGTGGCCATCGCCCGGGCCATCGCCAAGCGTCCCGACCTGCTGCTGTGCGACGAGCCGACCGGCGCCCTGGACATCACGACGGGCAAGATCGTCCTGGAAGCCATCGACCGGGTGAACCGGGAACTGGGGACGACCACGTGCATCATCACGCACAACGCGGCCATCGGGGACATGGCGGACCGGGTGCTGACGCTGGCCGACGGGCGGATCGTGAAGGAACGCGCGAACGAGCGCCGCGCGGCGCCCCGGGAGATATCGTGGTGACATGCGGCGGGGCCGCCCCTTCGGAGTGACTCGGTGGGCATGCTGGATCGAAAACTGGCGCGGGACCTCTGGCGATTGCGGGGGCAGTCGGCCGCCATCGCCCTGATGGTGGCGTGCGCCGTGGCGACCTTCGTCGGGTCGATCAGCACGTTCCAGTCGCTGAAGGAGTCGCAGTCCCGGTACTACCAGCAGTTCCGCTTCGCAGACGCATCAGCGACGGTGCGCCGGGCTCCGGAGGAGGTGACCGCGCGCCTGCTGGAGATCCCGGGGGTGTCCGAGATCGAGACACGCGTGACGGCGCCGGCGTCGCTGACGGTCGCGGGCGTGACCGAGCCTGCCACGGCGATCCTTGTGTCGATCCCGGAAGGCCGCCAGCCGCGCCTGAACCGCGTGTTCGTGCGGGAGGGGCGCCTGCCGGACCCGGGCGATCCCTGGGAGGTCCTGATCCACGAGGCCTTCGCCAAGGCGAACCACCTGCACCCGGGCGACACGCTCCCTGCCGTGATCCAGGGCCACCAGCACATGCTGCACGTGGTCGGCATCGCGCTGGCCCCCGACTTCGTGTACGCGGTGCGGCCGGGCGACCTGATGCCGGACGATCGACGGTTCGCGGTGATCTGGGTCCAGCGGCGGGCCCTTGCCGTCGCGATGGATCTGGACGGAGCCTTCAACGACCTGGGCCTGCGCCTGGATCCCGGCGTCCCGGAAAGGCAGGTCCTGGCCGCGGTCGATCGCGTGCTGGAGCCCTTCGGGTGCCCCGGCGCGGGCGGGCGCGACACGAACATCAGCCATCGGTTCCTGTCGGACGAAATCAAGCAGTTGAAGGCCACCGCGATCACGGTCCCGGCCATCTTCCTGGGCGTGGCGGCCTTCCTGCTGAACGTCGTGATGACGCGGCTGGTGGGCACCCAGCGCGAGCAGATCGGCACGATGAAGGCCCTCGGCGTGTCGGACGGGGCCGTCGGGTGGCATTACGCGAAACTGGTCGGGGCCATCGTCGCCCTGGGACTGGTCCTGGGCATCGTGGGCGGGGCGTGGTTCGGGTCGGCCTGGACCCGCCTGTACGCCGAGTTCTACCGGATGCCCATGTGGACCTACCTGCTGGAGCCGGAGGTGATTGCGGCCGCGGTGGGCATCAGCGCCGTCGCCGGCGGCCTGGGAGTGCTGTCCGCGGTGACGCGCGCGGTCGCCCTGCCCCCGGCCGAGGCCATGCGCCCGCCGTCGCCGCCGACGTACCGCCGCACGCTGCTGGAGCGGCTGGGCCTGGGGCGCCTGCTGTCGGTGTCCGGCCGCATGGTCCTGAGGAACCTGGGGCGCCGTCCCGGCCGCACCCTGCTGTCCTCGCTGGGGATCGGCTTCGCCGTCGCGATCCTCGTGAACGGCGCGTTCTTCTTCGATGCGATGGACGCCATGATGGAGGCCCAGTTCGGCCGGGCCCAGCGCGACGACGTGACCGTGACGTTCACCGACGCGACCGGCCCGGCGGCGCTGGAGGTCCTGCGCAACCAGCCCGGGGTCCGCATCACCGAGGGCTTCCGGACCGTGCCGGTCACCTTCCGCGCCGGCCACCGTCAGTACGTGACGTCGATCACCGGCCTGGACCCGGCCTCGACGCTGCGCGCCGTCACCGACCGCGACGGCAGGCCCGTCGCCGTGCCCGACGACGGCGTGATGCTGACGAAGGCCCTGGCCGATCGCCTGGGCCTGGCGCCGGGCGACAGCGTCACCGCCAACGTGATGGAGGGCCAGCGGCCCCGGTGGAACCTCGTGGTGGCGGGCGTCGTGGACGAACTGCTGGGATCCCAGGGATGGATGAACCTCGAGGCCCTCGCGCGGCGGCTGGACGACGGCGGCAGCCTGTCGGGCGCATCCCTGCGCGTGGACCCGAACGCGCGAACCGGGCTGTACGACACCCTCCGCGGGATGCCGCGCGTCGCGGGAGTCACGGTGCTGGGCTCGCTGCGCAGGGCGTTCGACGAGGTGATGGCGAAGTACATGCTGGGCTTCGCCGCGATCCTGATCGCGTTCGCGGCCCTGATGGCGGCGGGCGTGGTGTACAACGCGGCCCGCGTTTCGCTGGCCGAACGCGAGCGGGAACTGGCGTCGTTGCGCGTGCTGGGCTTCACCCGGGCCGAGGTGTCCGGGATCCTGCTGGGCGAACTGGCCGTCCAGGTGGTGCTGGCCCTGCCGGTCGGCTGCCTCCTGGGGTGGCTGTTCGCGTGGCTGGTGGCGGCCGGTACCGACAACGACCTGTACCGGCTGGCCGTCGTCATCCTGCCGCGGACCTATGCGATGGCCTGTTCGGTGGTGGTCGCCGTGGCGCTGGCGGTATCGCTGATGGTGCGCCGCCGCGTCGACCGCCTGGACCTGGTGTCGGTGCTGAAGACAAGGGAGTGAGACGAGCATGAAGAACGCGCGCAAGTGGATCCTCCGGGGAGTGGTCGTCGCGGCGGCCGCGGTCGCCTTGACGCTGGCGCTGATGCCGCAGCCCGTGATCGTGGACCTCGGAGTGGTGGCGCGCGGCCCCCTGCGCGTCACGGCGGACGGCCTGGGGCGGACGCGGGTTCGCGAACGCTTCGTCGTGGCGGCGCCCGCGTCGGGGCACCTGCGGCGCATCGCACTGCAGGCCGGGGACAAGGTCGCCGCGGGGCAGGTCGTCGCCGTCGTGGACCCGCCCATGCCCACCCCCCTGGACGCCCGGACGCGGGTCGAAGCGACCGCGCGGCTGGCCGCGGCCCGGGCGATGGAAGCGGAGGCCCGCGCGGCCGTGGAGGTTGCCCGCGTCGCCGAGACGCAGGCGCGGCGCGATCGCGAACGGACCGAGGCGCTGGGCCGGTCCCAGTCGGTCACGGCCCGCGAACTGGAAACGGCCCGCACGGAAGCCGAGGCAAGGCTGAAGGCCGTCCGGCAGGCGGAACTGGCGGTGGACACGGCGCACCTGCAAGCCGAGGCGGCGGCCGCGGTCCTGCAGTCGGGCAAGGCCGGGTCGTCGAAGGCCGAGGCGGTGCCGGTGGCGACGCCCTCGGGCGGCGTGGTCCTGCGGATCAACCAGGAAAGCGAGGGCCCGGTTGCGGCAGGGACACCTCTGCTGGAAGTCGGCGATCCGGCCTCCCTGGAAGTGGTCGTGGATCTGCCGACCCCGCTGGCGGTGCAAGTGGCCCCGGGCGCCGCCGTCGAGGTCGCGCGGTGGGGAGGACCGGGGACCCTGGCCGGCACAGTACGCCGGGTCGAGCCGTCGGGGTTCACGAAGATTTCGGCCCTGGGCGTCGAGGAACAACGGGTGTTCGTGGTCATCGATCCGGTGCGCGCCGGGGATGGCGGGAAAGGCTGGGACGCGCTGGGGGACGGCTTCCGGGTGGAAACCGCCATCGTCCTGTGGGCGGCCGGCGACGTCGCGACCGTGCCCGAGGGAGCGCTGTTCCGCCGGGGTGAGGGGTGGTCGGCCTTCGCCGCGGTCCAGGGCCGGGCCTCCCGGAAGGACGTCCGGATCGGGCACCGGGACGGCCGCAGCGCCGAGGTGCTGGACGGCCTGGCGCCGGGCGAATCGGTCATCCTCTTCCCCGGCGACCGCGTGGTCGACGGCGTCCGGATCAAGCCGGGACCCTGATCCCGCCCCTTTCCCCCACGTCCCCCTAACGCATTGCGTCATCCCCCCGATGTGGTATGAAACGTCGCGGATCGTTCGAAACGGGGAAACCACCATGTACGACATCGAAGGCGCCCTGGAACGCCAACTGGCGCAGGTGGCCACCGACCGCCCGACGGTCATGTTCACCGAGGCCCTGGACCCCCGCGTGCTGGAGGCGGTGTGCTACCTGGCGCGCCACTGCCGCCCCGTGCTGCTGGCGCCCGAAAAGGAGGTCCGCTACCTCGCGGCCCGGGAACTGACCCACGTGGACCCCAACCGGCTGGAGTTCGCCCTGTCGGAGTCGACCTTCGTCCGCGTCAAGGACCGCACGGACCTGGTTTCGGAGTTCGCCCACGTCTGCCAGGAGCGGAAGGACAGCCGCCACCTCTGCCCCGACCTGGACGCGGCGAAGGCCCGCATGCTGGACCCCGCGATGTTCGGGTTGTTCGCCGTCAAGCTGGGCCACGCGGACATCGTGGTCAGCGGCGCGTCCCATGCGCCCCGGGACTACTTCCGGCCCATGCTGAAACTGTTTTCCACGCGGCGCGACGTCTGCGAAGCCGGCGTGTTCGTGCTGCCCGACCTCCATCCCGCGGACATGTTCCCCCACAACATCGTGGTGTTCGGCGACACCGGCGTGAACGCGACGATGACCCCCGAGGTGCTGGCCGAGGTGGCCGTCGGCACCTGCAGCGTGGCCCGCGACCTGTTCCCCGAGGACGTGCTGCCCACCATCCAGGGCGCCCTGGTGTCCTACTCGAACCGCGGATCCGACGAGGGCCCGTCGCCCGAAATGGTGCGGCGCGCGATGGAACTGGTGCCGGCGGTCCTGGCCCGGCGCATCACGCGAGGCGAGCGCTACCGGTCGATCCGGATCGCGGGCGAGGTGAAGATCAACGCCGCCCTGTCGCGCCGGTCCGCGGCGTACTACTTCCAGGGCGAAGGCGAGGAGGCGCCCCCCCCGGCCAACGTCATCATCTGCCCCAACGTCGACATGGGAAACCTGCTGTACAACCTGTACGCGGCGCGTTTCCCGACCGCCAAGAAGTTCGCGGTCGTGACCGGCGTGGGCAGCCAGGCGGTGGACCTGGCGCTGGACACCACGGCCGAGGACGCTCGCCTGGCGGTCAAGGCGACGATCCTGCGCCTGCACCTGCACGGCGGCTGGAAGGCGACGCCGAAGGATACCTTCATCCCGCGCCACCGGATCCTGGCGATCAACCCGGGCAGCACCTCCACGAAGATCGCGGTCTACGAAAACGACCGCGAGATCTTCACCCGCGAACTGCAGCACGGGGCCGAGGAGTTGCAGCCCTTCGACGGCCGGAAGATCACGGCCCAGTTCGCCTTCCGGAAGGACGCGGTGATCCGGGCCCTGGCGGACAACGGCATTTCCATCGCGGATCTGCACGCCGTGTCGGGCCGGGGCGGCCTGGTGCATCCGACCCCGCACGGCACCTATGTCGTGGACGAGCCGCTGCTGGACGACCTGCGCGTCGGCGTCCTGGGCGACCACGCGTCGAACCTGGGCGGCCTGATCGCGGCCGAACTGGTGTCGGGCACCGACAAGCCGGCCTTCATCGTCGATCCGCCGGTCGTGGACGAGGTGCCGTCCCGCGTGAAGGTCACGGGCCTGAAGTCGGTGCGCCGGAAGGTCATCAGCCACGCCCTGAACCAGGTCGCGACGGCCCGGCGCTATGCCGAAGAACACGAAACCTTCTACGAGAAGGTGAACGTCATCGTCGCCCACATGGGCGGGGGCATCTCCATCGGGGCGCACCACCGGGGGCGTTACGTCGATGTGAACAACGCGCTGGACGGCGAGGGACCGTTCACGCCCCAGCGGTCCGGGTCCCTGCCGGTCGGACAGTTGCTGGAAATGTGCTTTTCGGGGGCGTACACAAAGGCCGAACTGAAGGCCCTGGTCAAGGGGCGCGGCGGCCTCATCGACCTGCTGGGAACCGCGGATCTGCGGGAAGTCGAGCAGCGGATCGCCGCGGGGGACGACTGGGCGGGCGAGGTCTTCGAGGCCCTGGCCTACCAGGTGTCCAAGTGGATCACATCGATGCTGCCGGCCTTCGACGGCGAGCCCCTGGACAAGGTCCTGCTGACCGGCGGCATGGCCCGCAGCCAGGCCCTGGTCGCCCGCATCGAGGGCTACGTCAGGGCCCTGGGCTGCGGCGTCCGCGTGTACCCCGGCGAGAACGAGATGGCCGCGTTGGCCAAGGGCGCCCTGCGCGTCCTGAACGGGCACGAGAAGGCGCGGGCCTATCGCCCGTCCGGTCCGGCCCCCGTCTGACTTCCAGGAATCACGCCCCCCGCGATTCGTTCCCCCCCGGAATTGGCAATCCGACGCCAGACTCCCTATCCTTCTGTGGCTTTCGTATCCGGACAGGAGGATTCCATGACGACCACGCGCTCGATGTCGGCAATCGCAATGACCGCGGCCCTGGTGCTGGGACTCGCGGCCTTTTCGTGCGGAGGAGGATCCTCCAACACCGCCGACACCCTGACGGAGCTTCCTGCCGACGACGTCGGGGACACCGGCACGTCGGACCTGGAGGACGGGGCCCAGCGCGATGGCGAGGACGGGATCGAGCCCGACGCCGAATTGCCGGTCGGGGACGAAGGCCTGGACGCGACGACCGAAATGCCGCCGACCGACGCCCCGCCGGATACCGGCCCCGCGTGTACCGTGGACACCGACTGCAACGACATGAACGCCTGTACGCGGGATCGCTGCGTGAACGGCGCCTGCGTCCAGTCGCGGGTGCAGTGCGACGACTTCGACCCCTGCACGATCGACGTGTGCGACAGCCTGGTCGGATGCGGCACGCGGCCGATTTCCGGGTGCGTCCCGTACGTCTGCACCAACGACGGGGACTGCGACGACAGCGACCCCTGCTCACAGGACCTGTGCACCGTCGCGACCGGAGTCTGCGTCCGGGCGGGACACACCTGCGACGACGGGGATCCCTGCACCCTCGACAGTTGCACCGCCGGCGTCGGGTGCCAGCACTGGCCGAACGGCACGTGCAAGACCTGCGTCATCGATTCCGAATGCAGCGACGGCGACGTCTGCACCACCGACAAGTGCGTCGGCGGCGCCTGCACCCAGGTCCTGACCTCCTGCAACGACGGCAACCCCTGCACCATGGACCGCTGCGATCCCGTGACGGGGTGCAAGGCCGTGCCGATGCCGGGCTGCGGACCGTGCACGGTCGACGCCGATTGCGACGACGGCGACGTCTGCACCAAGAACGACCGCTGCGCCGCCGGCGAGTGCCTGCACGACGCGGTGGTCTGCGACGACAGCAACGACTGCACCCAGGACTACTGCAGCCGGGGACCGGGCTACCCCTTCTGCACGTACCGGCCGATCGACGGCATCGGATGCAGCGACGGCGACGCCTGCACCGAAAACGACACGTGTGCGGCCACGAAGTGCATCGGCACCGCGACGTCCTGCAACGACGACGATCCCTGCACCTCGGACTTCTGCGACACCACCACCGGATGCGTCCACACGCCGCTGACGAACTGCGCCGGGTGCACGGCGGATGCGATGTGCAACGACCAGAACGCCTGCACCACCGACACCTGCGCGAACCAGGCGTGCGTGAACACCTTGATTCCGTGCGACGACAGCGACCCCTGCACCACCGACGGGTGCACGGCGGCCGCCGGATGCACCCACGTCGCGGTCGAGAACTGCGGCACCCCCTGCACGCTGGACGCCGACTGCGACGACAGCGACGTCTGCACCCGCGAAAAGTGCTCCAGCGGCGCCTGCATCATCACGCCAGTGGTCTGCGACGACAGCAACGCCTGCACCACCGACCGCTGCGTCCGGGGTCCGGGCTACGCCTACTGCGCCTACACCGCCATCGTCGACGGGACGGCGTGCAACGACGGAAACGCCTGCACGACCGGCGACACCTGCGCGGCAAAGGCGTGCACCGGGACCGCGACGGCCTGCAACGACGGCAACGCCTGCACCAGCGACGCCTGCGACCCGACGACGGGCCAGTGCGTCTACACGGCGATCCCGGCCTGCGGCCCCTGCAAGGTGGACACCGATTGCAACGACGGCGACGTCTGCACCACTGACAAGTGCCTGTCCGGGAACTGCAAGAACACGGTCATCGTGTGCAACGACAGCAACCCGTGCACCACGGATGTGTGCTCCCGCGGCGCCGACTACCCCTACTGCTCGTACCCCGCGGTCAAGGACGGAACGTCCTGCGAGGACGGCAGCGCCTGCACCACCGGCGACGTCTGCACCTCGAAGGTCTGCGGCGGCGCCCCGTTGAACTGCGACGACAACAACGCCTGCACCGCGGACGCATGCGACGCGGCGACCGGCAAATGCACCCACACGGCCATCCCCGGCTGCACCCCGGGCACCTGCGCGGTGGCCGCCGACTGCACGGACGACGACGTCTGCACGCGCGACACGTGCGTGAACTCAAAGTGCGTGTTCACGGCGATCGTGTGCAACGACAACAACGTCTGCACCACCGACGTCTGCGTCCGTGGCCCCGGCTATCCCTACTGCCAGTACGGCACCGTGACGGCCGTGACGAAGTGCGACGACGGCGACGCCTGCACCACGGGCGACACCTGCACGGCAAAGGTCTGCACCGGCACCGCGATCCCCGGGTGCGCCCCCGCCTGCAAGACGGGCGCGGACTGCAACGACGGCGTCGCGGGCACGTGCGACTGCTGCTGCGCCCTGGGCGGCGCCGCGGCCTCGTGCCAGAACATCGCCCTGCCCATCACCTGCCCGGCGTGCACCACGGTCCCCGGCTGCACCTAGCACCGGCCCGCGAACCGCACGGCGACAACGAAGACAAACACCCCGCAAACCCGATTGCCTTCCCGCGCCCGTGGTGGCACGATCGGCCCGCCTTGCTGGAGGATTCGATGAAGAAGGTCACTTACGAACACCTGATCCCGGCGTCCATCGAGAAGGTCATCGAGGCGTATGCCCAGGACGACTTCTACATCCTGAAACTGAAGAACTCGGGCGCGACCACGGTCGAGGTCCTCGAGCGCGAGGAGCAGCCCGGAAACCGCCTGCGCCGCAAGTGCCGCGCGACCGAACCGTCGCGCGTCCCGGCGATGCTGCGCAAGTCCGAAACGGACACCTACGTGGACGACAACGTGCTGGATCGCAACGGCAACGTCATGACGTGGAAGGTCACGCCGAACATGATGGCGGACAAGTTCCTGCTGTCCGGGTCGGTGGAATTCCATCCGGCCGGCGCCCAGACGAAGGTCGTGTTCAACACCCAGTTGGAAGTGAAGATCCCGCTGATCGGCGGCAAGGCCGAGCAGATCGGCCTGGAAAAGACGGCCGAGGAAGTGGCCCGGCAGGCCGCCTTCCTGAAGGATTGGGTCGCGAAGCACTGACCGGACACGCGCCCGGAAACCGGAACTCCGCACCCACCGCATCGAACGACTTGACGGCCCGGTCTCTGGTATCCTACGGCCCGGTCCCGCGATCGTGAACCGTTTCCAGCGAGGTGGACCATGCGCGAGGTCACGGGCCATTGTCCCTCCTGTGTTGCCGAGGGCCCGGTGGGCCAGCCCTGCGGCGAGCGCAGTTGCCAGCGGCGCGGCTACCACTTCATCCCCGAGGAATCGTTCACGAAGATCCGTGAACTGCCGCCTGCGCGGATCGACCAGCGCATCGGCCAGTGCATCGGCGAGTACCTGCTGGTGGACGTCCTGGGCGCGGGGGGGTTCGGCAAGGTCTACCTGGCCCTGCAACTGCCCATCCTGATGAAGACCGCCCTGAAGGTCATGGAGCGCCCGGAACAGGATCCCGAACTGTCCGCTTCCCTGGCGAAGCGCTTCGAGGGCGAGGCCGCGGCCCTGGCCACCCTGACCCACCCCAACATCGTCCGCCTGCTGAAATACGGCGTTCACGAGGGCATGCCCTTCCTGGTCATGGAGTTCGTCGAGGGCAACCGGACGTTGCGCAACGAGATGCAGACCGGGGCGTTGCAGACCGGCAGCGTGGACCCGGCGGTGACCGCCCACGTGCTGCGGCAGATCCTGAACGCCCTGGAGGCTGCCCACTCCCGCGGCATCGTGCACCGGGACGTGAAGCCCGAGAACGTGATGCTGCAGGAGGTCTCGGGGGACCCCTGGTTCGTGAAGGTGCTGGACTTCGGCCTGGCCAAGTTCGTCGAGGAGCGGGCCGAAACCAGCCTGATGGTCGGCACGCCGGCCTACATGGCGCCCGAGCAGATCACGCGGCGGAACATCGGCCCCTGGACCGACCTGTACGCGGTGGGGGTGCTGGCCTTCCGCCTGATCACCGGCCGCCTGCCGTTCCAGGGCGACTCGGCGCAGGAAACGTACGCGATGAAACTGGACACGACGTACGATCCCCTGTCCCAGGGGGCGGGCTGCGACCTGCCGCCCCTGCTGGCCGGGTTCCTGCGGCAGGCCATGGCACGGGATCCCGAATCGCGATTCCGCACGGCGGCCGAGTTCCGCAAGGCCTTCGATGCCGTCGCAGGCTCGATGGGACAGGCCTCGGCCACCACGTCCCCCGTCGGCGATCCCGCCCTGGGTCCGCTGGTGGATCCCACGCCGCGACCGGAACGCCGGCGCGCCCGGGACTCGCAACAGGGCCATTCCCTGACCGAGCAGGGCCGTCGCATCGGGGACGAAGCCTTCGCCCAGGTGGGCGCGCCCTCGGTCGTCACGACGGGCGTCCGCCGCATCAGTTCGCAACTGCCCCGGGTGGTCGATCGCGTGCCCCGGAAGCGTCACGTGGGCCCCTTCGAAGCCGCCCTGGTGGTCCTGGTCGGCCTGGCCGCGGGGACCTACCTGGTCACCTACGGCCCGTCGATCGCGCCCGTGCGTCGCTGGCTGGCGCAGGCCGAGTCCTACATGGACAGCGAACTCCCCGTCGCCGCCGGGAGTGCAGGAAGCATCACCGGGACGGCCACCGAAAAGCGCATCGCGGCCGTGCGCCTGGTCACGTCGCCTGCCGGCGCGCGCTTCCACAACGAGGAAACGGGCGATCAACTGGGGGAGGCCCCGGCGGACGTCCTGATTCCTCCCGGCGGCACCCTGCGAATCCACATCCAGATGAAGGGCTACAAGGACGAAGTCCTGACGATGACGCACGCCGACGCACTGCACCAGCCGGAGTGGCCGGTCAAGCTGGTGCGGGAAAAGTAGCGTTTCATCCTCCCATCCCCTCCCACAGTGCGGTTTCGCAGTCGCTCGGCTTGGCGGCCCGCCGAGGTTTCTGGTATCGAGATCGCCTGGGTTCGCTTGCAACCTCCAGGGAGCATGATGGCCGACAACCAGTGGTACATCCCGTTCGACGCGATGGAACGCTTCATGAAGGACGTGTTCCTGTCGCTGGGCGTTCCCGACGAGGACGCGACCGTCTGCGCCGATGTCCTGATCACCGCCGACAAGCGGGGCATCGACAGCCACGGCGTGGGCCGCCTGAAGCCGATCTACGCGGACCGCATCCGGGCGGGCATCCAGTTCCCGGTGACGCGGTTCGAAATCGTGAAGGAAACGGAAACCACGGCGGTGATCGACGGCCACGACGGGATGGGCCATGTCATCGGCCGGCGCGCGATGCAGATGGCCATCGACAAGGCCAGGCGGTACGGCATGGGCGGCGTCGCGGTGCGCAACTCGTCGCATTACGGCATCGCGGGCTACTACGCGCTGATGGCGTGCGAGGCCGGCCAGATCGGCATCACGGGCACCAACGCCCGGCCGTCCATCGCGCCGACCTTCGGCGTGGAGAACATGCTGGGCACAAACCCGTTGACCATCGGGTGCCCGACGGACGAGGACTTCCCGTTCGTCATCGACTGCGCCACGTCGATCACCCAGCGCGGGAAGATCGAGGTCTATGAGCGCATCGGCCGCCAGATGCCCGCGGGATGGGTCATCGGCGAGGACGGCACCAGCAAGACGGACCCGCACGAGGTCCTGAAGGAACTGGTGGCGGGAACGGCGGCACTGGCGCCCCTGGGCGGCATCGGCGAGGAAACCGCCGGGTACAAGGGCTTCGGGTATGCCACGGCGGTCGAGATCCTTTCGGCGGCGCTGCAGAAGGGAAACTTCCTGAAGGACCTTCTGGGCTTCGAGGACGGGAAGAAGGTCCCGTACCACCTGGGGCACTTCTTCTTCGCCATCGACGTCGAGCACTTCGTGCCGCTGCCCGTGTTCAAGGGCATCGCAGGCACGATCCTGCGGGACCTGCGGGCTTCCCGGAAGGCGCCCGGCGCGGAACGCATCTACACGGCCGGCGAAAAGGAGCATCTGGCGTGGCTGGACCGCAAGGACCGGGGCGTTCCGATCGACGAGGCGTTGCGGAAGGACTGTGACGCATTGCGGGAGGATCTGGGCCTGTCGCAGGTCCGGTTCCCCTGGGACGAGTAGGGCCGGTTCCTAGGGGACGATGCAGTTCCCGGTCGAATCGCACACGGTCCCGCCGTCTTCCGTGCAGGGGGTGCCCGGCATCTCCGGAATGTTCGAGGGGACGCCGTTGGTGCACAGGTCCTGCGTGCACTGACGGTTGTCGTTCGGCACGTCGGTGTTGGCGACCAGCAGGTCGGTCCCGCCGTCCCCGCTGCAGATGATCTTCTTGCAGTCCCCCGGCAACTGGGTCGTGGGGATCGTGCCGAACAGGGCGTTGCTGGTCCCGCACATGTTGCTGTAGTCGCAGGTGCGCGAGGTGCATTCGTCGTCGTTGCCGGGGCAGTCGGTCGGCAGGATGCACTCGACGCACGCGGCGGCGGAGCAATGCCCCGAACCGCAGTCCGTGTGCTTCAGGCAGTGCTCGCCGAGGCCGCAGCCGCCGCACAGCAGGCCGCCGCAATCGACGGCCGTTTCGTCGCCATTCTGCCGGAGGTCGTTGCAGGCCGGCCCGACGCAGACCAGGGCTTCGCAGAACGCGTCGAGGCAGTCCGTGTCGGCCTTGCAAGGCTCGCCGGCCGGACACTTGCCGCACGCCCCGCCGCAGTCCTTTCCGGTTTCGTTGCCGTTCTTCTTGCCGTCGAGGCAGGTGGCCGCGCCGCACTTGCCGCTGGCGACCAGGCACACCTGGGACGCGCAGTCCTCGTCCACCATGCAGGCCACGCAAACGCCGGAAGCATTGCAGACCTTGCCGCCGGTCGTGCAGGGGGAGCCGGTTTCCAGGAAGGTGGGCGTGGCCGGGGGTGCGCCGGCGCTGCACAGGTCCACGGTGCAGTCGTTCTTGTCGTCCAGGACGTCGGTGTCGTCGTTCACCTCGTTCGTGGTCCCGTCGGCCAGGCACAGGATCGCCTTGCAGTCCCCGACGGCCTGCGCGGCGGACGGGTCGCCTTCGGCGATCGTGGCGTGTCCGCAGACCCCGTCGGTGCACGTCCGCACGTAGCACGGCTTGTCGTCGCCGGGGCAGTCGGCGGCGCGCGCGCAGGCGACGCACTTGTCCGAAACGCACCGGCCCGACGAGCAGTCCGTGGGACCGCCGCAGATCTGGCCGTTGCCGCAGGGCAGGCACTTGTCGCCCCCGCAATCCCGGTCCGACTCGTTGCCGTTGATGTGCAGATCCCCGCAGGTCGGCGCCAGGCAGTTGCCCAGGACGCAGATGCCGGACTTGCAGTCGGACATCGCGTTGCACTTCAGGCCGTCGCCGCAGGGCGGGCACGTGTTGCCGCAGTCGAGGTCCACCTCGGAGGGCCCCAGCAGATTGTCCGAGCAGGTCGGGACGTTGCACTTGCCCTCGACGCACCAGTTCGTGGCGCAATCCTGCGCACCGGAGCACTTCTGCTTGAACGTGCAGCCCTCGCAGGAACCGCCGCAATCCTGGTCCGTTTCGTCGCCGTCCAGGAGGCCGTTCCCGCAGTGCCCCGGGAGGACCTCGGACTGACTGCCCGGATCCGGATCCTGGCTGTCCCCCGCGACCGACACGTCGCCCGCGTCGGCACCGGGGTTCACCGCGTCTGCGCCGGTGCCGGCCGCGTCGCAACCGAGCATCGCCAGGGACATGGCCAGGGCCATCCCGACCACCACGAATCCAGATCCACGTCGCATGCCAGCCTCCTTGCCGTCCCCAGGACGGCGGTATCCTATCACTTGTGGACAGGTGTGCGTCCAGGTCGTCGTCCACGTCGACGTCCACGTCCACCTGCACGTCTCACGATTGATCACTTCTCGAAGCAGTCGCCGCGAGCCAGCCTTCTTCGATGAGAAGCAGCCGTTCGAGGCCGTTCTCAATGACTTCCCAGCCTGGGTCGCCATTGTGTTTCAGGTGGCCGCCGAGTGCT
>CAINDP010000073.1 GCA_903847405.1 uncultured Myxococcales bacterium | reverse complement strand
GGTGTCTGTCCCCATTTTCCCGGTGTCTGTCCCCATTTTCCCCCGCCCGTCGCCGGGGACCTGGCCGGGACCCGCGACGCGCTGGTCGCCTGGTATGCCTGCTGGCCCGACCGGGTGGCGTCGCCGTGGCCGCGCCTTGTTCTGACAGACGGGGACGCCGGGGTGTTCGAGGCGGCGGTCGTGGCCCTGTGGATCGCCCGGGGGATGCCCGGGAGCGACGCGGCGCGCGTGCTGGCCACCCTGCGGAACTCCGGGGTCCTGGCCCGGGCCGGCGACGGCACGCTGACCCTGGCCGCCCTGGCCTCGACGGCGTCCGGATCGCCGGATCCCGCGATGGCGCCCGCCCTGGAGGCCGCCGCGCTGCTGCCCCGGCTGCATTCCGGCGCCCGGGAACCCGGCCTGCTGGACGCCGCGGACCCGCGGGACCTGCTGGTTCGCCTGTGGCTGACCCTGTACGCACCCGCGGCCCCCCTCGCGCCCTTCGTGCTGGCCCGCCTGCTCCTGGTGAACGGCCGCCTGCCCGACGCCCTGGCCCCGGCGGCGCTGGTGCCGACGTTCACCGTACGGGAAAACGCCTTCCGGATCGGCTTCCTGGATCGTCTGCACGCCGGGTCGTTCGGCGACCTGGTCGACAGCGCGCTGGCGCTGTCTGCCGGCTTCGGCGCCCCGGGCCTGGAAGAACCCCTGGCCCACGTCCACCGGGCCTTCGGATGCGCCTTCCGGTGCGGCCGCGTCGCCGTGTGCCCCCTGGCCTGCCGCGAGCGGACCGAGGTCGCTGCCGGGCCGAGGCCCTGACCATGACCGAGGTTTGATGACCCAGATCACCCTGACCGGGCGCGTCCTGAAGGTCCTTTACGCCGACGAGGCGAAGCCCTACGTCGTGTTCGAGATGGCCGCGGACGACGCCCCCGTGACCGTGGTTGCCCAGGCGGCCGGCGTCACCCCCGGGCAGGAAATGCGGGTCACGGGCGACTTCCGCGAGCACCCGCGGTTCGGCCGGCGGTTCCGGGCGGCGACGCTGCTGGCCCTGGCCCCCGAGCGCCTGGAAGGCCTGCTGGCGTGGCTGGGTTCGGGCCGCGTGCCCGGCGTCGGGCCGAAACTGGCGACCCGGATCGTCGAGTTCTTCGGCGCGGAAACGCGCGCCGTGCTGGAGGAGGGCGGGACGCGCCTGGGCGAGTGCCCGGGGATCGGCCGCTCGAAGGCCACCGCCATCGCCGCGGCCTGGAACAACGAAAAAGCCGCCCGGGAAACCTTCGTGCTGCTGTGCGACCTGGGCCTGACGCCGTCCCAGGCCGGCCGTGCCTCCCGGGCGTACGGCGAGGGGGCGCCGGCCCGGGTGAAGGCCGACCCGTACGACCTGGCCCGGGTGGTCCCCGGCATCGGCTTCAGGACCGCCGACGCCATCGCCGGGCGGATGGGCATCGAGCCGGGATCCCTGCTGCGCCTGCGGGCCGCAGCCCGTTACGTCCTGGAAACCGCCTCCGACGCCGGGCACCTGTATCTGCCCGCGGATGTGCTGGTCGCCGAAGCGGCCCGGGTCACCGATCGCCCCGAGGAGGGCGTCCGGGAGGCCGTGGCGATCCTGGTGGCGGGCGGCGAGGCGATCCAGGAGGACGCTCCCGACGGCCCCGTGGTCTACCTGGCCCCGCTGTGGCGCGCCGAGGTGCAGGC
>CAINDP010000072.1 GCA_903847405.1 uncultured Myxococcales bacterium | reverse complement strand
GGTGTTGCCGACCGGCGGCGTCTGGGGCGCGGTGTAGGTGCCCGACAGGTGGTTGCCCGTGATGGTCCCGACCGTGGCGTTCCCGCCGGGCACGTTCTGGACCGCCCAGGCGACCTCCTGCAGCGTCAGCATGGGCGCGCAGGGGCCAACGCGTACCAGGGGAGCCAGGCAGAGCGGGGCGTCGTCGCAGGTCGGGTCGGGGACCGGCTGGCAGTAGTTGAGCGTGAACGCCTGCTGCAGGCCGACGCGCACCTTGGCCTGGCGCGGCAGCAGCAGGTAGCCGCTCATGGGCGCGAAGTCCGTGAAATGGGTCGTCGTCGCCGTCACCGTCCCCGTCGCCGTGTCGCGGATGGGGTCGGCCAGGTGGAACCACGCGCCCCCGACCCCCTGGTAGCCCAGGTCCACCGCCTCCAGGGCGGTCCCGTCCAGATCCCCGAAGCCGGGGTGGAAGACCAGCGTGACCGGAACCGCGAAGGCGGCGCCCTCGGCGTCCAGGCGCCAGGCTTCGCCCAGGCCGCCCGGGGCTTCGTTGGAAATGGCCTGCAGGGAAACCGTGACGTCCCGGGCCAGTGCGCCGGCCGGGAACACCAGTTCCAGCCGTCCATCGACCGACGCGAGGGTCCCGCCGGCCGGGCCGATGCTCATCGTCACCGCACTGCCCGAGGGCTCGCCGACCGGGGTGGCATCCGGATCGACCACCACGGGCACGTCGCTTCCGGGGACGTCCGTACTGGGACTGGACCCCTCGCTGCCGCAGCCTGACAGGACCAGCAGCATTCCCAGCACACCCACTGCGCGATTCATGAACCCTCCATCGGCCGCGACGTTCGCGAAGGGGTGAGTATCGGTAGGAGGTGGGTCCGGGTCAAGTTCAGGGCAGCAAATTCCAATGCTTGGCTGCGTATTGCGGCCGGTCGTTCGAATGCCAAGGGTATCCATGAACACCAGAAAGGAGTCGGCGATGCGAAGGTTTCGCTGGACGCTGGTCCTGGGGCTGACATTCGTTGTTCCCCTGGCCCTGGTGGCCTGCAATCGAGGCCTCGAGGAGAAGGGAGTGGGGGACGTGACGGCGAGCCTTTCCGGGGCCCACGAGGGCGCCGGGCTGGTCCAGAAGGGCCTGGACGCCTGGAACGGGGGCCGGTCCCACGACGGGGCGAAGTGGATCCAGAAAGGGACCGTGATGATCCGCGGGGGGCTGGACGGGATCCAGGCGGGGCTGGGAACGATCCGGGTCGTCGCGCCCTGGGACGCCTGCGTCGGCATGATGGGCGACGGGTTCCGGGAACTGGACGTGGCGTTCCAGGACCTTCAGCGCGGTCAACGCATGCTGACGGACGACTCGCCGTTCAACGACGACCGGGGGCTGGCCCTGGTGCGACTGGGCTTGCGCGAAACCCGCGACCAGTTGGCCCAGGTCGACGACGGGGTCAGGGGATTCGGCGCCACGCGACTGGCCAACGCGCCCGCGAGGTCCTCGATGCCGGCCCAGGTCGCATCCGGTGGCCGTGCCCCGCCCAGCCCGTGCTCCAGGTGACCATGTGCAGGAACAATCATCCACGAAACTTCAGGGGCAGGTCACCGACCGGGTGACGTGGCCGCCGCAGCCGGTGGTGGAGTTGGCGATCGTTCCGTCGGGGCAGATGGCGTTGGTCCAGTCGATGTACTGGGTGCTGGTGCTGGAGCCCTGGGTCTCGGTCATGTAGGCGCAGGTGAAGTCGGCACCCTTGAAGATGATGTACGACTCCATCGAACTCGTCCCGAAGTTCGTCCCGCGGAACGTGGTGCCGGCGAACGAGGTCCTGGGCGTGCTGGAAAGGCCGGTGAACGTTGCGGCCCCGAAGGTCGCGCCGTCGAAGTTCGCGTTCGCGAACGTGCCGTATCCGAAGGTGGCGGCCCCGAAAGTCGCGCCCGCGAACGTGGTCCCGGTCGCATCCGAGGAGTTGAGCGCCACGTCCTTCAGGTTCGCCCCGGTCAGATCGCAGCCGATCAGCTTCGCCGAGCCCAGGCCCGCGGATTCGAGGACCGCTTGGCGGAGCTGGGCCCCGTCGAGCCGGGCGCCGGCCAGGTCCGCCCGATAGAAGATCGCGTCGTTCAGGTTGGCGTTGGTGAGCACGACATACTGGAGCGTCGACCCGGCGAAGTTCGTCCCGTGGAGGTCGTAATCCGCCAGCCAGAACTTGCTGAGCGTCACGCCCATGCACTCGGCCCCGGGCACCAGGGGGCAGGGCATGGTGGTCCCGGGCGCGCCGATGGCGCCGTTCGAGAAGGTGACCGGCGGGGAGCCGGTGCAGGTCAGGGTGTACGTATCGTCGCCGTTGGCCGCGACGCTGCAGGTGGCGCCGTCCTGGCCGTCGGTCAGCGTCACGGGGGCGCTCCCGGGGCAGAGAAGCACGTAGGACCCCGTCCCGGCGGGCGTGACGGTGCAGGCCGCGCCGGCCGCGCCGTCGTGGATCGTGACGGGGGCGCTCCCCGGGCACGTGATCAGGTACGAGCCCGAGCCGGCGGAGGCCACGGTGCAGGGCGAGGCGTTGGTCCCGTTCGTCCCGTCCTGGATGGTCACCGGGGCCGACCCCGGGCAGGTCAGGAGGTGGGTCCCGTTCCCGGTGTCGGTGACCGTGCAGGGCGAGGCGTTGGAGCCGTCCTTGCCGTTGGTCCCGTCCCGGATGGTCACCGGCGCGGACCCCGGACATGTCAGGATGTGGGTCCCGTCCCCCGGGTCGATGACGGTGCAGGGCGCCGCGTCGGTCCCGTCCGCACCCGCGGCTCCGTCGGCCCCGTCGTGGATCAGGACGGGGTCCGATCCCGGGCAGGCGAGGATGTACGCGCCGTCGCCGGCGCCGGTCAGCGCGCACGACGCTCCGTCCGCGCCCGCCGCCCCGTCCTGCCCGTCGGTCCCGTCCTTCCCGGCCGCGCCGTCCCGGACCAGCACCGGGGTGCCCCCCGGGCAGGCGATGGTATACGTGCCGTCCCCGTTGGGCGTGACCGCGCAGAACCCGCCGTCCTGGCCGTTCCGGATCGTGACCGGGGCCGAGCCGGGGCAGGCCAGCGTGTAGCTGGAGTCCGCGTTCACGGCCACGGTGCAGGCCGCGCCGTCATGGCCGTTCCGCAGCGTGATGGGGGCGGATCCCGGGCAGGACAGCGTGTACGTCCCGTCGACGTTGTCCGCCACCGTGCAGGCGGCGCCGTCCGCCCCGTCCTCGCCGTTGCGCAGCGTGACCGGGCTCGACCCGGGGCAGGCCAGCACGTATTCCCCGCCCGCCTGGGCCGTCACCGTGCAGATCCCGCCGTCCGCTCCCTTCGCACCGTCCGCCCCGTCCCGGATGGTCACCGGGGCGGATCCCGGGCAGACCAGCGTATGCATTCCGGCCTCCCCGGCCTGCAGCGTGCATCCCGCCGCCGCGTCGCCGTCGCGAATGGTGACCGCCGCGCCGCCGGGGCACGTCAGGGTGTAGCTGCCGTCGACGTTGTCCGCCACCTGGCAGGCGCTCCCGTCCGCGCCGTTGCTGATCGTCACCGGCGCGCTGCCGGGGCAGGTCAGGGTGTACCCGGCCCTGTCCGCCGCGGTGAGCGTGCAGGAGGCGCTGCCGTGCAGGGTGATCGGGTCGCTGCCCGGGCACTGCAGCACGACGGCTCCGTCCTCCGCCTCCGTCGCGGTGCAGGGCTCTGCATTGGTGCCGGAACACGCCGTCGCCACCAGCGCAACCGCCGACAGCGCAACCCGGAAGTTCGAACGCAGGGTCATCTTGAATCCTCCCTTTGGGCCTTCGAACGGGGACGACCGGTCCCCGCCGTCGCTCGAGGTCGCCACCATATTCAAGTCTGGTCGGCAAGGCAACGGCGCCGCCGCTCCGCGAGGTCCATGTGCAAGGACAATCCTCCACGAAACCCATCCGAGGGCCAGGTACCTGGGTGAGGTCCGCCTGGCGTGAACCCCGGTGCGGTGTGGAAACGCGGGTTGACGTGGCAGGGCCGTCTGGTTCGGGTGAGGTTGGGATTCCCGTCCTGAAGCATCGGGATGCGGCGCCTCACGACACCGTCTTCCACACCTTCTGCCGAAGCCCGGAAAACCGCAGCACGGATTCCCGGATGGCCCCCTCGATCACGGCCGGGCTGCCCAGGATGGTGACGTCGGTTCGGGCCCGGGTGACGGCGGTGTACAGCAGTTCGCGGGTCAGGATGGGGCTGGGCCGCTCGGGCAGGACGATCAGGACGTGGGCGAACTGGCTGCCCTGGCTCTTGTGCACCGTCATCGCGAACACCGTTTCGTGGGCCGGGAGGCGTCCGGGGTGCAGCAGGCGGACCTCGCCCTCGTTCCTGCCCGGGAACGCGGCCCGAACCTGGTCGTCGACCCGGACGATGACGCCCATGTCGCCGTTGAACAGTTCCAGGCCGTGGTCGTTTTCCATGACCAGGATGGGGCGGCCCACGTACCACTCCTCCCGGGGGGTGATTCCAGGGGTGTCGCCTTCGGCCAGCCAGCCCTCGACGCGGCGATTCAGGCCCTCGACGCCCAGCAGGCCCCGCCGATGGGGCGTCAGGATGCAGAAGTCCCGCTGCCTGGCCAGCGCGGTGGCGGCGTCGCCGGCCCGGGCGGCCTCCAGGAACGGCCGGAGGTGAGCGACCACCCGCCCCTTCACCCGGTCGAAGAGGTCCGGACCGTTCGCGCGTCCGTGGCGGCCCGCCGCGGGCCTTCCCGCCTGTGCCTCCCCGGGTCCCGGTTCCAGGAACACGAGGTCCGTGTAGGGGCCGTCGGCCGCCGGGGCCCCGGGCTCCCGGGCCTGCCGCCGGAGGTAGGCCAGGGCCTTCGCCGTGTCCCGGGCGCGGATCGCGCGCGACAGGGCGCCGATTCCCGTGTCGGCGCCGAACCGGAAGGGGTGGGTCAGGAACGCGACGGCGCCGGCGATGGCCGGGGCATTCGCGTCGCCGGCCGGCGTCGCGTCGGGGTCGCCGCACAGGTCGCCCAGCACCGCGCCGGCTTCCACCGACGCCAACTGGTCCCGATCCCCCAGCAGGATCAGCCGGGCGTTCCGCGGGATCGCTTCGACCAGGCGGGTCATCAGGGCGAAATCGGTCATCGACGCCTCGTCCACCACGGCGACGTCCACGGGGAGGGGGTTGTCGGCGCCGAACCGGAACCGCGTCGGGTGGTCGGGCGTGGACCCCAGGCGGCGATGGAGGGTCGACGCCTCGACCGGAATGCAGGCCAGGACCGACGGGTCGATGCCGGTCCCCGCCTGGGCGGCCAGGTCGTCGACCTCCCGTCGGATGGATTCCTTCATGCGGGCGGCGGCCTTGCCCGTGGGCGCCATCAGGGCGATCCGCGGCGGTGTCCAGGGGCCCGCACCGGCGGCCCGTCGGGACAGTTCCAGGAGCATTGCCAGGATCTTCGTGACCGTCGTGGTCTTGCCCGTCCCCGGGCCCCCCGCGACGATGGAAAAACCGTGGGTCGCGACCGTGGCGGCCGCGGACCGCAGCCCGTCGGCCCCGGGCAGGCCGGGCGGGAACAGGCCGTCCACCAGCGTGCGCAGGTCCGCGTCGGCAACCCCCGGGGGCCGCGTGCCGGCCCGTGCCAGGATTTCGCGGGACAGGCGCTGTTCGTAGTCCCAGTAGCGGTCCAGGTACAGGCGGTCCCCCTCCAGGACCAGGGGCGAGTCCCCGGGGCCCGCCGGCCGCACGATCGCCCCGGGTCGGGCCGCGCACCGCGCCAGGGCCTCCCGCCACGGTCCGGCCTCGGGCCATTCCGCGTCGGCGACGGGCTGGGTCTGGTCGTCGTCCGCTTCCTGGCGCACCAGGTCCCGGGCCTTACCGACTTCCAGGCAGACGTGTCCCCGCAGCGGCGCCAGGCACGCCAGGGCGGCCCCCAGCAGCACCAGGGGGTCGTCCTCGTGTCCCAGGCGCGCCAGGGCCCGGGCGAACTGGACCTCCAGCGGGCCGATCCGGCCGGCCTCCCGGAACGCCAGAACCCTCGACAGGACCTCGGTGCCCATGGAAACCTCCGGCGTCACCCGCCCAGCAGCGTCGAAAGCGCCTGGATCCGCCCCTGGGGCGGGACGTCCCGGAAGACGCCCGTGTCCGTATTTGCGCCTGCCCCGGGCATGCCGCGCAGGAACAGGTAGAAGATGCCCCCGAAGTGGTCCCCGTACCGGTAGTCCGCCAGGCGCCAGGCCAGGAACCGGTGCAGGGCCACCGAGTAGACGTGGCACTGCAGTTGGTAGTTCGCTTCGACCATCGCGTCGGCCATGGCCCCGGCGCCGTAGTCGGCCCGCGTCGCGCCCAGGAAGTTCGACTTGTAGTCCACGACGTACCAGCGCGACCCGACCCGGAACACGAGGTCGATGAACCCCGTCAGGTAGCCCCGGAACGCGGTGAACGGCAGCGCCGCGACCCGGTCGGCATACTCCGTCGGCAGGGCGCCCCCGGGGTGTTCCCGGAAGGCGCGCGCCAGCATCTGCCGACCCACCGCGGCCGGCCCCGTCGTGCCGCCGAAGCCGTCGGCCACGGGCAGGTCGAACTTCAGTTCGGATCGCCGATCCCGGCGCGCGACGTCGCGCAGGCGGATGTGCCCGTCCGGACCGTCCAGGGGCGTGTCGACCACCTCCCGCAGCCCGGCGAGGACGGCGTCGGCCTGCGCCGGTTCCAGGCCGTACCGGGCGAGGTTCCGGTGCACGATGGGCGCCCAGTCGTCCCGCGTGCCCGTGAAGTCCATTTCCTCGAGGATGTCGTGCAGGCAGTCGCCGGTGTTGGCGTTGCGCGGCAGGTCGGCGAACAGCAGGGGCCGCGCCGCGTCCGCGCCATCGACCGGATCCCCGGTTGCCGCGACGGCCGTTCCGCCGGTCCGGGGCCGCGGCGCCCGATCCGTGTCCGCTGCGCCCGCCCCCGCGGTCCCGTCGTCGTGGTCCTGGCCCTCGGCGACCGGGCCGTCCCCCGGAGCCCGATCGCCCTTGATCAGCGAACTGTAGCTGACCCTGCGCCACAGGAAGTCCAGGTCCTCGGACCGTGTCCAGCGGCGGGCCTCCAGCGTCGGGACCGCGGCGTCCGGGGCCGGAAGCGCCCGGGCCCCGCCGTCCCGGGTCGCGACGGCCACGTCGACGTCCGGTCCCTCCAGGCTGCGCACTTCCGCCAGCAGGGCGTCCGAGCCCAGGGCCGCGACGCGTTCGGCCGTCGCCGCGAACATCTGCCGGGCATCGTCCCCGTCCACGCGGTGCATCAGCCAGCCCAGGGGCGAGGCCCCCACGCCGCTGATGTGCCCGGTGAACACGGTGCACTGGTGCTTCGCCCGGGTCAGGGCCACGTACATCATGCGCAGGTTTTCGGCCTGCGCCTCGAAGGTCGCCTGTTCCAGGTGGCGCAGTTTGTCGGCGCCGGCCGGGCCCATGTCCAGCGTGATCCGGTCCTGGTCGTCCGGGTCGTGGAAGCGCACCAGGACCTTGCCGTCCCCGCCCACGGTCAGGTTGTCCCAGAGGTAGGGGCACCAGGTGACGCGATACTCCAGGCCCTTGCAGCGGTGCATCGTGACGATGTCCACGGCGTCGGCGTCGGTTTCCAGCCGCAGTTCGACCGCATCCGAATCCGCCTCGGCGGCCGCGATCTGGCGCCCCAGCCACCCCAGCAGGCTCTCCGGCCGATGGTCCTCCTCGGCCTCCGCCCGGTGGGCCAGTTCGGCCACGTGCAGGATGTTCGTCATCCGCCGCTCGCCGTCGCGCCACGCCAGGACCCGGGCCATCACCCCCTGCCGGTCCAGCAGTTCGCGGAACATCCGGGCAAAGCCCTGCTTTTCCCAGGTGAGGCCCAGGTCATGGAACAGCTCCATCCACGCGTCCAGGGCCGCCTCGTCGGTTTCCAGCGCCGCGACCTGGTTTGCGGTGCAGCCCAGCAGGCGGGTCGCCACCGCCGTCCGGACGCGGGCCATCCGGGAAGGTTCCAGGATGGCCGCCAGGACGAAGGCGATTTCCCGGGCCTCCTCGGACTGCAGGACGTTGTCGGCACCGTGGACGACGCCCGGGATCCCCGCGTCGCGCAGGGCCTGCTGGATCGCACGCGCCTGGCGGTTCTTCCGGACCAGGATGGCCAGGTCCCCGGGCACTGCGGCGCGCCACTTGTCCGTCCCTTCCATGGACTCGTCGAACACCTGGGCGCCGGAGGTCAGGAAGTCCACGATGTCCCGCGCCACCAGCCTCGGGATGCGCTGGTCGGCCTCGTCCTTGCTCCAGGGCTTGCCGTCGGGCCTGCCCGGCAGGAAGCGGATGCGCAGGGGCGGGGGCGTGACCGTCGCCTGCGGGGGACCGTCGCGTGCGCCGTCGTGCCCGGGCGGGGCGGCCACCCGCAGGCGAACGGCGTCCTTCGGCGTGGTGACGCGGTCGAAGGGGATCGGTTCGAAGGCGAACGGCAACGGGCGCAGCCGGCCGAACAGGCGGTTCAGCGCCTCGACGACCGGCCGGTCCGAGCGGTGGTTTTCGGTCAGGGTATAGACGGCCGGGGCCGCCTCCTTGGCCCGCAGGTAGGCGAACACGTCGGCGTTGCGGAACGCGTAGATGGCCTGCTTCGGGTCGCCGATCAGGTACAGGCGCCCTTCGGCGTGGCCGAACACGGTCTGGAAGATCTCCCACTGGACCGGATCGGTGTCCTGGAACTCGTCGATCAGGGCGGCGTCGTAGCGGGACCGGATGGCGTCCCGCAGCCGGGTCCCGTCGTCGCCCCGCAGGCGTTCCCGCAGAACCCGCAGCAGGTCCTGGAACGACTGCACGTGCAGTTCGGCCTTGCGGCGCGCCAGTTGCGCGCGGGCGAATCCCACGAAGCGGCGCCGCAGCCACTGCGCGACCTCGTCCATGTGCGCTTCCAGGCCCTCGAGGGCTGTCGCCAGATCCTCGCAGGCGTCGAACAGGCGATGAACCGGGGGGTTCGAGACGCCCTTCCTGACCGAGGCCCCCTTTTCCAGGCCGCTCCGTCGCAGGCGCTGGAGGGGCCAGGCCAGGGCCGAGCCCGGGTCCGTTCCGGCGGCCAGCCAACGCTCCATCGCCGCGAGGATCGTCGGGATTTCATCGATGCGGAAGGCCGAGGGCTTCATCCGGCCCTCGGCGATGGCAGCCGCCAGCACCTGCGCCCCCTGGGCCCGGGATGCCTCCCACTCCAGGCGGAACTGGCGCGTCGCCTGCTGCCAGGCCTCCCGCCCGGACTCGGAGGGCGCGGGCTCGTCGTCCCGGATCGGGGGCAGGATCGGCAGTTCGTCGTCCTCGCAGACCTTCGCCGCCAGGGTCCGCAGACCGTCCAGCAGGCCGCGGGACTGGAGGTGCCGGACCAGGGTCTCCCACAGGTCGTGCGTCTGCAGGACCCAGAAGTCCTGGACGACCTCCTCCAGGTAGGGCCGCAGATCGGTCACCAGTTCCTGGTCGAACTCGACCCGGCTTTCGAAGGCGTTCAGGCGCAGCATCCGCTGGCAGAACCCGTGGATCGTCGAAATGGACGACTGGTCGAAGCATTCCAGGGCCGTGCGCAGGCGTGCGGCGCGCAGCGGCAGGTTGCCGTCCTGTCGGCCCTCGGCGACGAGGTGCGCGAAGACCGGGTCCTCGGGCAGGGGGCTGTCGTCCGGCAGCGCGCGCTCCAGTGCGGCCAGCGCCGCCCGCAACCGCTTCCGGATGCGGTCGCGCAACTCGGCGGTGGCGGCCTCGGTGAAGGTGACGACCAGGATGCGGTCCACGGCCATCTTCGGCGTCGGCGCCTCGGCCAGCAGCCGCACGAACAGGTTCGAAATGTTCCACGTCTTGCCGGTCCCGGCGCTGGCCTCGATCAGGGTCGTGCCCGACTCCAGCGGCAGGACGGGCGAAAACGGGCGGACGATGGCCGCGCTCATTGTGCCTCCTCCTTGCCTGCGGCCCGCAGCGCCGGTTCCCACACGGCCAGGGCGACGTCGTGGAACGTGCGCTCGGGGTCGGTGGGGATGCCCGGGACGGCCAGGTCGGGCGAATACGGCGTCCGGTCCCCCAGGACCCTCCGGATGTGCGGGTCGGCCTCGTCGCCGAAGGGTTTGAAGGGGAGGGCGACGCAGTAGGCGCGATCCGCGTCCTTGCGGGCGGTTTCGCGCGCCTCGGGGCCATCCCCGTCCTTCACGATGCGGGCCGCGTACGCCCGGGACGCCAGGGGCAGCAGCAGCAGCGGCGCCCGGAGCCCGCAGTGGTAGAGGTCCAGCAGGCGCGCCAGGTGACCGGCCGCCAGGGTCTTGCGTTCGGCCGGATCGGCGGAAAGGGGCCGGTAGGACACGACCTTGCAGCCTTCCTTGTCGTCCCGCCCGATCCGGTGGCTGGGGCCCGCGAACGCGTCGTCCGCCAGCGACGCCGCCAGGTGGCGGATCCAGGTCTGCAGTTCGTGCTTCGGCCCGATCTTCGAGTACTGCGATTCCACCCGCCCGTCGTCGGCGATGCCCTCCACCGTGCCCTCCAGGCGGATGTGTCCGCAGGCAAGACGGACGGCGGCGTTCCGTCGCGGTTCGGCCCCCGCCAGTTCCACGGTGCGGGCGCGGATGGGTTCCACGGCGTCCACGACCCCCGTGAACAGGGCGCGTCCCGGGGCGCCGGGCGGCAGGTCGCCCCGGCCCAGGGCCACGGCGTAGGCCCGCTGGGCGTCGGCCTCGGCCAGGCGCAGGGACAGGACCGTGTCGCCGATCGCCCACATCTCGCCGGAGCCCAGTTCGATGGGTTCCCGGTCCTTCACCTCGTCGGCCACCTCGTTCAACCGCAGGCCCAGGCGCTCCCGCAGGAGGAACGCGATCGGGTTTCCGACGAAGCGGACCAGGGCGTCCAGATCGACCACCAGGTCGCCCGGCGCGCCGTCCGGCCCCGGGGGCACCGGGTCGTCCAGCAGCCCGGTGAACAGCGGCGGCAGGTCCTCCCGGGTGCCGACCAGCCGGGTCGCGCCTTCAAAGTAGCGTCGGTCGAACCCCAGGGGGTGCCCGACCGTGAAGTTCCGGGGGCTGAAGGGCTGCAGCGCGTGGTCGCGGACGACGACGTCCCGGGTCGGCCCGCCCAGACCGGTGTCGAAGGAGGCGTCCAGCACATCCAGCAGTTCCGCCAGGGGCACCGCGGGGGGCAGGGCCGTGTTGTCCCGGATGCTGCGGCCGGTGTACAGGATCGCCAGCCGGTCCCGGGCCGACAGCAGCGCCTCCAGGAACAGGTAGCGGTCGTCGTCCCGCGGATTGCGATCGCCGGGCTGGTGGCCCGCGGAAATCCGGTCGAAGCCCAGGCGGTCCCGCTGCCGGGGGAACGCGTCGTCGTCCATGCCCAGCAGGCAGACGACCCGGAAGGGGATCGCCCGCAGGGGCACCATCGCGCAGAACGTCACGGCGCCGCCCAGGAAGCCGGTCGCCGTCCGCGGGGCGCCGAAGCCCTCCTCGAGGATCGATCGGTAGGCGTCCAGGGTGACGGTCCCCTGGAATGCGCCGTCGGTGTCCGCGACCATCGCGGCCGCCACCTCCAGCACCTGCCGCGTCCGCCAGGCGTCCGCCGGGCCGGTCTGGATCAGGGTGCGGACCAGGGCCGCGATCGTGTCGTTCCACTCGGGCAGGGATCGGGCGCGTGCCAGGTCCCGGACCGCGGCGAACAGCGATTCGCAGAACTCGACGAACCGGCCCAGGCGGGCGGCGACCCCGCCCTCGACCTCGTCGTAGGGCAGTACGTCGCCGAACCGGCGCTCCTGGCCGGGCATCGCCAGCCCTACCAGCAGGCGATCCAGCCCGAAGCGCCAGGTGTTCTGCAGCGACCGCGGCTGGCCGTGTTCCGCCCGGTGGTCCGCGTCGATGCCCCAGCGGATCCCGCTGTGGTCGATCCAGCCCCGGATCTGCGGCAGGTCCTCCACCTCCAGGCCGAACCGCCGCCGGACCGGTTCCAGGGTCAGCAGGTCCAGGACCTCCGAGGCCGCCATGCGCGTCGTGGGCATCGCCAGCAACCGGGCGACGGCCTCGGCCACAGGGTTTTCGTGGCGCATGCCGCGGTCGGCGACGTGGAAGGGCAGGGTCGGGAACCCCGGGTCCCCGGGACCGCCCGCCGGGCCCCGCCTGCCGTCCTGGAATACGGCTTCAATCAGCGGGCTGTAGGCCTCGATGTCCGGCGTCATGACGACGACGTCCCGGGGTTGCAGCGTCGGGTCGTCGTTGAACATGCCCAGCAGCAGGTCGTGCAGGACCTCGACCTGCCGCATCGGGCCGTGGCAGGCGTGGACCGTGATCGAATCGTCGCCGCGTCCCGGCAGGCAGGGGCGGGCTTCCGGGTCCGGGGCGTCGGGCCGACGGTGCCGCAGGTTCAGCAGGTCCGACTGCAGGACGTTCAGCATCGTCGGTTCCGGCGCGGGCCCGTCGATCATCGGGTCGAAGAACGGGGCGTCCTCGATTTCGTCGAATTCCGGCCCGGCATCGCCGTGCAGCACGTTCTGGAAGTCGCGCCCCAGCAGCCCCAGGGAGGCCAGCAGCGGATGGCCGTCGTCCAGGTGCAGGTCCGCGTCGCTGGTTCCCGTGTGCTTCCGGCGCTTCCGGGCCTTTTCCGAGGGCGTCTGCAGGTCGCCCCACCAGAACCGGCAGGGATCCATCGTGAACAGGTGGACCTCGCGGTGGCGGGACAGGGCCTCCAGGGCCTTCAGGTAGAACGGCGGCAGCGTCGAGATGCCGAACAGGCACAGGCGCGGCGGAAGGTCCCCCAGGTCCGGCGACGGCGCCTGCAGCGCCCGGAAGAACCGGCTGGCTTCCTGGGCCTGGTGCGGAACCGGCGTCGCCGCCACGATCGCCCGCCACAGTTCCGGCTGCCAGTCGTCCGCCTCGTCGGGGCCGACGGTCCCGGCCTCCCAGCCCAGCACCAGGTCCTGGCGGTAGGTCAGGTATCCGTCGAACACGTCCGCGATGCGCCGGGCCAGTCCCCAGGCCCGTGTGCCCACGGGCGAACCGGGGCCCTGGTCTGGGCCCAGGTAGGCCTGCAGCGGCGCGAACCGCGGGTCGGCGCCCACCCGTTCCCGCAAGGCCTGCAACACGCGCCAGGCGATTCGCAACCCCGACCAGGCGTCGCCCCCGGCCGGACTTTCCCCGGGGCCCAATGCGGCCGTCATCGCGTCCCGGACCAGGCTGGCCGGGAAGGGGAACCGCACGTTCGCGCAGATCCGCGATTCCCGCGCGATCCGCATCGACAGCCAGCGTTCCATCCCCGGGCTGGGGACCACCACGACTTCTTCCACCAGGACGTCGGCCGGGTCGGCGCCGTCCCCCGAGGGCCGGGCCAGCACCCCGGCGAGGGCCGTGGCCAGGGACTCTGCGCGGTTGCTCCGGTGGATCTTCAGCACGCAACCTCTCCCGCTGGTGTCCCTGGGTGCGGACGCAATCGTGCATCACGGGTGCGACATGGACAAGGGGGCGCTACGGTGCGGTTCCCACGATCAGCCGGTCCCCGGCCGAGTAGGCGCTGAACTCGGGGGCGTACATGGGCTGCACCGTCGCCGGCGCGATCTTGAACGTGCCGGCCATCGACGCGCGCACCCGGTACGTGAACGTGTACTGGCCCTGGGGCAGCCACTCGAAGAAGAAGTTTTCGCCCGAGTCCCGGACCTCCTCGTAGTAGCCCAGGCCCAGGTCCCACCGGTAGCGCGACGTGACGGTCACCGGCTCGAAGCCCGATCCCCGGGGGTCCCGCAGGTGCACGTACTCGACCGGGTGCTTCGACGTCAGGGACAGGTGCACTTCCACCTCGTCGCCCACGGCCAGCGCCTCGCCGTCCTTCAGGGGCCGCAGGACGACCTCCTTGCCCCCGGTTTCACGCTTGTAGAACGTCCGCGTCACGCCCAGGAAGTCGCCGCTGGCCTCGGGCGGCAGGCGGTCGGTCGCGAAGTGCCACGTGGCCGACGCGAACTTCATGCCCTTCGTGGACGACGACACCGTGATCGTGGAATCCCGCTGCGGGTCCACCTTCGCGCCGGGGATCACGATCTGGTTCTTCTTGCCCGTGTACTGGTCCGGCTGGAACGTAAAGGTCGTGGTCTGGCCGCCGGCCACCACCGTCGCGTCCTCGACGATCCCCAGCCGTTCCGTGGCCTGCAGGTACTTCGCCAGCGAGTACACGACCTCGGACGTGGCCCGCGTGGACTTCCAGTGGTTCAGTTTCTTGTTCAGGAACAGCCACAGGACCATGCCGTCGATCTTCGGGTCGGCCGGGGTCAGTTCCATCGACGTCCGCAGCGCGAAGGCGTGCGTTTCGATGGTGTCGTTGTACCAGAGCCAGGACCGGTCTTCCTGGGCCCAGAACGTGCCCTGGTCCTCGGCCGTCTTCGCCGAGTCCATCACGCTGGCCCACACCAACCGCCCGTCCTTCTCGCGCCCCATGCGCTTCAGCGTCAGGGCCAGGTACCCCTTCAGGTACGGCGAGTGCTGCCGCCAGTGCTTGAACCCGAAGTCCAGCATGGACGTGCGCTCACCCGCGTCGAACACGCCGCCGGTCCAGGTGTCGTCCGGGTAGTTCGACAGGACGTAGTTCAGGAAGGTCACGAACTCCCAGCCGACGTCGTGGGCCTTCATCTGGCGGACGATTTCGTCCACGTAGTGCCGGTGCAGGTAGGCCCAGGCCCGCACGATCACGTCGCGCGGCACGTCCACGCCGAACTCCAGGGCCTTGCTGAACCCGTACACGACGTACAGCGTCATGTAGGGCGACGGCGGCCCGCCGGGGAACCAACTGAACCCGCCCGACGCGGTCTGGGCCTTCTTCAGCGTTTCCAGCGCCCCGTCGCGCTGCGCCTTGGCAATCTGCGGATCCAGCACCTTGATGAGGTCCTCGGACGCCGCGGCGCCGCCCTGGGCCTCGATCAGCCAGGGCGTTTCCTCCAGCGCCATCTTGCGGTTCGGATCGGGGGCGTCGAAGGCCTCCAGTTGCGTGTCCCGTTTCGCCATCTGCCGGGCCATCTTCGCCACGGCGGGATACCGGTCGAACATGGACGTCAGGATCCCGGTGGACAGGAAGCGGTTCAGGGTCTGCTCGCTGCACTCGTAGGGATAGTTCACCAGGTACGGCAGCGCCGACAGCACCGAGTAGAACAACTGGGCGTCGACGGTGACGACCATCTGCTCGGTGGCCAGCGTCGGGTCGTCCCCCTTGGCCAGGTCGGCGAAGGTCATCGTCCGCTTCCCGGCATCCTTCAGCGTCACGAACCGGGACTGCATCAGGTGCATGCGGCCGGGCAGCACGGGCACGGGCCGCAGTTCGCCGTCGGAATTGTTCCCGGACACCGCCTGGACCTTGGCCGCCACGGTCCCGATCCACGCGGGGACCTTCAGGTCGAACGACAGGTCGGTGCCGCCGCCCGCGGGGACGGTGAAGGTGCGCCGGGCGTCCGCCGCCGGGATCCCGAAGTCGGCCAGCAGGTTCCGGTTCGTCGCCGGGTCGAACAGGTCCAGGGCCAGGGTGCCGGTCATCGGCTTGTCGGACGCGTTGTTCACCACGACCTTCAGGACGGCCGTGTCGCCCTCGCGGAAGAAGCGCGGCATATACGGCCGCACCATCAGGTCCTTCACGCTGCGGGCGTCGCGGTGCACGGAGCCGGACGCCAGGTCGCGCGTCACGGCGTGGACCCAGACGTTCCACGACGTCACCGAGTCGGGCACCGTGAACGTGATCGACGCCGTGCCGTCCTTGCCTGTCACCAGGTGCGGCTGCCAGAAGGCGGTTTCAGCGAAGTTGCTGCGCAGGGGCGCGGACTCGGGCGCCGCCTGCCCCGGTGAGGGAACGTCGGCGGCCAGCGGCTTCTGCATCCGCTTGTCGCTGCCCGCCTCGTCGCGCAGGCCTGCGCTCTTTTCCTCGGCCTTCCCCCCGGCCACGGTGGCATCGGCTTCCATCATCATGGGCCCCGAGGGCGCCGCCATCGCGTCCGACCGGAAGTTCGCCATCTTGCGCAGGATGCCGCCCCGACCGCCCCGACGACCGGGACCGCCGACGCCGTAGCCGTCGAAGAACGCCAGGCGGTCGCCCGAGAACGCCGGGAAGTCCGGTGCCGACGCGAACCCGCCCGACCGGATCCACACGCCGGGCGCGTTGCCCAGGGTGGATCGCAGGTGGTCTGCGCCGGTCCGGCCGGGATACAGGCTGACGGGCGACGGTGGGCTGTGGGGCGCGAACACGTCCAGGCTGCGGTCATACATGTAGGCCAGCAGTTCCGAGGCCGCCACGGCGGTGTCCTTGCCCCGGGGCCCGGTGACCTTCAGCGTCCACGTTTCCTTGCCGCCGGGGCGCAGCAGGTCCCGGAAGGTCGCGAATTCGACCTTCAGTTCCTTGTCGTCCCACGGGACGAAGATCGACTGCTCCAGGCGGATCGCCTGGTGGTCCCGCAACACCGTCAGGGTCACGGTGAACCCGCCCCGATCGGCCTCGGCCACGGGGAATTCCTGGACCGCGGGCGCCCCGGCCGGCAGCACGCGCCGGTGGATCACAATTCCGCTGCGCCAGACCTCCAGGACGGCCGACGTGTCCGCCAGCCCGGTTCGGGCCAGGAGCCGCGCGGTCCCGCCGACCGTGACGGACGACCGTTCGGCGACCAGCGACGCGGCCAGGGGCACCGGCGCATCGCGGCCGGCCACCAGGAACTCCGTCGAGGTTTCGAACGTCGCGCCGAAGGCGTCCACGGTTTCGTACTTCAGGCGCCAGGCCCCGGGGGGCAGCGGCGGCAGCGTCACCGTCGCCAGTCCCTTCGCGTCGTGTTCCGTGGTGCCTCGGCCCGCCTCGCCTCCGTCCGCCCAGGACTTCATCGTGCGTGCCACGTCGTAGTCCGGCGCCCACCGGGGCCGGAGTCGGTCCCCCTCGGTCTGGAACCGGGCCTTTCCCGGGTCGTGTTCGGGGGGCAGCAGGATGTCCGCGGGCAGCAGCGCGGCCGCGGGCCCGACCAGCTTGACCAGCCGCCAGGTTCCCGCACCCGGCGCCGGGGCGCCGTCCAGATCCGTGCGGGTCACGTTCATCGTGGCGGATTGCTGGGAGCCCACGAAGCCGCGGTCCAGGCCCAGCGTCGCCTCGACGGCGGTGAAGCCCAGGCGGAAGGCCCGCTCGGCCGAGCGCGTTTCGCCGCCCTCGTCGGTCACGTCGGCGGTGATGCGATAGCGGTAGGTCAGGCCCGGGGAGGAGGTCCCGAGGCGCTCGTCCGCGGCCGGGGTGAAGGCGATCGTGAAGGTCCCGTCCGGCGCAAGGGCGGTCGTTCCGTTGGCGACGATCTGCACGCGGTCGGCGCCGGCGGGCCGCCACCACCACCACCACGGGAATTGCGGTTCGCGGGTGACCTTCCAGGCCACCTTGCCCGTCGCAACCGGCAGGCCGAAGTAGTACCGGGCCTCGCCCTTCAGGGTCGCGGGGCGGTTCAGGCGCAGCGCCGCCTCGGGGGCCAGCATCTTCGCCTCGAAGGTGGGCCGCTTGTACTCCTCGACCTGGATCTGCGCCCAGCCGTTGAGGCTGGTCCGCAGGCTCCACCCGCCCAGCAGGCGCCCGGCCGGCACCGGCATCTCGCCGGACGCGGTGCCGTGGACGTTCGTCACCAGGTCGACCTGGCCGGCGTCCTGGCCGTTGGCGTCGTGCAGGGATACCTGCACGGGCCGGTTCGGGAGGGTGCGGTAGCGGCCCTCGGACGCGCGGCCCTGGAAGGCCACGACCTTGAACTGGACCTTGTGGCCCGGGCGGTACACGCTGCGATCGGTATAGACCAGCGACGCGGTGACGTCCCGGTCCGACTCGCGCCGGGACAGGTACAGGTTGCCCGGATCGATGGCCACGTCGGCGCCCTTGTGGGCCACCAGGAAGTACGACCGGCCGTCCGAACCGCCCACCTTGTCGAATGTCACGGTCCCGTCCGCGCCGGTCCTGCGCGTGTCCACGGCCCGGTGCCGGCTGCGCCAGTCGCGCTGGTACAGCGTGATCGACGCGCCCTCCACGGGGCGGCCCGTGGCGCCCGAGGCGGCGGTGACGGTCACCGACTGGTCCACGGGGTGTGTCAGCAGGACCAGGTCGCCCACGGACATCAGCACGGCCGTCTTCTGGTTGTTCGCGTCCGGGAAGCCGGCACGTGCCGAGGCCGCGACCACCCAGAACCCGTTTTGCATCGGGGGCGGCACCACGTAGGTCCGGTGGTCTCGAAGGTCCGCGGTCGTCGGCAGGGGCGACGTCCACTCGACCTCGGGCGCCCGCTCGGTCATCAGGCGTTCGACGTCCTGGTTGTCCGGGAGGATCGAGTAGTCGTTGGCGGCCGCGATGAACTTGTCGATGTCCACCGACCATGCCCGGAAGTGGATTGCGTCCAGGTTCCGGTGGTTCACGCCGATCGAACGGTGCCCGGGACCGTCGGAGGCCATCGCTTCGATGCCGTACCCGGGGCCTTCCAACTGGGCGACCAGGGACGCGCACCGCAGGCCGCCGGGGCTGCGGGGGTATGCCGTCGCCCCTTCCCGGGCCGCGTCGCGGGCCTTCACCAGCGCGTCGGCAGCGTCGTCACCGCGCAGGAAGTCGGCCTCCTGGGCCTTGGCCATCGCCCACCAGGGCCTGTCGCGCACCGGCGCCATGCGGGCCCGCAGGTCCGCCAGGATGCGCCCGCGATCGGCGTCCTCGGTGAAGTGCCCGTGCAGGCGGCGGTCGCGCTCCAGGCGCGCTTCCAGGGCGGCTTCCGGGCGCCGGTTCGCGGCATGCCAGGATTCCAGGTCCGCCAGGGCCGCCACGACGGCGGCCAGGGGGTGGACGTCCTTCCCCAGGGCGTCGGCCTTCGCCGGTCCGTCGGCGGCCAGCAGGGCCCCCAGGTCCAGCCGGAAGACCTCGTTGGATTGTTCCGGGGTCCAGCCCGAGGAATTGTCCAGCGCCTCGACGGCCAGGTACGTCACCGCATCGCGGAGCGTCGGGCGGATGCCCTTCGGAAAGTCGTTCGGGTGCAGGTACTCGCCCAGGGTCGACGCCGGGTAGGCGCCCAGGGCCTCGCGGCGGGACCACGCGTCGCCGAACGCCGCCAGCGCCTCGGCCCGGATCTGGTCTGCCGTCCACGCCTTCAGGTCCACCGGGCCGGCCGACGCGACCTTTTCGCGCTGGCGGATTTCCCACCCGTAGGCGTCCAGGTACTGCTGCAGCGAGGCCGCGTAATACAGTCCCAGGACCGACGTTCCGATCGGGTCCTGGGGCCAGGGCGTGTCCTTCAGGAAGCGCACGGCCGTTTCGTAGCCGTGCAGCGTGGTGCGCGCGACCACGGATCGCACCAGGGCGCGCACCCACTCCTCGGGCCGATTCGCCTTCCGGGCGTCCTCCAGGACGCGTCCGGCGAGGTCGGCCGCCTCCTGGAACTTCTGCTCATTGACGAGCCGCTCCCAGTCCTTCCAGGCCGGTCCGGCCTTGCCCCCCCAGGTCTTCGCCGCCAAGGGCTTGCCCTCCGTCCGCGCCTCCGACGCGTCGGGTGCGGACAACTCGGCGGCCTGGCCGGGAGCGCATGCTCCGACGGCGATCGCCGAACCCAGTGCGAACCCTAGCAAGACCCTGCGACATGCCGTCATGGAACCCTCCGTATCGGTCGGGGGAGCCTGTGGGGGCGACTATACTCCAAGACCCATCCCTCGATTCCAGTCCCGTCCCCGGGGCGCAGGTGGACGCCAGCCGGGCGCGGGAAGTGGACGACGGACCGGGGGGATTATTCGGGGCCGTCAGGGAGGCGTGGGCTCGATGATGTAGCCGGCGTTCCGCCAGCCGGACATGCCGCCGTCGAGGTATCGCACGTTGCGGTAGCCGCGCAACACGAGGTCGTCGCCTGCGATCTTGCTCATGTAGTTCGACAGGCAGTAGACGACGGTCTTCACGGCCAGGTTGGTTCCCATGTAGGCGGCGATGGCGTCCACGTTTGCGTACGTGAGGTGGATGTCCGTGCCCGGGACCTGCCCGGCATCCGGCACGTGGACGTTGATCAGCAGGAAGTCCTTGTGTGCCAGTTCCGCCGTGAGGTCGGCCGGGGACACCAGGCCCAGCGTCGCGGGCGGCAGGCCCGGATCGTCGGGCAGGGGCAGGTCCTCGGGGAGGATGTCGGGTGTCGTCAGGTCCGGTTGCGGGGCGTCCACGCCGGGCACGTCCGGGGCAGGAGTGTCCTCCCCCGGCGCGTCGATCGGGGAAACGTCGGCTGGAGGCTGCGTGTCCACTGCCGGCGCGTCGGTGGACATCGGGATGTCCGTCGTCTGGAAGTCCCCGCATCCGCAACTGTCGGCGGCGTCCGGGCCGTCGTCACCCGAGCCGCACGCCGCGAGGCCCAGCGTCCACGTCACCAGCAACGCGATTCCGTGACACCGCCATCGATTCGTCATGGTCCTCCCCGGTCCTTCGACGCCGCAACCATAGCCGATCCCGCATCCGGCTGCGAAATCCGGTTCCCCGTCGCCCAGGAAGACGGTGTCATCGAACCGTTGGAAGAGTTTGCCGGGTCGCCACGAACGCGCCACCCGTCGGTGCCAGAGTTCGCATCGAGGAAGCAATGAGGCGCATCCCAAGGAGGTTCCCGTGACGAACTCACGAAGGATTCCGGCTCTGGCCCTGCTGCTGACCCTGGCCGCCAGCAGCCCCGCCGTCGCCCAGACGGTTCCGGCCCCGTCCCCCGACAGTCCCGCTGCGAAGCCCGATGCGGCCGCAGCCCCCGCAGCCCCTGCAACCCCGGCCCCTGCCGCGAAGCCCGATGCCGTGCCCCTCGCCAAGACCGCCGAGGGCCTGGCCATCGGGCCGGGAGGGTTCCTGAAGGTCGGCCTGCTGCTGCAGGCCTGGTACCAGGTGAAGGATCTGAAGGACACCGTGACGACGGCCGGAAAGACGAAGGACACGTGGTCCAACGCCTTCCGCGTGCGTCGCGCGGAAATCCACTTGAAGGGCGACCTGATGCCCAAGCGAATCGGCTTCGGCCTGATGGTCGACCCGGCGAAGCTGTTCGAATCCAAGGACACGACGCTGACCGTGGACGTCCCCGTGCCGGACGGGCTGGCGCCCAAGGACGCGGACGGCTACCTGCTGAAGGCCGACGGGACGCAGATCCTCGGCGCCGACGGCAAGCCCATGAAGAGCCTGAAGGGCACGGTCAAGGCGAAGCAGTCCGCGGCGACCTTCAGCATCCTGCAGGACTTCTGGATCAACGTGATCACGGACTACGCCGACCTGTACGTCGGCCAGTTCAAGACCCCGATCTCGTGGGAAGGGTTCAACTCGTCCGGCGCGCTGATCTTCGCCGAGCGTGCCCTGTCCTCGTCGGCCTTCGGCGACAAGCGCGACCTGGGCATCAAGATCGAAAAGCGCTTCAAGTACGTGTACTACAACCTGTCCCTGTTCAACGGCGCGGGGGCCAACAACGTCGAGTTCGATCACCGCAAGGACCTGGCCGCGCGCCTGGAGGTCACTCCCCTGAAAGGGCTGATGATCGGCGGCGCGATGCAGGCGACGCTGCGGCCCGCCGGCAACGACACCGACGCCAAGGACCGTTTCGAGGCGGACTTCCGGCTGGACACCCACGGCGTCATCGTGCAGGCCGAATACATCTATGCCCGGGACTGGGATGCGACGCTGAAGAAGCTGGTCGCAGGCCAGGGCTTTTACGGGGCCGTGGCCTACAGCCCGGTTCCGGAGTGGCAGATCGCGGCCCGCGGCGGAATGCTGGACGAGGACGTCAAGGACCTGACGCCCAAGACCCGCACCCGCGTCTGGGAAGCCGGCGCCGGCGTGCACTGGATGCCCCTGGGCCACGCCGCGAACCTGAAACTGGACTACTCGTTCTTCAAGCCGACCCACACGACGGACACGCGCAAGGGCGACGAGCACCAGATCGTGCTGGCGGGCCAGGTGCGGTTCTAGGGGATCTTTGGAACGTCCCGAGTCGGCTTCGGCTCCGGCGAGAGTTTCCTGCGGAAACCCGTCGCCTCCGCCTGCGCGCTCGGGAGGAACAGGGGATGCGACGCCCCGAGGGGCGCGAAGGAGGATTTCGATGCAGATGACGATGAAGGGTGCCGGGTTCCTGGGGATCGCGATGGCGGTGGTCGGGCTGGCGCTGCCCGGGATGGCGACGGCCCAAAACGTTACGGGCGCGGGCGCGACGTTCCAGTTCCCGCTGCAGAGCAAGTGGTCGTCGGAGTACGGCAAGGCGAACCCGGGCGTCCGCGTGAACTACCAGTCGATCGGCAGCGGCGGCGGCATCCGGCAGATCACGGCCCGGACCGTGCAGTTCGGCGCCACCGACGGGCCGATGACCGACGCGCAGCTGGCCGAGGCGAAGGATCCGATCCTGCACGTGCCGGTGACGCTGGGCGCGGTGGCGGTTGCCGTGAACCTGCCCGAGGTGACGAGCGCGCTGAACCTGACGGGCCCGGTCGTCGCGGACATCTTCCTGGGGAAGATCACGAAGTGGAACGATCCGGCCATTGCCGCGACCAACAAGGGCCTGGTCCTGCCCGATCGGGCCATCACCGTCGCCCACCGCTCCGACGGGTCCGGGACGACCTTCATCTTCGTGGACTACCTGGCGAAGGTGAGCCCCGAGTGGAAGGACAAGGTCGGCGTCGCGACGTCGGTGAACTGGCCCGCGGGCCTGGGCGCCAAGGGCAACGAGGGCGTGGCCGGCACCGTCAAGCAGACCCCCGGCTCCATCGGGTACGTGGAACTGACCTATGCGCTGCAGAACGGCATCCCCACGGCGCGGATGCAGAACCCGACGGGCGAGTTCGTGGCTCCGTCGGTAGACGCGGTGACCAAGGCTGCCGCGGCCGCCTCCGCGAACCTTCCCGAAGACCTGCGCGTGTCGATCACCAATGCCCCCGGCGCGGGCGCCTACCCGATTGCGGGATTTTCCTGGGTGCTGGTCTACCGCGACCAGTCGGACTGCACGGTGGCGTCGGCCCTGCTGAAGTACCTGTGGTGGGGCGTCCACGCGGGGCAGGCGTTCGCGACGCCGCTGCACTACGCGCCGCTGCCCGCGGGCGTCGTGTCGAGGTGCGAGGCGAAGTTGAAGTCCGTGACCTGCAACGGCGCGCCGGTCCTGTGATGGTCGTGGCCTGAACCGGAGTCGCAGACCATGCCTTCCCGCCCCAAGTCCTCCCGGGTCGACACCGCCTTCCACGCGACCCTCGTCCTAGCCGGCCTGGGCGTGGCCACCGTCCTGGCCGGCGTGGCGTGGGAGGTCCTCAGCCTGTCCGGCGAAGCCCTTTCGAAGGGCGGCATCGGCTTCCTGACGGGCACGACCTGGGATCCGGTGACCGAGGAATTCGGCGCGCTGCCGGCCCTCTATGGAACCCTGCTCACATCGGCGGTGGCGCTGGTGATCGCGGTTCCGCTGGGGATCGGCAGCGCGGTGTTCCTGTCCGAAATCGCGACGTCGCGCGTGGCGACGGTGGTGGGCGTGCTGGTGGACCTGCTGGCGGCCATCCCGTCGGTCATCTACGGACTGTGGGGGCTGTTCGTGCTGGCGCCGCTGCTGCGCGAGCACGTCCAGCCGGCGGTGCAGGCGGTGTTCGGCGATTTCCCCCTGTTTGCCGGGACGCCGCTGGGCGTGGGTTACGGGACCGCGGGGCTGCTGCTGGCCATCATGGTCATCCCGGTCATCACCTCGGTATCGCGGGAGGTGTTGCGGGCGGTGCCGGAAACCCAGCGGGAGGCGGCGACCGCCCTGGGTGCGACGCGTTTCGAGGTCATCCGGGGCACCGTGCTCCCCTATGCGCGCCGTGGCCTGGTGGGTGCCGTCGTGCTGGGCCTGGGGCGCGCCCTGGGCGAAACGATGGCCGTCACGATGGTCATCGGCAACCGCTACGACATCAGCGCGTCGCTGTTCGCGCCGGGCTACACCCTGGCCGCGGTCATCGCCAACGAGTTCAGCGAGGCCTTCTCCCCGCACTACCTGTCGGCCCTGGCCGGCCTGGCGGTGGTGCTGCTGGGGACCACGCTGATCCTGAACGCCGGGGCGCGCCTGCTGGTGCGTGGTGTGGCTACCGGAGGCGCCCGAAAAAATGGGGACAGACACCGATTTTCGCGGAAATCGGTGTCTGTCCCCATTTCTGTTCCCAGTTCCGACCCCGGAAAGGAGGCGCCTGATGGACGCCCTTGAAGCCGTGCGCCTGCGGCCCGTTTCGCCCCGCCTGGGGAGGCGCCGATTTGCGGATCGGGTCTTCCGAGCCGCCGTGTTCGGGGCCGTGATCGTCGTGCTGATGCCGCTGGCCGCGATCCTGGGGACGATCGTCGTCCGGGGTGCGCCGGCCCTGAACTGGGACTTCCTGACCAGCCTGCCGAAGCCCGTGGGCGAGACCGGCGGCGGCGTGGGGCACGCGATCCTCGGGACGCTGATCCTGGCTCTGGGGGGCCTGCTGATGGCGGTGCCGGTGGGCGTTCCGGCGGGCGTGTTCCTGGCGTCCGACCGGATGCCGCGCCTGGCGGGTGCGATCCGGATGTGCGCGGACGTGCTGGCCGGCGTGCCGTCGATCGTGGTGGGCATGTTCGCCTACACGCTGCTGGTCCTGCCCTTCAAGCAGTTCTCGGCCCTGGCGGGCGCCTTCGCGCTGTCGGTGATCATGCTGCCGACGATCGCCCGGACCACCGAGGAGGTCGTGCGGCTGGTGCCGTCCACGCTGACCGAAGCCGCCCTGGCCCTGGGCGCGCCGCGGTGGCGCGTGATGCTGAAGGTGGTGCTGCCGTCGGCCGGCAAGGGCGTCGCCGCGGGGATCATCGCCGCGTTTTCCCGCGGGGCCGGTGAAACGGCGCCGCTGATGTTCACGGCCTTCGGGTCGCAGTTCCTGTCCTTCAGCCCGTTGCAGCCCATCGCCGCGCTGCCGCTGGTGCTGTTCAACTACGCCGTTTCGCCCTACGACGACTGGCACGCCCAGGCCTGGGCCGCGGCCCTGGTGCTGGCGGCGCTGGTCCTGGCCGGCAACGTGATCGCCCGGTTCGCGACCGCACGGAGGTCCTCATGAGCCTTGCATCCATCCTCGTCCCCGTCCCCGGTCGGTCCGACGCCCCCCGGCAGGTGGTGACGCCGCCTCCCGCGATGACGAAGGACGCGCCCCGCACGGCCAAGATGGTGATCGAATCGCTGACTGCGTACTACGGCAGCCATGCGGTGCTGCGCAACGTGTCGCTGCCCGTCGTCGAGCGCACCGTGACCGCGGTCATCGGCCCCTCCGGGTGCGGCAAGTCCACGATGGTCCGCTGCCTGAACCGCATGCACGAAATCATCCCCGGCACGTCGGTCAGCGGGCGGGTGCTGCTGGACGGCCTGGACGTCTACGGCCGGCACCTGGACCCGATCGAGCTGCGGCGCCGCGTGGGCATGGTCTTCCAGAAGCCGAACCCGTTTCCCACGATGTCGGTGCGGGACAACGTGCTGGCCGGCTGGAGCCTGACGGGAACGAAACCTCCGAACGCCGACGACGTGGTCGAAAATGCCCTGCGGCGCGCAGCCCTGTGGGACGAGGTGAAGGATCGCCTGAAGGCCCCAGGGGGCAGCCTGTCCGGCGGGCAGGCCCAGCGGTTGTGCATCGCCCGGGCGCTGGCAGTCCAGCCCGACGTGCTGCTGATGGACGAACCCTGCAGCGCCCTGGACCCGATCGCGACGGCCCGCATCGAGGAACTGATCCACGAACTGGCTTCGACGGTCACGATCGTCATCGTGACGCACAACATGCAGCAGGCGGCCCGCGTGTCCGAGTTCACTGCGTTCCTGTACATGGGCGACCTGGTGGAGTTCGGGGACACGGCCGGGATCTTCACGCGGCCGTCGGACCCGCGCACCGAGGACTACATCACCGGTCGCTTCGGCTGACAGGGAGGGGAGGGGCATGAGGACGCATACCGATCGACAGTACGAGGCGGAACTGCAGCGCGTGGCCGAGGGGCTGGCGCGCATGGGGGAGATCGTCGAGTCGATGATCGCCCGGTCCGTGGAGGCGCTGGTGGACAGCGACGCGGAGGTGGCCCGGCGGGTCATCGAGCAGGATCGCGAGGTCGATGCCCTGGAGTGCGACATCGACGACTGGTGCATCCGCATCCTGGCGCTGCGGCAGCCCACGGCGTCGGACCTGCGCTTCCTGGCCGTCAGCCTGAAGCTGGTGGTGGACCTGGAGCGCATCGGCGACCTGGCCGTGAACATCGGCGAGCGCGTCATCGAACTGGCCGCGCACCCCCGCCTGAAGCCGTACATCGACCTGCCGCGCATGGGCAAGGTCGCGGGCGACATGGTGGCCGAGGCGCTGTCGGCGCTGCTGGCCCGGGACGCCGGTCGGGCCCGGGAGGTGTTCGGGCGCGACAACGTCGTGGACGCCCTGTACGCCCAGATCCTGCGCGAGTTGATCACGTTCATGATCGAGGATCCGCGGAACATCTACCGGGCGACGCGGCTGCTGTCCCTGGCGAAATACCTGGAACGCATCGGGGACCACGCCACGAACATCGCCGAGCAGGCCGTGTTCCTGGTCGAGGGGCGCGACGTGCGGCACCAGCGCCTGGGCAAGCCGGACATCGACACGGACCTGCTGGTGCGGCCGGCCCGGGGCGTGCTGTTCGTGTCCGTGGAGGACGCGGGGCGCGGCGCGATGGCCGAGGCCTGGGCCCGGCACCTGGCGCCCCACGGGATCGAGGTGGCGTCGGCCGGGACCGCGCCGGCAGGGGCCCTGCACCCGCTGGCGATCCAGGCCATGAACGAGGTCGGCCTGGACCTGGCCGGGATCCGGTCGAAGTCCCTGGCCGACATGTCCATGGAACGGTACGACGTCGTCGTGACGCTGTCCGACGGTGCGGTCCTGCTGCCGGTGCCGCCG
>CAINDP010000071.1 GCA_903847405.1 uncultured Myxococcales bacterium | reverse complement strand
GTGTCGGGCGATCGCAAAACCGGCGACACCGAAAAGCCGCCTCAGGGCAACGATTCGTAGTCCCTGCGGGGGGGCGATCGATGTCCGCTCTTTTCCTGCGGCCTGGGTCGGGGTACGCTGCGCAGGTACCCCCGGTCGATCCCGACCGGCCATGGAGGATTCGATGCGGAACGTGCTGGAATTCGTCGCGGGGAACCAGGACCGGTACCTCGCCCGGTTGTTCGAGATCCTGAGGATCCCCAGCGTGTCGGCGGACCCGGCCCGGGCGGGCGAGGTCCGGCGCGCCGGGCAATGGGTGGCGGACTTCCTGGGAGGCGCGGGCTTCGAGCACGTGTCCCTGATGGAAACGGGCGGCCACCCGGCGGTCTATGGCGACTGGCTGCACGCCCCGGGAACGCCGACCATCCTGGTGTACGGCCACTATGACGTGCAGCCCGAGGACCCGATCGACAAGTGGACCATCCTCACGACCCCGTTCGAGCCGATGGTGAAGGACGGGCAGATCTGGGGCCGGGGCACGTCGGACGACAAGGCGCAGTTCCTGACGCACCTGTTCGCGCTGGAGGCCTGGAAGAAGGTCCACGGCCGCCTGCCGTGCAACGTCAAGGTGTTCATCGAGGGCGAGGAGGAGGGCGGCTCCGGCGGCACCCACGACTTCGTGCAGGCCCACAAGGACCTCCTGGCCTGCGACGCCGTGGCGCTGTCCGACACCTCCTGGTACTCGCCCGAGCAGCCGACGATCGTGTATTCACTGCGCGGCATTTCGTACTTCCAGGTCGACGTGAAGGGTCCGAACCGCGACCTGCACTCGGGCGTGTACGGCGGCATGGTGCGCAACCCGCTGAACGCCATCGCGGCGATCATCGCGGGCCTGCACGACGCGCATGGCCGCGTGACGGTCCCGGGGTTCTACGACGACGTGCTGGAACTGACCGACATGGAAAAGGCGGAGTTCCGGAAGGTCGCCGTGCCGGACGAGGAGCGGATGAAGGACCTGGGCGTGGCCGCGCTGGCGGGCGAGGATGGTTACACGGCGCTGGAACGGAACTGGGGACGGCCGTGCCTGGACGTCCACGGCATCTGGGGCGGGTTCGCCGGCGAGGGTTCCAAGACCGTCATCGCGTCGGAAGGCGGGTTCAAGTTCAGTTGCCGCCTCGTCGCGAACCAGGACCCGGCGAAGGTCGCGCAGTTGTTCCAGGAGCACCTGCCCCGGATGGCGCCCCCCGGCGTGACGGTCACGGTGAAGTACCACCACGGCGGAACCCCGGTCATGGTGCCCGTGGACAGCGCCTACCTGAAGGCCGGGGCCGATGCCATGGAGGCGGCCTTCGGACGGCGGCCGGTGCTGGTCCGCGAAGGCGCCTCGATCCCCATCACCGCGGTGTTCCTGGAGGCGCTGGACGCCCCGTCGATCATGGTCGGGTACGGGCTGGACAGCGACAACATCCACGGCCCCGACGAGCACTTCCCGCTGGTGAACTTCCGCAAGGGCATCGACGCCGGCGTCCACCTGTACGAGGCCTTCGGCCGGATGGGGAAGCCCGGGGGGGCGGCATGACACGCGGGACGGCGGCGGCCCTGGTGCTGGCGATGCTGACGATGGCGAACTGCAAGGGCAAGCCCCCGGAGGACCCGGCCTCGTCGGCGATCAGCAGCGAGTCCGAGGTACGGGCCGGTTTCGACGAGGTCCTGGCGACCATCGAAACCTGCGATCCGGCGCGCTTCCTGGACGTGCACACCCAGAAGGCCCAGGGCGCCATGGAAGCCCTGGACAAGGTGGTGGTCCTGGCCGCGATCGGGCTGGATCCGGCGGCCGATCATCCGGGCGCCCGATGGACCTGCACGCTGGCCCGTCTGGCCGGGTTCCGGAAGGCCGACGTGCACGTCGAGAAGGTGGCCGTGAACCCGAAGATCGGCACGGCCCGCGTCATCTTCACGATGCGGGATCGCGAGTTCGGGTTCCCGATGGCACGCCAGTTCGGGAAGTGGCGGTCGCCCTTCCCGGGGTTCGTGTTCCTGGCCAGCGAGTACCGGGACTGGCAGAAGGCGATCGAAAAGGCCCTTCCCGACCCCGCGAGGTGGCCGGACCTGGCCTCGGACCTGGGGCGCGCCATCACGTTGCTGGAGCCGTTCCAACCGGATTGGGGGGAATTCCCGGACCTGGCGCCGAAGGTGGAATGACCGGAACCCCTAGATCCTGCCCACCCCGTTCCCCGTCACGATCGTGAACGGCAGGCCGATGGAGGCCGCGTCATTGCCCAGTTTGGAGTCGGTGTCGATGTCGCCGCACGTGGACGTGCCGCCGCACAGGCGCGAGTCCACCTGCTGGATGATCTGGTCCTTGGTGTAGGGGCTGAACTGGACCTCGGGGATCGGTTCCAGGGACAGCTTGAATGCCTTCACGTCGATGGCGCCGGCCAGGATGCCGGACCCGCCGACCACATGCCCTGCAAGGTCCAGGCTGACGGTCGCGCGGATCTGGGCCCACTTCAGGACCTGGGGCAGCATCACGCAGTTGTTCGCCGTGCTGCAGAAGGCGAAGTAGATCACCGCCTGGAACTCCTTCCCGCCCGCGGTCAGCGTGTTGCCGACGATCGTGGCGTTGGACAGCAGGTAGCGCGGCGAGCACTGGTCGATGAGGTCGGCCTGGAACGCCAGGTAGTTGCAGCCGGGCGTCGCCGGGTTGCAGGACACCGGATCCGTGCGCTGGCCGTACAGGACGTTCAGGCCGTAGGGGCCCGCGCCGGGGCCGGGCGACTCGTGCTCCATCAGCAGCGCCAGACGGCCGTCGGCGACCACCTTGTTCATGTCCACCGCGAACTGGTCGGTGATGAAGATGCCCATGCGGCCGAAGTAGTTGTCGACGCCGTCGCTGCAGTCGGGCGACGGGGCGCAGGTCGCCGCGCTGCCGTCCACGTCCAGGCCGGTGGCGGGCGTGCCCAGGGTGCTGAACTGCAGGGTCGCGCCCTTGGACAGGGGGTTCGCGAAGATGTTCACGCCCGCGCAGGTGCCGCCACGGCACTGGTCCAGGATGGTGCAGCCGTTCGCGTCGTTGCACAGGAGGTCGTTGCCTTCGTGGTAGCAACCCGTGACGGGGTGGCACAGGTCGTCGGTGCAGTAGTTGTCGTCGTCGCAATTCAGCGCGGCGCCCACGCACCGGCCGTTCGAGCACGTGTCGCCCGTCGTGCAGACCGTGTGGTCGTCGCACCCGCCGCCGACGGGCGTGAACACGCAGCCCACGGCCGGGTTGCACGAGTCCGCGGTGCACGACTGGAGGTCGTTGCAGGTCACGGCCGTGCCGTTCTTGCAGACGCCGGCGAAGCACATCTCGCCTTCGGTGCAGGCGTTGCCGTCGTCGCAGGCGCCCAGGTTCGCCGTGTGCACGCAGTTTCCGGCGACGCACGAGTCGTTGGTGCAGGGGTCGGTGTCCTTGCAGTCCCGCTGCGCCCCCTTGCAGGTGCCCGCAGTGCACGTGTCGCTGACGGTGCAGGGGTTCAGATCGTCGCAACTGAACGTGTTCGGCGTGTGCACGCACCCGGTCGCAGGATTGCACGTGTCGTCGGTGCAGGGATTGTTGTCGTTGCAGGACGCCGCGGAATGCGTGCATCCCACGCCCATCACGCAGCCGTCCAGGGTGCAGGCGTCGAGGTCGTCGCAGGACTGCGTGCCCGTGGCCACGCAGTAGGAATTCTGGCACCGGTCGCCCGTGGTGCAGACGTTTCCGTCATCGCACGGCAGGTTGTTGGGCTGCGCCAGATGCTGGCAACTGCTGTTCACGCAGGCGTCGGCCGTGCAGGGGTTCCCGTCGTCGCACGCCTTCCTGGTCCCGTGGCACCCCGTCGGGCCGCACACGTCGCTTTCCGTGCAATTGTCCCCGTCGTCGCAGGACCGGGTGTGCGCAGCGAACACGCAACCCGTGGCCGGATTGCACGAATCGTCCGTGCAGACGTTGTTGTCGTTGCAGGTCCGGGTTCCGCCCGAGCGGCAGATGTTGCCCGCGTCGCACATGTCGTTGGCGGTGCACAGGTTCCCGTCCTCGCAGGGCTGGCCCGGAGTCGCCAGGTGCCTGCACTCGCCCGTGTTGACCCCGGTCGCGACGCAACTGTCCCGCGTGCACGGGTCCGTGTCCCCGCAGTCCCGGTCCCGGCCCGTGCAGGTGCCGCCGGCACAGGCATCGTCCAGGGTGCACCAACTGAAATCGTCGCAGGCGTTGGTGTTGAAGGTCGTGACGCAATTGCCCGTCGCCGGGTTGCAGGCCTCGTCGGTGCACGAGTTGAAATCGTTGACGCAGGTCTTCGGGGTGCCGACGCAGACGCCGTTCACGCACTGATCGAACTGCGTGCACAGGCTGCCGTCGCTGCACGTGCTGGTGAAGGGCTGATGGTCGCAGACGTTGTTGATGCAACGGTCCACCGTGCAGACGGTGCCGTCGTCGCAGGGCTTCACGGCCGGCACGCAGGTCGCGTCCGCCGTGCACACGCCGCCCAGGGTGCAGGGCGTGGTGTCCAGGCACGGCTCGCCGATCGCCGCCGCATACGCCTCGACGTCGATTTCGGGCTGGCAGGTCCTGCACGGGTTGGCGGGGTCCACGGCGAACTTGCCGAAGCAGACGCCGCCGATCAGGCAGAAGCCGGGCTGCACGACGACCACGCAGACGCCGTCGTCGGCGTGGACGCCGTCCGTGCAGGCCAGGCCGTCGTCGGGGCACGGGACGCACTGGGGCCCCTCGCAGGTGTCGCCCGGCTCGGGGGGGACGTCGGTCGGTTCGACCTCGGAGGGCAGGTCCCCGGTGACTCCTTCGTCCGCCGGCGGGACGTCGGGTTCGGCATCCGGCACGACGTCGATGATCGGGGTGTCGTCCGGGTTGATGGATTCGGGCGCCACGTCCCGTTCGACGTTCGTGTCCGGGTCGGACACCCCGTCGTCCAGGGTGATCGGGTCCCCCGGCACGTCGATCGGTGCCGGGGTGTCGGTCCCCGGATCGAGGCCCAGGTCCGTGCCGGTACTGCCGCCACAGGCTGCAATCCCGACAAGAGCCAGGGAAAGTATCCAGCCGCGAATGTTCGTCGTCATACCGAGCCCCGGTGCGGGTCGCGGGTATTGTACACGGTTCGCGCGTTCGCCGCGCCGTCAGGGCTTCCCGGAACCGGGGATCAGATCGTCGACCGAAACCGCCGGGCGCGCCTGGTCGGCGGGCAGCCACCGAACGGCGAAGCCCCGGACCTCGGTCGGGCCTCCCGGCGCCTCGACCACCCGGACGACCTCGGCCAGCGTGCGGGCCACCGTCGCTTCGCCCGAGGAACCGAGGACCGCGATTTCGATCCGGGCGCCGACGGCCGGCACGGCGCGGCTGGCAAAGAACGCCCCGCCCCGGCCCACGTCCATCGAGGTCGCCTTGTGGTCCAGCCCGTCCATGCGGAAACGCACCTTCATCATGCGCGCCTCCCGACCGTGCGCACGCCGGTCGGCGGGACGCGGGGGGGACGGCGGCTCCGGCGGGGCGGGCTTGGGCCGCGGGGCATACCGGGTGTTCCCGGTCCGGCGCGCCGGCTCGACCGCACGCAGAGAGGCCGGGTCCGGCTCGTGGCCCTCCACCGCCAACGCCAGCAGGTTCCGGAACTCGGTGGCGGTCGCGTACCGATCCTCGGGCAGGATCGCGAGGGCCCGCTCCAGGAACATCTCGATTTCCTCGGGGACGACGCTGGCGGGATTCACCTGGCGCAGGGTCGGCGCCTTTTCCCGGATCTTCCTGAGGCCCAGGGCCAGGGGCGTGGGGGCCTCGAACGGCGCGTGCCCGCTGAGCATCTCGAACAGCACCGTCGCCAGCGAGTAGAGGTCCGACCGGGCGTCCAGCGGCTTGCCGGACATCTGCTCCGGGCTCATGTAGCGCGGCGTTCCGACGACCATGCCCCGGGGCTCGGTCTGCAGGTCCGTTTCGTCCCCCAACTGGGCGATGCCGAAGTCCAGGACCTTGGCGAACTCCTTGGCCGTCGACCCCTCGACCAGGAAGATGTTTTCGGGCTTCAGATCGCGGTGGAGGACGCCGCTGGCGTGGGCTTCCGTCAGGCTTTCGAGGACCTGGTCGACGATCTGGACCGCGCGCCATGCGGGCATCGGCCCCTGCTCGTCGGACATCACCTGGAACAGCGAACGGCCCCGCAGCAGTTCCATCGCGATGAACAGCAGGCCTTCGGGCGTCCGGCCGACGTCAAAGACGGACACCGTGTGCGGGTTGTTCAGCCGGCTGATGGCCCGCACCTCGCGAACGAACCGATCGGTGGCCTGCTCGCGCGTGATCAGTTCCGAACGGAGGATCTTGAGGGCGACGTCCCGGCCCATCGAGGTCTGCTCGGCCACGTACACGGCCGAGGTACCGCCGATGCCCAGCAGGCCCTTCACGGCGAAGCGGCCGTCGACGAGGACACCGTCCCCCAGCGTCAGCGCGGTCGGCCCCAGGGGGCCTTTCACCCCCCCACGCAGGCGACTCCACAGATTGGTGAACCGATCGCCCACGTGCCACTCGCCCGCGTTGCCGCGCATCGATTGTCCGGCGTGGTCCGCGGGTCGTCAAGGCAGGTCGATCAATTGAAAGGCTGGTAGGCCGGTTCGGGGACGCCCTGGGTCACCTGCAGCCGGTAGTTGGCCCGGACGTTCGTGAACGTCTGGGTGGTCAACGCGCCGTCGGGCCAGCGGACCTCGACCGTTTCGACGTCGCAGTTCGCGCCCAGGCCGAAGGTCAGGGTGAGGTCGTGCTGGATCCCGAAGTGGCCGTACCCTCCGCCGACCTCCTGGGTCTGGGTCACGCCGCCGGCCGTCACGCGCACGCGGGCCCCGATTGCCGAACGGTTGGTGCCCGGCCCGCCCACGAGGTGGATCTGCAACCGGTTGGCGTCCTGCCCGACGTCGTTCTTGAACAGATGGACCTCGGACGTCGGATGGCACGTCGGATCGCCGCCGCACCGCGACGTACCGTGCCCCAGGGCCACGTCCACGTCGCCGTCGCCGTCGAAATCGGCCACCGCCACGCCGTGGGCCCGGGCGTGGTCGATCCCGTCGCCGATCGTCACCTCCTCGAAGGTTCCGTCGGCCTTCTGGTGGAACAGGAAGGCCCGCGTGCCCGGGTAGTCCGACGACCCGATGAGGATGTCCAGGCGGCCGTCGCTGTCGAAGTCCAGGAACGCGCCGGTCATGTCGCCGGCGTTCCAGTCGATGCGCTTGAAGTCCCGGACCAGCCCCGTCGCCGCGTTCCCCGGCCGATCGAACTTCGGCTCGGCCTCGCCCCGGTTGATCAGCAATTCCGTGGGGTCCGACGTATCGCCCACGTCCCAGTGGACGATGGTCAGGGGCAGCAGGTCCAGGTTCCCGTCGTTGTTCACGTCGCCGCACGCGGTGGAAAAGTGGTTGCCCGCGAGGCGCAGGTCTCGCCGATCGCCGCTGTGGTCCCAGCGCAACTGGTTCACGAAATCCTGGATTTCCTGGGAGGTCAGGCCGGCCGGATCGCAATCGGCGAAGAACGCCGGCGGCGCCGGGACGCCCGCGCAGCCTTCGGCGCTCGGCATCAACTGGCAGTAGCACCGGGCGTTCAGGTTCGTGGTCCAGTCCTTCCGGTCGTCGGCCGCGAAGCCCGACTCGAACGAACGATCCACGTAGTGACCGTCGGGACCGCCCATCCACAGAGCGCTGAAGTACCGTCCGTAGACCGAGGACAGCAGGTCCGGCCACCCGTCGTTGTTCAGGTCGCAGGCCGTGACGCCCCAGGTGTTGCGATGGGCACGGCCTTCCAGTTCGTCCTTGATCAGGATCCAGCCGCGCGTCATGACGCCCGCCGATTCGGTCACGTCCGCGAAACTGCCGGTGCCGTCGCCCCGGAACAGGCGGTCGGGCTGGGGATAGCCGCCCAGTCCCGTGGCCGTGCCCACCCAGGCATCCAGATTCCCGTCCCGATCGATGTCCGTCAGCGAGGCCGCGAACGCGGGGATCCGGTCCGTCGTCGTCCCGG
>CAINDP010000070.1 GCA_903847405.1 uncultured Myxococcales bacterium | reverse complement strand
GCGGGACGGCCCGGCGACGAGGCCGCCGACCTGTACGGGCTGGGCATCCTGCTGTACGAAATGGTAGCGGGCAAGCCGCCGTTCGTGTCGTCCAGCCCGTCGACCACGATCAAGCGTCAGGTCTACGAAAAGCCGCTGCCCCTGCACCTCGTCAAGCCCGGCATGGGCCAGTTGGACGCATTCGAGCGCCTGGTGTCGCGGCTGCTGGCCAAGGATCCGAAGGGCCGTCCAGCGGACGCGGCCGAGGTCCTCCAGGCGATCGAAGGCCTGAAGGCCGAAACCTACGGCACCGCGGACCTGGGCGTCGACGCCGAGCGTCCCGAGATCGCCGAGGTGATCTCCCACCTCGAGTCCGAGTTGATCGCCCCGGTGGCGGCCGAATCCCCGGTCGCGGTCGGCGGCGGTCGCGAAACCATGGTCTTCACGGGCCTCGCCGAGGCCATTGAAAAGGCCCAGGAAGCGGCAGCCCAGGCGGCCGTCGGGGCGTCTGCGCCCGCGGCGACGGCATCGGGCGAGGGACGCCCGACCGAGGCCTTCGATTCGTCGTTCGTGGCCGCTGCCGTCGAGGCCGCACAGAAGGCCGCCGCCGAGGCCGCGGCACCTGCGCCGGCACCCGAGGCGGCGCCTGTTGTGGCGCCTGTGGCGACCGACGACGCCACGAAGGTCCTCGACTCGGTCGAGGGCGCGGTCGCGGCTCCCGTGGTCGGGGGCGAAACCCGGTCCGCCGAGGACTGGTTCCAGCAGGGCAAGAAGGCCGACGAAGCCACCATCCCGCCCGAGGACAAGGAAGCCCGCAAGGAATCCCGGATGTTCTGGGTGGTGGTCGCGGCGGTCGCGATCCTGATCGCCATCGCCGTCGCCGTGTACCTGGAAAACCGGACCACTGAGGTGGCGGACGAAATTCCCACCAGTTCGGAGGTCGTCCCGGCCCCGGTGCCTTCCCGGACCGTCGAAGCCCCCCGGCCCGAGCCTGTCGCGGCGCCCCGGCCGGTTCCCGTCCCGGCGACGCCCGCAGTCGCGCCCCGGCCCGAGCCTGTCGCGGTGCCTGCCCCCGTGGCTGCGCCCGCCCCCGCGGCCAAGCCCGCCCCGGTGGTCACCCCGGCGCCCCGGCCCGAGCCTGTCGCGGTGCCGAAGCCCGAGCCCGTTGCCAAGCCCGCCCCGGTGGCCAAGCCCGCTCCCGTCGCCAAGCCCGCTCCCGTCGCCAAGCCGGCCCCGGCTCCTGCCCCCGAGCTGTCCGACGCCGACCGCCAGGAGAAGGTCAAGCCGCTGATCAAGGCGGGGCGCGATGCCTACAACGGCGGGAACTTCGCCGAGGCCATCCAGAAGTACAACGAGGCCCTCTCGCTGGACAAGAACAACGCCCTGGTGAAGAAGCTGCTGGAGCAGGCCAAGGCCAAGGCCAACCCCTAGTCCGACCCCCGACCCGACCCGCCGTCGCGGCCCGTTTTCCCCCGGTTTTGCCCGCATCCCGGCCGCCCTGCGGAAGTGTCCCCTTCACCCCGCGTACCCATTGTCCTTTTCCCCGCTTTGGTGTAAGGTAGCACGCGTTTTCGGAGGCTCCGATGGCGGACGATTTCGGGCTGCACATGACCCCGGTCAACATCGAAGACGAGATGCGCTCGTCGTACGTCGATTACGCGATGAGCGTCATCATCGGGCGCGCCCTGCCCGACGCTCGCGACGGCTTCAAACCCGTGCATCGGCGCGTCCTGTTCACGATGCACGAGGTGCGGAACTACCACAACACCCCGTACAAGAAGTCCGCGCGCATCGTCGGCGACGTCATGGGCAAGTACCACCCCCATGGCGACTCCGCGATCTACGACACCATGGTCCGCATGGCCCAGGACTTCAGCATGCGGTACGTCCTGGTGGACGGCCAGGGCAACTTCGGGTCGGTGGACGGGGACTCCGCGGCGGCCATGCGCTACACCGAAGTGCGCATGACCCGCATCGCCGAGGAGATGCTCGACGACATCGAAAAAGAAACCGTCGACATGGCTCCGAACTACGACGGTTCGCTGGAAGAGCCCACGGTCCTGCCGTCCCGCATCCCGAACCTCCTGGTCAACGGCTCGTCCGGCATCGCGGTCGGCATGTCCACGAACATCCCGCCCCACAACCTGGGCGAGGTCGTCGACGCCACCATCGCGCTGATCCGGAACCCGGAAATCACGATCGCGGAACTGATGGAATTCGTGCCGGCCCCGGACTTTCCGACGGGCGGCTTCATCCTGGGCAACACCGGTTCCCGCCAGGTCTACGAAACGGGCCGCGGCGCCGTGAAGATGCAGGCCCGCACCCACATCGAGGGCGACAAGAAGGGCGAGCGGACGGCGATCATCGTCGACGAAATCCCCTACATGGTGAACAAGGCGCGCCTGCTGGAGCGCATCGCCGAGCTGGTCAAGGACAAGCGGATCGAAGGCATCCACGACATGCGGGACGAGTCGGACCGCGACGGGATGCGCGTCGTCGTCGAGCTGAAGCGGGACGGCGACCACCAGGTCATCCTGAACCAGTTGTTCGCGATGACGCCCATGCAGAGCACGTTCAACGTGATCCTGCTGGCGATCAGCCACGGCCAGCCCAAGCAGTTGAACCTGAAGGAGGCGCTGCAGGAGTTCGTCAGCCACCGCAAGGACGTGGTGACGCGGCGCTGCCTGTTCGAGCTGCGCAAGGCCCAGGAGCGCGAGCACATCCTGTTCGGCTACAAGATCGCCATCGACAACCTCGATGCGGTCATCGAACTGATCCGGGCATCGCGCAACCCCGAGGAAGCGCGCAACGGCCTGATGACGACCTTCGGGCTGTCCGAGCTGCAGGCCAAGGCCATCCTGGACCTGCGCCTGGAGCGACTGACCCGGATGGAGCGGGACCGCATCCTCCTGGAGCTGGAAGAAATCCGCCGGACGATCGCCCGCCTGAACGAGATCCTGGGATCCGAAGTGGTCCTGATGGACGTCATCGCCGGCGAGTTGAAGGAGATCCGCGACAAGTACGGCGACAAGCGCCGGTCCGAGATCATCGAGGACCTCGGCGAACTGAACATGGAAGACCTGATCCCCGTCGAGGACATGGTCGTGACCGTGTCCGCGCAGGGCTTCATCAAGCGGACCCAGACCGCCCTGTACCGCAGCCAGCGCCGCGGCGGGAAGGGCAAGTCCGGCATGGCGACGCGGGATGAGGACTGGGTCGTGGACATGTTCGTCGCGTCCACGCACACCTACGTCCTGTTCTTCACGGACAAGGGCCGCGTGTTCCGCGTCCGCATCTTCGACATTCCCCAGGGATCGCGGACCGCCAAGGGCCGCGCCATGGTGAACCTGTTGAACCTGGCCGGCGACGAGCGGGTGGCTGCCATCCTGCCGGTGCCGGAACCGGACGCGCCGGAGTCCCTGGTGTTCTGCACCAAGAAGGGCGTGGTCAAGCGCACGGAACTGGTGCAGTTCAAGAACATCCGGTCGTCGGGCCTGATCGCGATCCACCTGGATCCGGACGACGACCTGATCGCGGTCCGGCGGGCCGTGTCCGACCAGAACGTGCTGCTGTTCTCGCACAAGGGCAAGTCGGTCCGGTTCAGTCTGGGCGACCTGCGGCCCATCGGGCGGGACACCCGCGGCGTGCGGGGCATGGCGCTGGCGCCCAAGGACCATGTCGTCGGCATGGAAATCGTGCAGCCCGGCTGCGAGATCCTGGCCGTCACCGAGCGGGGCTACGGCAAGCGCACGCCGGCGGACGAGTACCGCCTGCAGCACCGTGGCGGCACGGGAATCCTGGCCATGCGGACCAGTTCCAAGGTCGGGAACGTGGTGGCGATGCGCGAGGTCAAGTCGGACGACGAGCTGATGCTGACCTCGTCCAAGGGCACGACCATCCGCGTGAAGATCGGCGACATCTCCCTGATCGGCCGCGTGACCCAGGGCGTCCGGGTGATGAACCTGGGCGCGGACGAGCGCCTGGTTGCGGTGGACGTCGTCATGGAAAAGGACGACGAGCAGGAACTGGTCTTCGAGGACGACGTCACCTTGCCCGCCGAGGATCTGGAATAGGTCGGGCCCCGGGCCCACCTGGGGAGGACGATGCTCGGCGCCTTCCTGGTCCCCCTCGCCTTCGCCTTCGCACTGGGCGGCACGTCCTCCGGGACGGACGCCGCCGCAACGACCCCTCGATCCTTTGCCGACGCCCGGGCGGAGGCCCTCGCCCGTCTGCGGACCGCGGACCCGTCCGGTGCGCTGGACGCCTTGCGGTCGGCCCTTGCGCCCACGACCAGTACCGAGCGCGCCCTGGCGACGTTGCTGACGGCCCGGGCCCTGGTGGGGGTCGGTCGTCCGGCCGAGGCCCTTGCGATCCTGGACGCGGCGGGTCCCGGCGTCCCGGCGCACCTCCAGGCATTGCTGGACGAGGAACGGGCCGCGGCACGAGGCGCTGCGGGAGGTCTGGGGGCCCGCGACGCGTTGCGGACGTTCCTGGCCGGACACCCCGGGACGCCCCGGGCCAGCGAGTTCCGGCTGACGCTGGCGCGACTTGCCCTGTCCGAACACGATCCCCGGGACGCCGAGGCCGCCGCCCGGGCGGTCCTGTCCTCGAAGCCCGCCCCGTCCCGTCCGGTCCGCGCCGACGCCCTCCTGCTGGCGGCGAAATCCCTGTCGGGTCCGGCCCAGGGCGCCGCGTTCCGGCGCATCTTCCTGGATCTGCCCGACACCCCCGCGGCCGGCGCCACCGGCCTGAGGGAAGGGGACCTGTCGCCGGCCGAACTGGAGCGCCGGGGCAACGCCTTCTTCGGGGCCCTGGACTACGAGGAGGCCCAGCGGATTCGCGAGGGCCTGTGGTCTTCAGGCCGCCGCAGCGCGCGCCTGGCCCTGCAACTGGCGATGTCCCACCTGTCCTACGTCCGCGACGATTCCTCCCGGGCGTTGCAGATGCTGAACGAGGCGGTTGCCGGAGGCGCCGTGAAGGGGCCGGATCGGCACCTGCTGTTCGCCCGGGTCAAGGCCAAGCTGGAGGACTACGACGGCGCGATGGGGCATTACCGCGCCTACCTCCAGGAGGGAGGGCGCCGGGACAAGGCCAAGGCGCTGTACTACCTCGCCTGGCTGCCCTACGACCACGGGGACTACGAGGTCGCCCTGCCGGCTCTGGACCGCTACCTGCGGGAGGTCCGGCACTCGGACCAGCGGTCGTACGTGGCGTGGTTCAAGGCGTGGTCGCTGTACCGGCTGAAGCGGTGGCGCGAGGCCATCGACGCCTTCGACGCGATGATCCCGATGGGGAACTGCCTGGTGGCCGGCAAGGCCATGTACTGGGGCGGCATGGCGTACAAGGCCCTCGGGAACGACGCCGAGGCCGGCCGCTGGATGCGCCGCGCCCTGGACCGCTACCCGCTGACGTACTACGCGGTCCTGGCGGCCAAGCGCCTGAAGGAATGGGAGGGCGCGGCCCTGCCCGAGTGGATGGTCGGCCCGTCGCCCGGCCTGCCGGACCCCGAACCCCTGTGGCCCTTCGACCGGCTGGCCGCGGGCCCGCGGGATGCCCTGCGCCGGGTGAAGGACCTGGCGGACGCCGGGGAAATCGAGCGGGCCCGCCGTGCCTACCTGCCCATCGCACGTACCGTGGAGCGCGGCCTGAAGGGCGAGGAGCGTGCGCGTGCCCTGCTGACGATCTACGGCGCCATCGAGGACACCCACGGCCTGTTCCAGCGGGCCGCAGCCGAGTTCGGAGGGTCGATGGGGCCCATCCCGACGCGCCGATCGGCGACGTACTGGATGGCGTTCTATCCCCGGGCCCTGGGTTCGCTGGTGCAGGTGCTGGCGCCGCGCTTCGGCATGCCCGAACTGTGGGCCTACGCCATCATGCGCCAGGAGTCGCGCTACGACGCGAAGCAGGTGTCGTATACGGCGGCCCTGGGCATCATGCAGATGATCCCATCGACCGCCCGGAAGGTGTCGAAGATCCTGGGCGTGCCCTTCGACGTCCAGTCGTTCTTCGCGCCGGGGAACAACCTGCTGTTCTGCACGTGGTACCTGGCGGCGCTGTTCAAGGATTTCAACGGGCAGATCGTGTTCGCCTCGGCGGCCTACAACAGCGGGGCCCCGGCCATCAAGCGCTTCCTGGCGCGGAACCGCGGCCTGCCCTTCGACCAGATGGTCGAGTCCATCGCCTACAACGAGGGCCGGAACTACGCCCGCAAGGTGGCCGAGCACCTGGTGCGCTACGCCTACCTGCACCTGTCCGCCGACGAGCGGGCGATACTGTACGCGCGCCTGTTCCCGGACACCGTGGACTACGACGTCGGGACGGCGGTTGATTTCTAGAAAGCGTGGACGTGCAGGTGGACGTGGACGTCTACGTCGACGTGGACGAGCCCTGAGGGCGGTCGGGTCGTCCACGTCCAGGTCCACGTCCACGAGCACGTCCACGTCGAGGTCCACGAATCCGGCATGACGCGCTAGACTCGACTGAATCGGAGGTCCCCCATGGAAACGGAAGTCCTGGCCAACATCGGGTGGGCGGTCATCTTCGCGACGATCGGCGCCCTGGCGGGGGCGGCCCTGGTCCTGGTCACGTCGGGGCTGCTGCCGCGGCTGATCAACCGCATGACCCCGAACATCGACGAGGAAAAGGAGATCCTGCGGGGCAACGTGGCGGTGGCCCAGTACTTCGGCCGCGTGGTGTCGGCGTCCATCCTGGGCATCAGCATCGTGGTCGCGGCGGCGGTCCTGGGCGGGTTGCTGGCGGCGCTGCACGGATGAAGAGGATGCGTTCGTTCGGGGGCGGCGCGCTGCTGGCCCTGGGCCTGGCCCTGGCCCTGTCGGGCAGCCGGCCTGCCCTGGCGCGGGGCGGGGGAGGATGCTTCCTGGTGGGCACACCCGTCCTGCGGGCCGACGGCACGGCCGTGGACATCGCGGCGGTGCGCCCCGGGGACGCGGTCCTGGCGTTCGGTCCCGACGGCGGCACCGTCCCGGCGACCGTCCGCGAGGTGCTGGTCCTGGACGTGGAAGGCCACCGGGTCGTGACGGTCGGCGACGTGACCCTGGCCGTGACCGACCAGCATCCCTTCCGGGGGGACGACGGCGCGTTCCGCGAGGCCGGCGACCTGCAGCCGGGCGACCTTGTGTATGGCTTCGACGGCTCCGGCGGCCTGCTGCCGCGCACCGTCACCGCGGTTCGCCAGGTCCCGGGGCCCGTCACGGTCTACAACCTTCGGACCGACGCTCCGCACACGTTCTTTGCCGCGGGCATCGCGGTCCACAACAAGGGCGGCGGCGGCGGCGGGGGCGGCGGCCGTTCCGGCGGAGGCGGCGGCTTCCGCGGGGGCGGCTCGGGATCGCGCCACGGCGCAGGCGGCGGCGCGAACGGGACTGCCGGTCCGGCCCTGGTGCCGATGCTGTTCGGCGGCGGGATGTTGGCCCTGCTGATCTTCCTGGCCGTCCGGGGCGCCCGGCGCCGGGGCCAGGGGAACCTGGACTTCGTGTACCCGGCGGGACAGGTGGCGCCGAAGGCCGACATGACCCGCAAACTGCTGGAGTTCATCGCCCGGCAGGACGACGCGATGGCGCCGGATCGGCTGGTCGAATCCGCGCGATCGACGTTCCTGAAGCTGCAGGAGTGCTGGCTGGCCCGGGACTACGGCCCGATGCAGCCGCTGGTGATGCCCGACCTGTACCTGCTGCATTCCAAACAGCTCGAGGGAATGAAGACCCAGCACGAAATCAACGTGTTGGAGGGGCTCGCGGTGGACCGCGTCGACGTCGTGAACGTCCGGTACACCCACCGACCCGACCAGCGGGAGTTCACGGCGCTGATCACGGCGACCGCCCGGGACACCTACATCGACGATCGCACGCAGCAGTTCGTCCGTGGCGACTCGGCGCCCGCGCAGTTCCAGGAGTTCTGGACGTTCCAGTTGCAGCCGACGCCCGATCATCCGAAGGGCACCTGGGTCCTTCGCACCATCGAACAGACCCGCGAATCCCGGGCGCTGAAGGACGAAAACTTCTTCGAGCAGTTCACCGACGCGCAGTTGCAGCAGGTCTACGGCACGCCGGTGGAACGGACGGGGGCCGCGGGCCCGTGGCTGGAGGCGGAGGTCGTCACGAAGGCTGTGAAGATCGAGCGGATGCTGAACTTCCTGGCCCTGACGGACCGGCTGTGGCAGCAGCAGCCGATGCTGGAGCGCGCCCGCCAGGTCTTCCTGCGCGTGCACCTGGCCCTGGAGGCCGGGGAGGTCGCAGACGACACGGCCGGCCTGCTGTTCCCGGACGTCGTGACCAGCCTGCGGGACAAGGTCGCCGGGTGGAAGGCCCAGGGCATCACCACGGAATACCGCAACCTGTGCGTGCGGAAGGTCGAAATCCTGCTGGTCCGCAACCGCGCCGACACTGCGGCCGACGAGTTCTTCGTCCGGATCGGCGCCCACGCCCAGCGGGTCGTCCGGCGGGACGGCGCGGTGGTCAGCCAGGATCCCGACGTGACCTTCTTCGAGGGCTACTGGACCTTCGGTCGGCTGGCCGGCCAGTGGGCGCTGAAGGAGGTCCTGCCTTCCGCAGACAGCGAGCGGCTGCTGGCCGCAGAAAACCTGGACGAGGAAAGCTCCCCGCAGCAGGTCCAGTGGTACTACTCCAAGAAGCGGGCGTTGTAGGCAGGACGGGGAGGTCAGGCACGGTAGACTCGGCGCTGCAGGAACGCCGCCCGGGAGAGCCTGGCCCCGAACAGCGCAGCACCATCAGACCTCGGAACGATCCGCAGGCGGTACCACTCCCGCCCTCCGCCGAGAAGAATCCTCTGGTTTCCTCCTGCTCATCGAAGCCCGCTTGGCCTATCATGGCCTCCTCCTCGCCAGGCTTTGACATGCGAACCTCGCTTGCCATCGCAACAGCCCTGATCCTTGCCTTCCCCCTGTCGGTGCGAGCGGACGATGCGCTGGACCGGGTCTGTGCGGGACGCACGGATGTCGATGCCGCCGACTGCCGGACGAACTGTGCCGACGGCAAGAGGGGCTGGGGCTGCTGGATGGCATTGCGGTACGGCCACCTCGCCTCGGTGGCCGTCGCGGGCGCCATCCAGCACCGCAGGCCGATCCAGGACGAACTGAAGGACCTCGCGATGGACCCGGTGGAAGCGGGTGCGCTGGTCCTGTTCCTGGACGCCAAGGGCCCCTTTCCCCGGACCTGGGACCGCGGTTCGAAGCCGAAGCGCACCCCGCTGGAGGAGGAGCGGCCGGTCGCGGACGCGGTCAACGCGCTCAATTCACAGGCGGTCGCCGCCGCCGGGCAGGATCGCCTGGACGAGGCCGTCCGGCTTGCCCGGGAGGCCATCGACAAGTCGGGCGACCTGCCACCCGAATGTGATGCCCGGGAGGCGGCCCTCGCCAACCTGGGGATGATCCTGCTGGAGGCGGGGGATCTGCCGGGTGCCCGCAAGGCAGCCGAGGAGAACCTGGCCATCCAGGACCAAGGGCGGGGACCGGTCCACACGGTGGTCGCGACCGCGTGCGTGAACCTGGCCAGGGTCCTGCTGCGCCAGGGCGACAAGGCCCCGGCGCGGAAGCTCCTGGAACGTGCGCTGGCCATCAGCCGGGAGAGGCGGGGGCCCGACCATCCCCGGACGTCGGACGTGGAATACGCGCTGGGCAACCTGGCCGAGGACGAGGACCAACTGACGGTCGCGCGGGACCATTTCGTCGCGGCCCTCGCCGGCCGGCTCAAGGTCCTGGGGCAGTTCCACCCGGATACCGCCGACGCCGCCCGGAACCTGGGCCGCGTCCAGAGGGCGCTCGGGGACCTGAAGTCGGCCCGGTTCCACCACGAACTTGCCCTGGCCGCCCGGGAACGGATGGTCGGGCCGGATGCCGAGGTGACCGCCTGGGCCCGAAACGAACTGGCCGGCGACCTGCGCGTCCTGAACGAACTGGGGAAGGCCCGGGAACTTTACGCCAGGGCCCTGTCCGCCATCGAGAAGATCCGGGGGCCGGAATCCGCGGACGCCGCGGTGCTGCTGGACAACGTCTCCACCCTGCTGGAAAACAATGGCGAACATCGCGAGGCCCGGCGCTTCGCGGAGCGTGCCCTGGCCGCGTTCGAGAAGGCGTACGGTGCCGACCATCTGAAGGTGGCCTGCTGCGCCAGCAACCTGGGCGTCATCCTGATGAACCTGGGCGAGTTGGAGGCCGGTCGGGCCAGCATCGAGCGGTCCCTTCGGATCCGGAAGGCGCTGGGGGACGACATGGGGCGGATGATCGTCCTGGACAACCTGGGCCAGGTGCTGGTGGCGATGAAGGACATCGACGGCGCCGAGCGCCTGGTCCGCGAGGCCCTGGCGGTGGGAGGGAAGGCCCTGCCGGAGGATCATCCGGAACTTGCGCTGGTGCGCTACAACCTCGGTTCGATCCTGGCCATGAAGAAGGACTGGGCGGCGGCCCGGGTCGAGGGCGAGGCTGCGCTGCGGGTCCTGGAGGACCGGCTGGGGGCCGACCATCCGACGACCGTATCGGCCCGGGTGCTGCTTGGGGAGATCCGGCAGAACCTGGAACCGGGGAAAGAGTCAGCGCAGGAATCCGGCAAGGGAAAGGCGCTCGAAACCGGCGAGGACAAGGCGCCGCCCGCCCCGCCGGAAGCGATTCCCCCATCGATACGGCCGTAGTGGTCCCTGCGGGCGAACGGAACCGGCCTACGGCTGCAGCATCGCCTTCCGCAGTTCGGCGTACCGGGGCGACACGGCCCAGGCGGTCAGGTCGACCAGCCGATCCCCGAACTCCAGGTCCGACAGGAAGATCGAGTCGTCCCGCAGGTAGCGGGCGGCCACCTCCAGATCGTTGGACATGAACAGGCCCGCCCGGGAGGCCGTCCGATCCACGCCCTCCAGGAAGGCCTGCGGGTCGATGCCCCGCTTCTGCTGGCGGAACGTCGTCAGGACCGCCCGCAGTTCGTCCCGGGCCGCCGGCGCCAGGCGCGCGTCCAGGTCCGGCGCCATTTCGCCCGCGGCGGCGGCATCGGCGGGCAGCGGTGTTTCCGGGAACGCGATGCGCAGGGCGGCCAGCAGGAACAGGCGCAGGGTCGGCGCGTCCAGGACCCCCGCCAGTTCGAAGCCCGGCGCGAACGCCGTCGCCGCCCGGCCCAGGGCGAACCGCAGTTCCTTTCCGCGCCACACCGTGAAGGCGTCGTCGCCCACCACCAGGGCCGGCGGGTTGAAGGCCGCCTTGGCCAGGCCCGTGCGGCCCCGGGCGCGGTAGATCCGGGGCAGCGGGATGCCCAGGACCTTGGAGGACGCCAGCGCCATGCTCTGGAACAGCCCCTTTTCCGCGGGGTTGACCAGGTCGGCCTCCGTCAGGCCCAGGTCCTTCGGGGATTTGAAGGGCAGCATGGCCGACATCGGTCCGTACAGGATCGTCAGCACCCGGGCGATGCCTTCGTCCACGCCCTCGTCGACGATCCACTTCCCGAATCCCTCGGGCGGCAGCGCGTCGCGCCGCAGCTTCAGGGAGGGCTGGCGCCGGGCCTCGAAGGCCGTCCGGTCGGTTTCGGTTTCGTGCCCCAGCACGATCAGGGCCCCGGAGGCGCACCAGGCGCCGTCCTCGTCGCCCTCGAGGGTGCACAGATCGCGGATCGCGCGGTAGGCCGGAAGGTGGGTCGGGTCCAGCGCCAGGACGCGCCGGTGGGCTTCCAGGGCCTCCTTTTCGCGGCCGGGCGCCCGGGTCAGGACGTCGGCCAGGCGCGTGGCGGTTTCGGCGTCCCGCGGCGCGGCCTGGAGGACCTGCCGCAGGGTTTCGGCCGCCTGCGGCAGATTGTGCAGACGCTCGTCGTAGCAGGCCGCCAGCCGCCGCAGCGTGGACAGCAGCCGACCTTCCTGGCCCGTCAGGCGGAAGTGCCGGGCCAGCAGGGCATACAGGCGCGCCAGGCCTTCCTGGTCGTCGCCGCCCACCAGGACGTTTTCCAGGGCCTCGTTGGCTTCTTCCAGTTCGGGGTTCAGTTCCACCGCCTTCCACAGGTGCTCGCGGGTCAGGGCGGGGTCGCCCAGGTTGTCCCGGGCCAGCAGCGCCGCGGCATGGTGGAACTGGGCCTGCTTGATGCCGTCCTGTTCCTGTTCCAGCAGTTCGACCAGCAGCCCCTTCGCCTCGGCGAAGTCGGCAGCCGCGACCGCGGCGTCCAGGGCCTTGTGGAGGGCCGCCTTGTTGGACACGCCTTCCGCCGCCGCGGCCCGGTACCATCCCAGGGCGGCCTTCGGGTCGTTCAGGGCGTCCCGAAGCAGGTCGCCCAGGCGCAGTTGCAGGGTGAATCGCGGCAGGCCCGGCGGCTCCTGGCGGACCAGGGGTTCCAGCCACTGGACCTGCCGACGGGCGTCCCCGGCCTTCGTGGCGGCCTCGACCATCTCGCGCAGCAGGGGGCCCTCGGCCCCGCGCAGATGCCAGCGCTCGTCGAACCGCTCCACGGCGCGGGCGTGGTCGCCCAGCCGGGTCGCGCAACGGGCCGCCAGGAGGTCCAGTTCGTCACGCTCGGAAGCGGACAGGGCCTCGGGTGCCGCCAGGACGGCGTCCAGCAGCGCCATCGCCTCCCCGTCCCGTCCCGCCGCGGCCAGCAGCCGTCCCAGGATCGCCTTCGTCGCGTCGTCGTCCGGATCCAGTTCCAGGACCCTGCGGTACTGTACGATGGCGCCTGCGCCGTCCCCGAAGCCGGCCGCTGCCTCGGCCCCCAGCTTCCGCAGGCGACGTTCGGTACCCTTGTCCCCCGCCCCCGCGGCACGCCGCGCCAGGGGCTCGACCGCCGGAACCACCATTTCGGGGTGGCCCGAGTCCAGCAGCACGCGGGCCAGCAGTTCGACCGCCTCGGCGTGGGTGGGGTTCGCGTCGATGGCCTTTTCCAGGTACCCGCGGGCCGCCGCCGGATCGACCGGGGTCTCCAGAGCCCGCCGCCCCAGGGTCGTGAAGCAGTGCGCCCGCTGCTCGTCGTCCTCGGTGTTGTCCGCGGCCGCCTCCAGGGCCTTCAACTCGCCGGTCCGGTCCTGGTCCTCGCGGTACAGTTCGGCCAGTCGCGTCGCGATCCCGGCCACCCGGGTGCCCGTGGCGGCCTCCAGTGCGCGCAACAGCGTGGCCTTGCTGCGTTCGCGCAGCGACAGGCGCGTCATCTGGACCTCGGC
>CAINDP010000069.1 GCA_903847405.1 uncultured Myxococcales bacterium | reverse complement strand
GGGGACAGCCTTAAGGCTGTCCCCCCTCGACAGGCTGTCCCCCCTCGACACTCACAAAATGTATCTGCTGAGATCCTCGTCCTTCAAGATATCCCCCAGCCGTTCCCTGACGTAGGCCGCGGTGATCGGGATCGACTGCCCCGCGATGTCCGGCGCGTGGAAGGACACCTCCTCCAGCACCTTTTCCATCACCGTGTGCAGGCGCCGGGCCCCGATGTTCTCGAAGCGCGAGTTCAGTTCGGCGGCGACCTCGGCGATACTGTCGATGCCGTCGTCCTCGAACCGCAGCGTGACGCCTTCCGTGGCCAGGAGGGCCTGGTACTGCTTCAGAAGGCTGTTGTCCGGCTCCCGCAGGATCCGGCCGAAGTCCTCGCGATCCAGCGACGTCAGTTCGACGCGGATCGGGAAGCGCCCCTGCATTTCGGGGATCAGGTCCGTCACCTTCGACACGTGGAACGCGCCCGCCGCGATGAACAGGATGTGGTCGGTCCGCACGACCCCGTATTTCGTCGTCACCTGGGTGCCTTCCACGATGGGCAGCAGGTCCCGCTGGACGCCTTCCCGGGACACCTGGGGCCCCTGGCCGCCTTCGCGCCCGGCGACCTTGTCCATTTCGTCGATGAAGATGATGCCGCTGTTCTGGGCGCGGTCCAGGGCCATCCGGGTGACGTTGTCCGGGTCCAGCAGGCGGTCCCGCTCCTCGGCCTCGAAGATCGGCAGGGCCTCGCGTACGGTGGTCTGGCGCTGGCGCGTCTTCTTGGGCATGGCGTTGCCCATCATGTCCTGCAGCTGCAGCCCGACCTCTTCCATCCCGGCGTTCGAGAAGATCGACATCATCGGCGAGGAACTGTCCGTGACGTCGATCTTCAGGGGCAGGTCGTTCACCAGGCCCGCCTCCAGGCGCTGGCGCAGCACGTCACGGGGCTCGGCCCGCACGTCCTCGTGCTGGCCGTACAGGGCGTCCAGGACCCGATCCTCGGCGGCGGCCTTGGCCTTCGCGGCGACCTTCCCGCCTTCCTCGGCCTTGACCATGTTGACGCTGAACTCGACCAGGTCGCGGATCATCCCTTCGACGTCGCGGCCGACGTAGCCGACCTCGGTGTACTTGGACGCTTCCACCTTGACGAAGGGCACCCGGGCAAGGCGGGCCAGTCGGCGCGCGATTTCGGTCTTGCCGACGCCCGTCGGGCCGATCATCAGGATGTTCTTGGGGGTGATTTCGTCCTTCAGGGGCCCGTCCACGTGGCGACGGCGCCAGCGGTTGCGCAGGGCCACCGCGACCATGCGCTTGGCCGCGTGCTGTCCCACGATGTACCGGTCCAGTTCCGCCAGGACCTCCCTGGGGGTCAGGTCGCGTTCCCCTTCCGTCACGGCAGTTCCTCCATGGTGATCGAGGCGTTGGTGAAGATGCAGATCCCCGCGGCGATTTCCATCGCGGTCCGGGCGATCTGGGAGGCCGTCAGTTCGCTGTGCCCCATGAGGGCCCGGGCCGCGGCCAGGGCGTAAGGTCCGCCGGAGCCGATGGCCAGCACGCCCTCGTCGGGCTCGATGACGTCGCCCGCGCCCGTGATCAGGAAGGTTTTTTCCTTGTCCGCCACGATCAGCATGGCGTCCAGGCGCCGCAGCAGGCGGTCGGTGCGCCAGTCCTTGGCCAGTTCCACGGCCGACCGCGCCAGGTTGCCGTTGTAGTCCTTCAGCTTGGCCTCGAAGCGCTCGAACAGGGTGAAGGCGTCGGCGGTCGAGCCGGCGAACCCGGTGATGACCTTGCCGTTGTGGACCTTCCGGACCTTGCTGGCCGTGTGCTTGAGGATCGTGTCGCCGTAGGACACCTGGCCGTCGCCGGCCACCACCACCTGGTCGCCTCGCCGCACCGCGATGACCGTGGTGCCGCGCAGGTTTTCCAGGGTCCGTTCGATTGTCCGTTCCGCCATTGTCGCCTCCTCGTTGGTTCCCTGGATTAGTTCACTGGATCGGCCCGGGTCGACTCCGTCTCCGTCGGGAGTTTGCTGCGCAAACCCACCGACTCCGCCTCCGTGCCCGGGCGGGCTACCCTTTGGCCCGCGGGTGCGCACGGTCGTACACCGCCTGCAGCCTCGCCAGCGTCACGTGCGTGTACTTCTGGGTCGTGGTCAGGCGCGCATGTCCCAGCAGTTCCTGGATGTCCCGCAGATCGGCGCCGCCGTCCAGCAGGTGGGTCGCGAACGAATGCCGCAAGGCGTGGGGATGGACGTGACGCAGCAGCGCCACCTTCGCCACCGCCTGATCGATCAGGCGTCCCACGCTGCGCACGGTCAGGCGCCCGCCGCGGAAGTTCAGGAACAGGGCCCCGTTTTCCAGGCCCCGGCGCAGCAGCGACGGCCGCGCGTCCAGCCAGGCGCGCAGGGCGTCCAGGGCCTTGGAACCGATGGGGACGATGCGCTCCTTCGAACCCTTTCCCGTGACCCGGGCCTGGCCCACGCGCAGGTCCACGTCCCGGACGTCCATGCCGACCAGTTCGGACACGCGGAATCCCCCGGCGTACAGCACTTCCAGGATCGCGCGATCCCGCAGGCCCAGCAGCGCCCCGGTGTCGGGCGCTTCGATCAGCAGGAACAGTTCGTCCACGGGCACGAAGTCCGGCAGGCGCTTGTCCTTCCGGGGCCCGCGGATGCCCACCCACGGGTTCGCCGTGACGATCCCGCGACGCTTCCAGAAGCGGTACAGGCCCCGGACGACCGACAGTTTGCGGGACACGGTCGCCGGCCCGTCGTGCCGGGAGTCCAGGGCCGAAAACCACGCCTCGACGCCCCGCCGGTCCAGGACCATCGGGTCGATCCCGGCCCGTCCCAGGATTTCCATCAGTTCCACGCAGTCGGTCCGGTAGGCCTTCAGGGTGTGGGGCGACGCGCTGCGGCTGACTTCCATGTGGCGCAGGAACGCCTCCATGGGCGGGCGCCACGTCGGATCGGTCGGGGGAGTGGGAGGCCGCGTGCGGCTCATGGGGCGTACTTTGGGTACCGACGCGGCTTTCGGCAAGTCACTCCGGTCGGACATTCCACTGTTCCAGGTGGAAATCCTCGCGGCGGACCAGGTGGACGGGCTTCTGCCAGCGCGTTTCCAGGTCGGCCAGCGACGTCCGGAACCCGTCGATCAACGCCTCGATGACCCGCGGATGCGCCATCACGCGCAGGCTGCGGATCGTTTCCGTCGCCGCCTCCCGGGACAGCCGCCGAATGATCTCCGAGCACGTGTACTCCACGCCCCGGACCCAGCCGCGTCCTTCGCAGTAGGGGCAGGGCTCGGTCATCCGGCTGAAGGAGGCCTCGCGCGGGCGCTTGCGCGTCAGTTCCACCAGGCCCAGGCGCGACATCGGCAGGATGTCGAAGTGGGCCTTGTCGACCGCCAGCCCGGCCTCCAGGGCCGCCTGGACCTGCTGGCGATGGACCGGGTCGCGCATGTCGATGAAGTCGATGACCACGATCCCGCCGATGTTGCGCAGGCGCAACTGGCAGGCGATCTCGCGGGCGGCGTCCAGGTTCGTCTGGAAGATGGTTTCCTCGGGGTCGCCGCGTCCCGCGGTGCCGCCGGTGTTGACGTCGATGGCGGTCAGGGCCTCGGTGTGGTCGATGACGATGGATCCGCCGGCCTTCAGCCAGACCACGCGATCCAGCACGCCGGACGCGTGGGCGTCCACTCCGTGGGCCTCGAATATCGGCGCGGTCCCCCGGTGGATCGTCACCCGGTCGTCGCAGTGCGGCATGAAGGTGTCCACGAACTGCAGCAGGCGGTCGTAGTCCTCCTCGGTGTCCACGACGATGCCTTCGCACTCGGGACCCAGGTGGTCCCGTGCGGCCCGCAGCAGCAGGTCCAGGTCCTCGTGCAGGAGGGCAGGGGCCTCGCTGTCGGGCTCCCGGGACTGGATGCTGGCCCACAGGGCGGACAGGAAGGCCAGGTCCTCGGCCAGTTCGGATTCGGGCCGGTTCTGGGCTGCGGTCCGCAGGATGGCGCCGGCGCCGGGGGTCAGCAGGCTGCGCGTCGCATCCCGCAGTCGGGACCGTTCGGCCTCGTCGGCGATCCGGCGCGAAACGCCCAGGATGGGGGTCGTGGGCAGGTAGACCAGGGTGCGGCCCGGCAGGGACACGCGCAGGCTGAGGCGCGGCCCCTTGCCCCCGAAGGCGTCCCGGGTGACCTGCACCAGGACGTCCTGTCCCACGATGGGCGCCGGAAGGGGGGCCAGCGTCGGGGGGACCGTATCGAGACCATCTGCGTGGCTCCCCGCGTCGGGTTCCTCCCCGATCATCGCGTCCGGAACCGCCTCCCGCAGCAGGCCCGCGTCGTCCCACTGCAGGAAGGCGCCGCGCCCGATGCCGATTTCGACGAAGGCCGCGTCCAGGCCGGGCAGGACACGCACGATGCGGCCCTTGTAGACGTTCCCCACCAGGCCCCGGTCGTGCCGCCGCTCGGTGTGCAGTTCGCGCAGGACGCCGCCTTCCACCAGGGCGACCCGGCGATCCTCGGCCGTCGTGCTGACCAGCAGTCGGTACATGGGGGCTCCAGCGGTCAGAGGTCCGGTTCGGCCTCGAAGACGCCGTCGGTCACGTTCACGAACCGGTTCGTGCCCGCGAAGCACTCGGCCATGTGGGGGGCCTCGAAGGTGCCCTTCAGGGGGCCCTTTCCGTCCGGGCCGACGTCCGTCACGGTGACCGTGCAACTGCCGGCGCCGAAGTCGAAGTTCGTGCAGGCCCCCGAGGTCGAGACATGGAGGCCGTAGCGCAGCCAGAGCCGGGCGCTGGGACCCTCGGCGGCGCCGCAGGTGTAGGTGCCCGGCAGCGCGACCAGCGTGTCGATCGGCACGCCCATGATCGCGATTTCGATCTGCACGGAGGCGCCGTCGCCAGGGAACTCGGGAAGCCCCAGGTCCATCTTCTTGGTGGACTGCAGCAGCAGGACCACCTTGGACGAGGTCGTGTCGCCCGCGGGAACCAGGCTGATGCTGGGCAGCAGGTCGAACGCCACGACCGTCCCCTCCAGGGTCGCCCGGTTCGGGGGCGTGAAGGGCACGTCCTCCTGCGGGCCGTAGTCCGTGCCCGGGTCGATCTCGAGGTCCGATTCCGCGTCCGACGCGGCCTCGTCCAGGACGTCCGTCGGGATCGGCAGATCGCCCAGGCGCAGTTGGCAGAAGCCGTCCACGCAGTGTTCGGTCGCCTTGCACTCCGTCACGTCCCATCCCGTGGAGTTCAGGCGGCAGACGCCGGACGCGGCCTCGCCGCTGCACCGCGCCTCCTCGGGCATGCAGTCCTCCTTGGCGACGCAGGTGCCCTGGGCGCCGCAGGCCATGCCGGTGGGGCAGGGCTCGGTCTTCCGCGCGCCGGCGACGCACGTGATCAGGGTGTCGAAGGTGCAGGTGGCCGGGAAGTTCGCCGGGTCGCAGGCGTCGAGGAGGCAGGCCCCCGCGTAGCACGACTCGAAGTCGGAACACGGCAACGTCGTCTGGATCCGTCCGTCGTCCGAGCACAGCAGCGCCGTGTCGATGCCCTCGCACCGATCCTTGCCCGCGGGCGTGCACTTCCGGGGGATGCACGTGCCGTCCACGCACGCGCCGTCGGGGAAGCAGGCCCGGAGGTCCGCGAAGGACCGGCCGTCCGCGGCGCAGACCGCGGCGTAGTTGCCCAGGCAGGCCTTGGTCGCGGGGGTGCAGAGGGTCGTCGGCAGGTCGCCGGACGTGCCGCCGCCCTTGCTGGCGCATGCGATCGCCAGGAGGGCCAGGGCCGGGACCAGGTGTCGAATCGTGGGCATCGGGGCCTCCTCCGAGTGGCGTCGCCGACGCTACCACAGGACGCGCGGGCCGGGATAGGGGCCTCTGAGCCGGGACGATCCAACGTGGTGCTATACTCGCGACGACTTGAAGACCAGGAGCCAGGGATGCCCGGACCAGCGAAGCCCCCGGTGCCCGTGAAGGTGCGCGACGAGGTGGCGGGCGGCGTGTACGCGAACAGCATGATGGTTTCGCACTCGCGCGAAGAGTTCGTCATGGACTTCTTCTACCTGTCGCCGAACCTGGCGGTGCTGAACGCCCGGGTGATCACCAGCCCGGGTCATCTGAAGCGCATCATCAAGGCCCTGTCGGAAAACCTGCGTCGCTACGAGGATGCCCACGGCGAGATCCGCGAGGCCCCCGAGCCCAAGCGCGACAAGACGCTGAACTGACGAACCCGAGGAACAAGACGCGATGAACCCGAACGTGCCGCCCTACCTGGAACATGCAGCCTCCCGCCCCCACTGGGAGCGCATCGGCATCCACCGCCGGCGGGGCGTGTGCGTGCCGCTGTCCTCCCTGCGCAGCGCCCGCGACTGCGGCCTGGGGGACGTGGGCGACCTGCCGGACTTCATCGACTGGTGCGTGCAGATCGGGGCCGAGGTGATCCAGTTGCTGCCCGTGAACGACATGGGCCTGGACGCCTGCCCGTACTCGGCGCTGTCGGCCTTCGCCCTGGACCCGGTGTTCGTGGCCCTGGACCGGATCCCCGGCCTGGTGGACGACCTGGCGTGGCAGGGGATCGTGCGCACCGCCGCCGCGGCGCTGCCCGACGGTGCCCGGGTGGACTGGGCCGTGGTGCGCCGTGCCAAGAACGAACTGTTGCGGCAGGCCCTCGTCCGCCTGGACGGGCCGTCCCTGCGGGAAACGCTGGGCTCCTTCCGTGCCGAAAATCCCTGGCTGGAGGACTACCTCCCCTACCGCGTCCTGAAGGAAGTCGAAGGCTTCCAGTCGTGGGAGGCCTGGGGCCCGCGCTATGCCGACGAAGGGGCCGTGGACCGGGCGATGGAGGTCCACGCGGACCGACTGGCGCTGCACCTGTTCGCCCAGTGGGTCCTGGACGGCCAGTTCCGCGAGGCGCGCCGGTACGCGGCTGCCCGGGGCATCCGCATCGAAGGCGACATCCCCATCCTGGTGTCCCGGGACAGCGCCGACGTCTGGCGCAAGCCCGAACTGTTCCACCTGGACGTGTCGGCCGGTGCGCCTCCGGACATGTACGCCGAGGACGGGCAGAACTGGGGCTTCCCGACCTACCGCTGGGACACGATGGCCGGAACCGGCTACGCGTGGTGGCGGGCGCGCCTGCAGCACGCGGAACGCTATTTCGACCTGTACCGGATCGATCACGTCGTCGGGTTCTTCCGGATCTGGACCATCCCCGCGGGCGAGCAGACCGGCAGGAAGGGCGGGTTCGTGCCGGCCGAGGAGTGGACCTGGGGCGAGCACGGGCGCCGGATCCTCGAGATGATGCTGGCGTCCAGCCGGATGCTGCCGCTGGCCGAGGATCTGGGCACCATCCCGGACGTGTGCCGACAGACGTTGCGGGACCTGGGGATCTGCGGGTTCAAGGTCCAGCGCTGGGAAAAGCGGTGGAACACGGACCGGCGCTTCATCCCCGCGGGCGACTACGACCCCCTGTCGATGGCCACGCTGTCCACGCACGACTCGGAAATCCTGGCGCAGTGGTGGGCCGAAAACGGTTCCGAGCGGGACGAACTGCACGGGGTCCTGGGACATTCGGGTGAGGCCCCGGCGGCGTTGACCCCGGAACTGCACCGGGAAATCGTCGCGTGGCTGGCGGGCGGCTCCTCGCTGTTCCTGGTCCTGCTGCTGCAGGAACTGCTGTGGCCGGCGGGCCTGCTGCCCGGCAACCCGGCGGACCACCGGATCAACCTGCCCGGCATCGTCAACGACACCAACTGGACGTGGCGCAGCCCGGTGGCGACCGAGGACCTCCTGGCGAACGACGGGCTGGCGGCGGCGGTACGGGCCTCCTGGACAGTGTCTGCCGCAATTGATTACGCCGGTCAAGAACCCCCCGCGAAATGAGCCTCGGAACGTCGGATGCCCTGAAAAGAAATTGACAAACCGGGATCCGTTGGCTACTTTGGACCGGGCTTCTGCCCGGGGCGCATCCCGATGGAACGGCGGACGGTCGAGGTCGTGCTTCAGGGCCGCCGATTCGTGCTGCGCACGGGGGCCGAGGGGAACGATCTGGACGAGGTCGTGGCCTTCGCCGAGTCCCGGCTGGAGGCGACCGCCCAGGCGGCCAACGGCATGGGGCCCCACCCGGTGGCACTGCTGGCGCTGCTGGGCGTGTGCGAAGAACTGATGCGCGAACGGCGGCGCATGGACGGCCTGCGGGACAAGATCCGCAACAAGTCGTCCCGGATACTGGAAATGCTCGAAGGCGTGCCTCGGGCGGATGACGGGAACAACCCTCCGGCAGGAGGGATGAGCATATCGGTTGCGACGGAACATGGGACACCGTGACGAATTGCCGGGTTGCAGAACGCAGCTCGGAAGAACGAAGGGCCCGATCGGAGGCGTGATGGACGTCCCGAAGGTGTAGAGGCCCCTGAGGTCCCCACCCGCCCGCGCGGCGGCCCGCTTCGTGCGGTCCCGTCATGCGTGTGGTCGCCCGGTCTGCTCCCCCCCCGCCTGCCGGCCGCGCCCTGCGCGGACACGGGTCGTTCCCTGTGGAATCGACAATGGATTCGCCCTGGGCCGCCCTGCGGTACCGGGGCCCCGGGGCGCATGTCCCCGGTGCGAAGGGAGGTGGGACCGTGGATGCAATCCTGATAATCCTCGGCGTCCTCCTCGGGCTGGTCGTGGGCGGCGGTGCTGTCATGGCGGTCCTGCGCGGAAACATCCGCGCCAAGACGGCCGAGGCGGATACCCGCGTGGTGGAAGCCGTCCGCGACGTCGAAAAGCGTCTGGCGGCGGAACTTGCCGATGCCCAGGCGACAGCCCGTGGAGCCGAGGAAAAGGCCCGGAACCTGGATCGTGACCTGAAGTCCCAGCGTGCGGAAAGCCAGAAGCGCGAAGAGAAACTGGTCAAGCGCGAGGAGACGGTCGAGCGCAAGGCCGAAACCCTGACGGCCCGCGAAACCGAAGTGGTCCGCCGCGAAAAGTCGGTCGCCCAGAAGGAAGAATCGATCGAGTCCAACGCCAAGGAAACCGAGCGCCTGGTCATCGAGGCGCGCCAGACGCTGGAGCGCCTGACGGGCATGAGCCCCGACGAGGCCCGCCGGCACATGACCGAAAAGCTGCTGGAAGAAGTGAAGATCACCGCGGCTCGCCAGATCAAGATGATCGAGGACGAGGCCAAGGAAGAAGCCGAAAAGCGCGCCAAGCGCGTGGTGGGCATCGCGATCGGGCGCTACGCCGGCGAGTACACCAACGAGCGCACCGTGTCGGTCGTCACGCTGCCCAGCGAGGAAATGAAGGGCCGCATCATCGGGCGCGAGGGCCGCAACATCCGGGCCTTCGAGGCCGCGACCGGCATCGACGTCATCATCGACGACTCGCCCGACACGGTCACCCTGTCGGGCTTCAATCCCGTACGTCGCGAAATCGCCCGGCTGTCGCTGGAGATGCTGGTCAAGGACGGCCGCATCCATCCCGCACGGATCGAGGAGATCGTCGAAAAGAGCACCAAGGAAGTCGAACAGAAGATCAAGGAAGCCGGCGAGGACGCCCTGTTCCAGTTGGGCCTGGGCGCCATGCACCCCGAACTGGTCAAGCTGCTGGGCCGCATGAAGTTCCGCACCTCCTACGGCCAGAACGTCCTGGCCCACAGCGTCGAGTGCGGGTTCCTGTCGGGCCTGATGGCGGCGGAACTGGGTCTGCCGGTGAAGGAGGCGCGTCGCGCCGGCCTGCTGCACGACCTGGGCAAGGCCATCGACCAGGAAATCGAAGGGCCGCACGCCCTGACCGGCGCCAACGTGGCCCGGAAGTTCGGCGAGTCGGCCGAAGTGGTCCACGCCATCGCGGCGCACCACGAGGAAGAAAAGCCGATGACGCTGCTGGCGCAGATCGTCATCGCCAGTGACGCCATTTCGGGCGCCCGGCCTGGGGCCCGGCGTGAAAGCCTGGAAAACTACGTCAAGCGCCTGGAGGATCTGGAAGGCATCGCCAACGGGTTCCCGGGTGTGGAACGGACGTTCGCCATCCAGGCGGGCCGCGAGGTCCGCGTGCTGGTGTCGCACGAAAAGGTGTCCGACGAGGGCGCGACCGTGCTGGCCCGGGACATCGCCCGGAAGATCGAGGAGAAACTGGCCTACCCGGGCCAGATCCGGATCTGCGTCATCCGCGAGACCCGCGCGATCGAGTACGCCAAGTAGAACGGCGTGCGCGGCTTCGCACCAACCCCGCGCGAGGCATCCATGAACGACCCCCACGACCCTGCAATCGAACGCGACGTGGCGGAACTGCTGGCGGGCACCGTCAAGTGCGAAACCACGCCCGACCTGATCCGGAAGCTGGCCCGCTCCAGGGCGACCGGCAAGCCCCTGATCATCAAGGCGGGCTTCGATCCGACGGCCGCCGACCTGCACCTGGGCCACACCGTCGTGCTGTCCAAGATGCGGCGGTTCCAGGAAATGGGCCACCAGGTCGTGTTCGTGGTGGGCGACTTCACGGCGCTGATCGGCGACCCCACGGGGCGCAACGAGGCCCGGAAGCCCCTGACGCCGGAAGCGATCCGGCAGAACGCCGAAACCTACACGGCCCAGGTGTTCAAGGTGCTGGATCCGGCGAAGACCATCGTCCGGTTCAACAGCGAGTGGCTGCGGCCCCTGGGCGCAGAGGGGCTGATCAAGCTGGCCTCGAAGTACACCGTCAGCCGCATGCTGGAGCGGGACGACTTCAAGAAGCGGTTCGCGCTGGAAATGCCCATCAGCATCCACGAGTTCCTGTACCCGCTGCTGCAGGCATACGACAGCGTGGCCCTCGCGGCCGACGTCGAACTGGGCGGCAGCGACCAGTTGTTCAACCTGCTGGTGGGGCGGGCGCTGCAGCGCGATTCGGGCCAGGAGCCGCAGGTCGTCCTGACCATGCCGCTGCTGGAAGGGACGGACGCGAAGGTCGTGGACGGCATCCTGACGGGCGCCAAGATGTCCAAGTCCCTGGGCAACTACATCGGCGTGACGGAAGAGCCGACCGCCCAGTTCCTGAAGATCATGTCGATTTCCGACGACCTGATGTGGCGGTACTACGAACTGCTCAGTGCGAAGTCCTCGGTCGAGGTCGGGGACCTGAAGGCCCGGTGCAAGGCCCACGCGGTGAACCCCCGGGACGCCAAGGAGGCCCTGGCGGCGGAAATCGTCGCGCGGTTCCACGGGACGGATTCGTCCCAGGCGGCGCTGGAGGCCGCGAACCGCTGGCTGCGGGAAAAGACCGTGGCGGAACTGGCGGAAAAGACGGTCGAAGCCCCGCCCGAGGGCCTGTCCATGTTCGTGGCGTTGCGGGACACGGGCATGGCCGCGTCCTCGGGCGAAGCCCGTCGCAAGATCGGCGAGGGCGCCGTCTGGATGGACGACGAGCGGGTCGCCGCGGACGTGCTGCTGATGCCGGGCGACGTGAAGGTCGTGCGGTTCGGCAAGAAGATCGCGGCGCGGATCACGGTCGTGGCGAAGGGCTGAGGGCGGACCGACCGGCCCCGGCGGGCGCGTCAGGCCTGGATGAACGCGGTGACCTTGCGGCGTGTGCGTTCCCGCAGCGAGCACTCGCGCAGCGTGTCGGCCAGCCCCTCCAGGCCGGGAATGCCGTACAGGACGACCGTCTGGAAACTTTCGTCGGACGACCGCAGGTGCAGCAGGCAGTGTCCCATCAGGCGCATCCCCAGCGGCTTGTGCAGGTCGAAGTGGTCGATGCGGAACAGTTCGACGTTCTCCTTCACCTTCGACAATAGGCCGTGCTCGATCCGGATCCGCTGGGTCGTGACGGTGTAGGCGATGCTGGCGCTGCGGATCCAGTAGCCGACGTACGCCACGCCCAGCGTCACCACCACCCAGAACCACTGCCAGACGCTGTTGACGACGTCGGGATGTCCCTGGAACAGTTCGCGCTCTTGATCGGCCTCGCGCTGCGCCCCGAAGGCCTCCAGGTCGGTGCCGCAGAACCGGCACTTGATGGCCGCGGCCTTGATGGTTTCGGCGCAGACGGGACAGGGCTTCGTGGCATCGCCTGTGCCGGGGATCGGGGCGTCGCTCACGGGGGGCCTCCTTTCCGGTTCCCGGCCATTGTCGGACATGCGTGACGTCTTGTCGCGGGGTCAATCGGGAACGGCTCGGGGGAAATGATCCCCCCGCAGCCCGACGACTGACGTGCCGGGCTGCGGAGGGTTTGGAGCAGGGGGCCGACTTGCGCCCGCCCTCGTTCCGGGAGGATCTGCGAGGACGGTCACTTGCCCTTGTCCTCGATCTTCTGGCCGACGTCCTTCATCTTCTCGCCGACGTCGTGCGCCGCTACCTTGATTGCATGGGTCGCCTTGTCCACGAGGGCCTTCGCCTTGTCCGCGGTGCGGTCGATCGAACTCGGCATCGGGGTCGTTGTGTGCACGGTCTTCATCGAAGCCTCTTCATTGAAACCACGCCGGATTCCTTATGCCAGACGCGTGCCACGGACGGTGAGCCAGTGCCGGCGCGGGCGCGGGGGCTGCGACGGGAACGCGACGCGGGGCGGTCCATCGAAACGACCGTGGAAGCCATCAGAACGACGGGCAACAGCGGCACCCTCGTCACATCTGCGGCTCGAACCGTCGTAGACGGGCTTCCGGGTCGGTCTGGCGGCGGTCGTATTCCGTGGCCCGCAGCCTGCCCGTGGTCCCGGTGGCGTGTCGGCACGCGTCTTGCTGATCCCATGGACAGCCGGTGGCGGCCGGGGTTGATGAGGGAGACAGGACCATGGAAGACAATTCATTGAAGATATTGGGGAAGTACGGTCAATCCCTGTGGCTGGACTACATCCGGCGCGACCTGATCGCCAGCGGCGGGCTCCGGAGCCTGATCGATGTGGACGGGCTGCGGGGGATGACCTCGAACCCGGCCATCTTCGAGAAGGCGATCGCGGGCAGCCACGAGTACGACGAGGAAATCCGCGCCCTGGCGCGTGCCGGCCATGACGCCGAGGCAATCTACGAAGCCCTCAGCCAGCGCGACGTCGTCAGCGCCGCCGACGAGTTCCGGCCGATCTACGACGGAACGGACGGCCGGGACGGGTACGTCAGCCTGGAGGTCAGTCCCCACCTGGCGCACGACACCGGCGGGACGATCCAGGAGGGCCGCCGCCTGTGGGCCGCGCTGGACCGGCCCAACGTCCTCATCAAGGTCCCGGCGACGGCGGCCGGGTTGCCCGCCATCCGGCAACTGGTCTGCGAGGGAATCAGCGTCAACGTGACGTTGCTGTTCGGACTGCCCCGGTACCGGCAGGTGGTGGAGGCCTACATCGCCGGCCTGGAAACGCGCGCGGCCCACGGGCAGCCCCTGCAGCACGTGGCTTCGGTGGCCAGCTTCTTCGTCAGCCGCATCGATTCGCTGGTGGACCCGCTGCTGGACGAACGGATTGCCCGGGGCGGCACCGCGGGTGATCTGGCCAGGACGCTGCAGGGACAGACCGCCATCGCCAGCGCGAAGACGGCCTACCAGGTCTTCAAGGAAATCTTCGGCGGCGAGCGGTTCGGGAGGCTGGCCCGGCAGGGCGCCCGCGTGCAGCGGCTGCTGTGGGCCAGCACCGGCACCAAGGACCGGAAGTACAGCGACGTGAAATACGTCGAGGCCCTGATCGGTCCGGACACGGTCAACACGATTCCGCCGGCCACCCTGGATGCCTACCGGGACCATGGAAAGCCCGAGGCGCGGCTGGAGACCGACGTCCGGGAGGCCCGGCGGGTGCTGGAGTCGCTGCCGGACCTGGGCATCCGGATCGACGAGGTGGCGCGGCAACTGGAGGAAGAAGGTGTCGCAAAATTCATCCAGCCGTTCGACGCGCTGATCGGTGCACTGGTCCGGCGAGCGGCCGGCCAGACCCTCGATGCCAAGGAGGAATGACGAATGACCGCGACGGCAGCAACGCTTTCCCCGGACCTGTTGCGGAAGATGGACGCCTACTGGCGCGCCGCGAACTACCTGTCGGTCGGCCAGATGTACCTGTACGACAACCCGCTGCTGCGGCGGCCGCTGGCGCTGGCGGACGTGAAGCACATGCTGCTGGGGCACTGGGGCACGACCCCCGGGCAGAACTTCATCTACGTGCACCTGAACCGCGTCATCCGGAAGTACGACCTGGACATGATCTACGTTTCCGGGCCGGGGCACGGGGGGCCCGCCCTGGTGGGCAACACCTACCTGGAAGGCACCTACAGCGAGATCCATCCCGACATCAGCCAGGACCTGGCCGGGCTGCAGAAACTGTTCCTGCAGTTCTCGTTTCCCGGGGGGATTCCCAGCCACGTGTCGCCGGAGTGCCCCGGCTCGATCCACGAGGGCGGCGAACTGGGCTATTCGCTGAGCCATTCGTTCGGGGCGGTGTTCGACAACCCCGATCTGATCGTCGCCTGCGTGGTCGGCGACGGCGAGGCGGAAACGGGACCGCTGGCGACGTCGTGGCATTCCAACAAGTTCCTGGATCCGGCGACCGACGGCGCGGTGCTGCCGATCCTGCACCTGAACGGCTACAAGATCGCCAATCCGACGCTGCTGGCGCGGATCCCCCGCGAGGAACTGGAACAACTGCTGCGCGGCTACGGGTGGGCGCCCATTTTCGTGGCGGGCCACGAGCCCGCGGCGATGCACGAGGCCATGGCCACGGCGCTGGATGCGGCGGTGGAGCAGATCCGGCGGATCCAGCAGGACGCCCGCGTGAACGGGACCGTGCAACGCCCGACCTGGCCGATGATCGTCCTGGAATCCCCCAAGGGCTGGACGGGGCCGAAGACGGTCGATGGACTGCCGAACGAGGGCACCTTCCGATCGCACCAGGTGCCGATCTCGGACCCGGCCGCCCATCCGGACCACCTGGCGCTGCTGGAAGACTGGCTGCGCAGCTACCGGCCCGAGGAACTGTTCGACGCGCAGGGACGCCTGGTGCCGGAACTGGCCGAACTGGCGCCCCGGGGCACGCGCCGCATGGGCGCAAACCCCCACGCCAACGGCGGCATGCTGCTGCGCGACCTGCGGATGCCGGATTTCCGCGACTACGCGGTGGACGTGCCCAGGCCCGGCGTGCGCGGCATCGGCGACACCCGCGTCCTGGGGCCGTTCCTGCGCGACGTGGCGAAGTTGAACGACGACGCGCGGAACTTCCGGGTCTTCGGGCCGGACGAGACGGCGTCCAACGGCCTGGGCGCCCTGTTCGAAACGACCGAACGCCAGTGGAACGCGGCGACCGGGCCGGGCGACGAACACCTGGCGCCCACGGGGCGCGTGATGGAGATGCTCAGCGAGCACCAGTGCGAAGGGTGGCTGGAGGGCTACCTGCTGACCGGGCGGCACGGGCTGTTCAACTGCTACGAGGCCTTCATCCACATCGTCGACTCGATGTTCAACCAGCACGCCAAGTGGCTGAAGGTCACGTCGCACCTGCCGTGGCGGCGGAAGATCGCCTCGCTGAACTACCTCCTGGCGTCGCACGTCTGGCGGCAGGATCACAACGGCTTCACCCACCAGGATCCCGGGTTCATCGATCACGTGGTGAACAAGAAGGCCGAGGTGGTGCGGGTCTACCTTCCGCCGGACGCGAACTGCCTGCTGTCGGTGATGGATCACTGCCTGCGCAGCCGCCACTACGTCAACGTGGTGATCGCGGGCAAGCACCCGGCGCCCCAATGGCTGTCCATGGAGGCCGCCGTCCAGCACTGCACCGAGGGCATCGGGATCTGGCAATGGGCCAGCAACGACCAGGGCGTCGAGCCCGACGTGGTCATGGGCTGCTGCGGCGACGTGCCCACCCTGGAAACGCTGGCCGCCGTGTCCATCCTGCGCGAGCACCTGCCCGAATTGAAGATCCGGGTGGTGAACGTCGTCGATCTGATGAAGCTGCAGCCCCGGACCGAGCATCCGCACGGGTTGAGCGACATGGATTTCGACGCGATGTTCACGCGGGACAAGCCGGTCATCTTCGCCTTCCATGCCTACCCCTGGCTGATCCACCGGCTGACCTACCGCAGGACCAACCACGACAACATCCACGTCCGGGGCTACAAGGAGGAGGGCACCATCACCACGGCCTTCGACATGACGGTCCTGAACGATCTGGACCGCTTCCACCTGGTGATGGACGTCATCGATCGCCTGCCGCAGACGGGGGCCAAGGGCAATTACCTGAAGCAGCAGTTGAAGGACAAGCTGTTCGAACACACCCAGTACATCCGGAAGCATGGCGAGGACCTGCCCGAAATCCGCAACTGGACGTGGAAACCGGGCGTTCCAGCCCACGGAGGACGCCCATGACCTGGAAATCGCCATTCACGTTCCTGAAGCGCATCCTGGACGCCGTCAGCGGAAGGGACGCCGCCGCCAGCGAGCGCCGCGAAAAATTCCTGCACCCCATTTTCCGCTTCATCATCGCGCGGCACTGGTGGGTGATCGGGGCCTGGGCGATCCTGGTCGCGGCCAGCATCCCCTTCGCCCTGCAGGTGAAGCAGGACAACGCCATCGATCGCCTGATCGTGGAAGGCGACCCGGACTTCGTGGCCACCAGCGAGTTTTCGCAGACGTTCGGCGCGGGGGAATACGTCGTCCTGCTGGCCGAGGCGGACGACCCCTACGCCCCGGGCGTGATCGCCGCGGTGGACGGCCTGGGCCGGAGGCTGCAGGGCCTGCCGGGAGTCGAAGTCACGTCGCTGCTGTCGATCTACCGCCGAGCGAAGCCCGACGCGGATCCGGCGGCCCGGCCGGAGGAGTTCCGGGCCTTCGCCACCGGGACCCCGCTGTTTGCCGCACAGGGCCTGGTGGGCAAGGGATTCTACGGCCTGCCGCTGATCCTGAACGTGTCGTCCACCGAGGAGCGGGAGGCGGCCCTGGGAGCCATCGACGGCGCGATCGCCGACCTGGTGGCCAACCCGGCGCCGTTGACGGCCCTCCGGGTGGTCGGCGAGCCCTACGTCAATGACTACCTCAACGTCGAAACGGCGAAGGGCGGCATGCGCCTGTTCCCGGTCTTCGGCCTGTTCGTGGTCCTGCTGGTCTTCGGGCTGTACCGATCGTGGCGCACGCTGGTCGCCTTCACGGTGACCATGCTGGTCAACGTTTCCCTGGCCGTGGGTTTCATCGGCATCGTCGGGGGGGCCTTCACCATCGTGTCGGTCCTGATCCCGATGACCATCCTGGTGACGTGCCTGGCGAACCTGGTCTACATCCATTCCCGCTTCGTCGATCGGCCGCTGGACGTCCCCGTCGACGAACACCAGGTCTTCGCCATCAGCAACAAGTTCCTGGCCTGCACCGCGTCGATCCTGGCGGCCGCTGCCGGGTTCGCCGCGCTGCGGGTGTCGGACATCCGGCCGATTCGCGACATGGGCGTCTGGCTGGCGGTCGGCCTGGCGTTCACGTGGCTGGTCGCGTTCACCCTGTTCCCGGCCCTGCAGCGCGCCCTGCGGACGCCCACGCAGGTCGAGCGCAAGACGGCGGGCCAGTGGTTCGACAAGGTCGCCGAATGGCTGCCGCGCCAGTCGTACCGGTGGCGCTGGGTCACCGTGGGGGCCGCGCTGACGATGTCCGCCGGGGGCGCCATCGCGCTGTTCGGCCTGCCCGGCGTCCTCGCGCCCATGGAGATGATGGCGGACTCGATCGGGTACGTGAACTCGAACACCACGCTGTACAAGGACACGCAGCGCGTCGGCGAACTGATGCCGGGCCTGTCGATGGCGGACGTGTGGCTGAAGGGACGGGTCGGCACGCTGGAACAGCCGGACGTCATCGCCGGGCTGGACGCGTTCCAGAGCGCGCTGGAGAAGGAACCTCTGGTCGGGTCGGCCATCGGGCCCACGACGGTGCTGCGCATGATGCGCTACATCGGCGGCCAGGGCGACGGGTTGCCCCAGGACGCGGAAGGGCTGGAGGCCATGACGGACGACCTGGTCACCCTGACGACCCAGGAACCGCTGCTGTCCCGCTTCATGGACACCAAGGACATGTCGCAGACCCACATCACGCTGGTCAGCAGCATCGGGGACTTCCCGACCTACCAGGCCCTCGAGGTGAGGGTCAACGAGTTGTGGAAGGTCGCGGTCCAGGCCCATCCGGCCCTGGCGGAATTCGGGGACGAGGGCCCGCGGATGGTCGGGCGCGGGTGGCTGCAGGCCAAGGTGGGGTACAGCCTGATCCCCACGCTGACCCAGTCGTTCGCCTTGACCCTGGCGATCATCTTCAGCGTGTTCCTGGTGATCTTCCGCAACGGCGCGGCGCGGCTGATGGCGATGATCCCGTCGCTGTTCGCGATCCTGGTGATGTTCGCGGTCATGCGCCTGTTCGGCATGTCGCTGAACGTCGCCACGATCCTCATCGCGGCCACGGTGCTGGGCACGTCGGAAAACGACCAGATCCACTTCTTCTACCACTTCCTGGAGGGCCGCACGGACGGCAGCACCGAGGCCGGCCTGCACCACACGACGCTGGTGGCGGGCCGCTCGATCCTGTTCGCGACGCTGATCAACGCGTGCGGGTTCCTGGCGTTCGCGTTGTCCGACCTGCCGCCGATCCGCCAGTTTGCGATTTTGGCGGCGACGGCGTTCACCCTGTCGATGCTGGCGGACTTCACGGCCCTTCCCGGCGCGCTGTGGATGGTGTTCCGGGATCGGCCCAAGGCGGCAAAGGAGGCGGTTCGATGACGAATGGAAGGAACGTGCGACGCTGGCTGGCCGCCGGCCTGTTGATGGTGTTCGGCCTGGGATGCCGGGGCTTCCAGACCGATCTGCTGCCGCTGCCGCTGGCCCTGGACTGCGCGGACATCGATTTCGACACGGCCCGGGCGACCTCCCTGGAAGGTCGAAACGCGTCCGCGAAGGATCTGCAGTGTTCGCTGGAATCGATTCGGCAGCGCCTCCTCCAGGGGGTGACCGAGTCGGTCGTCGCCGCCCGGCTGGCCTACCTCATCGCCGATCGGACCGGCAACGAGACCCGGCGGGAGCGCCTGGCATACGAGGGCATGCGCTGGGCGAAACATGCCGTGGATTTGTCCGCGGACCTGTACAAGGGCCAGGGCGCCCCGGCCCACTACTACCTGGCGGTGAACCTGGGGCTGGCGGTCCAGGACACGGTCATTCTGGCGCTGAAGAACATCGACGGCATCCGGAAGCACCTGGAGATCGCCGGCCGCAAGGACCCGGACCTGGACAACGCGGGCCCATTGCGGGTCCTGGGATTGCTGTACATCAAGGTGCCCAGTTGGCCCAAGGGGTGGGGCGACATGGACAAGGGCTTGGAATTGCTGGCCGAGGCGGTGCGCCGATTCCCCGACTACCCCCCCAACCGGATCCTGTACGCCCGCGGGCTGGCCAACGTGGACGCCGAGTCCAACAAGGCCGAAATCAAGGGGCAACTGGACGCGCTGGGAAAACTGCTGGCCGTCGGGGACTGGGGCCAGGACCTGGAAGTCTGGCGCAAGCAGGCGGCCGGGATCGCCCGGGACGTCGGTCTGTAGGGCGCGAAGGGTGGGGCTACTTCGTGGAGTGGCGGCCGTGATGAACGGCCGGCTCGGGCTCACCCAGGGCTTCCATCGCGGCGTGGGATGCCTGCCGCAGCGCCTCCGGCACCCTTCCAATCGTGTCCTTCGCGGTGTCGATGCCCCCGGTGATCGCCGCGCGCGTCTCCCGACCCGACCGTGGCGCCAGGAGGAGGGCCGCCGCCGCCCCGACCGCCGCGCCGCCCAGGACCGCCATGACCATCGAACACCCGTTGTACCTGCCTTCCGATTCCATGATCCCTCCCGTTCGCCATCTGTTCCGGTGTCCACCGGGCAATTCCGATTGCCGTCGTGGATCACTGCATCGGGCGTGCCACCGTGCTGCGCGGCCCGGGCCGCCGTCAGATCGTGTCGGTGGAAAGGAGGCGTTCGAAGCCGCGGCTGAAGTGGTAGTAGGACGCGAGGATGCGCAGCAGGACCATCAGCGGCGTGGCCAGGAACATGCCGGGAATGCCCCACAGCAGGCCCCAGAAG
>CAINDP010000068.1 GCA_903847405.1 uncultured Myxococcales bacterium | reverse complement strand
TCGACCAGGTAGACGCCCATGACGATGTAGGCGCTGAAGAAGGCGGTCCACTCCACCACGGCGAGGAGGTTCACCGAGCGCAGCAGCGACGCTTCCAGGCGGCGGATTGACACGGAAGCCTCCGGCGACGGGCGGATTGTAGGGGGCGCGGGCCGGGAAGGAAAGGTGCGTCGGGGCGGCGGCCTCAGTGCTTCGCGGCGCAGCGGTCCAGCCGGTAGGGCAGGTAGTGCGGGGACCACTGGGCCTTCCGGACGATGCGCTCCAGTTCCTCGTCGTCGATGCGACGGCCGATGCCGCTGTCCCGGGCTTCCTTCGCGACGGCCAGGGCCACCTGCACGGATGCCTCGCGAATGTCCTTCATCTGCGGCAGCATCCAGCCGTCCTTCCGGTTTTCGGGAGTGACCAGTTCGGCCAGGGCCTTCGCCGCCGCCGTGAACATGCGGTCCGTGACTTTCGGCGCGCCGGACACGATGGCGCCCAGGCCGACGCCCGGGAAGATGAACAGGTTGTTGCACTGGGCGATGCCCTGGACGCCGTTCGCCGTCTGGATCGGCGGGAAGGGGCTGCCCGTGGCCATCAGGAAGCGCCCGTCGGTCGCCCGGGCGACCTCCTCGGGGGTGCACTCGACCTTGGACGTCGGTTTCGACAGCGCCAGGATGATCGGGCGCGGGCAGTTCGCCGCCATCAGGCGCAGGATTTCGTCGCTGAACAGGCCGCGCTGGGCCGTCACGCCGATCAGGACGTCGGGCTTCACGTTCCGCACGACGTCGATCAGGTCGATGCGACCAGGGTTCTGCAGCGTCCACCCCTCCACGTCGCTGCGCGGGTGGGCGAAGGGGCGCTGCTGGGGCTCCAGCGTCGGATCGTCGATCATCAGCAGGCCCTGCTTGTCGACCGGGAAGATGTGCCCCCGGGCCTCGGCCTCGGTCAGCCCCTCTTCCTGCATCATGGTGCGGATGTTGTCGGAAATCCCGCGTCCCGCCTCGCCGAAGCCGCACATCACGTAGTTCATGTCGCGCATGCGGACGCCGCGGATGCGGGCCGCCGAAACCATCGCCGCCAGGGCCGTCGCGCCGGTGCCCTGGATGTCGTCGTTGAAGGACAGGATCCGGTCCCGGTAGCGCTCCAGCAGGTCGAAGGCGTGGTGCTTGGCGAAGTCCTCCCACTGCAGCAGGGCATGGGGGAAGGCCCGCTTCACGGCGACCACGAACTTTTCGATCAGGTCGTCGTATGCGGCGCCGGTCAGACGGGGCTTGCGGTAGCCCATGTACAGGGGGTCGTTCAGCAGGCGCTCGTTGTTGGTGCCGACGTCGATGCACATCGGCATGCAGCACGCGGGGTGCAGGCATCCCGCCGCGACGTACAGGCCGACCTTGCCGATGCTGATGCCCATGCCGTCGCTGCCCAGGTCGCCCAGGCCCAGGATGCGCTCGCCGTCGGTGACCACGATCAGGCGCAGGTCCGGCAGCGTCACGCTTTCGAAGATCTCGTGGATGTGGCTGATGTTGTCCGGGTGGATGTAGATGCCCCGGGCGCGGCGCAGGATGTGGCTCATCTGCATGCAGGCCTGGCCGACCGTGGGCGTGTAGATGATCGGGATCATTTCCTCCAGGTTCCGCAGCAGCAGCGCATAGAACAGCGTCTCGTTCCGGTTCTGCAGTTCCATCAGGTAGATGTAGCGTTCCAGGTCGTCGGTCTTGCGCCGGTAGTGCTCCAGGCAGGATTGGGCCTGGGCCTCCAGGGTCGAAACGCCATGGGCCAGCAGTCCGCCCAGTTCCAGTTCGTGGCGCTCGTCACGGTCGAAGGCGTGGCCCTTGTTCAGGCAGGGGTTGTTCAGCAGCCGCTGCCCGGTGACGTAGACCTCGTAGAATTCCTCGCCGGTGATCGGATCGACCTTGAAGGAAAATGACTTCATCGCGACACGCCCCGATGGAGAATGGTCAGTGGTAACGCCTCCGGGGATTCTAGGCACACTCCACCGCGGGGTGGAAGGAAAAAGGTGGCCTTGCACGCACCGGGTTGCGGGCCCCGGGTCCGCATGCTAGAGCGTGGAGGACTGACACAGGGAGGCCCCCATGTCCCGCATCACCGTCGAAACGAACCCGTCGGACCAGCGGCTGTCGCAACTGGGCGTGAAGTCCTGGCCGATCTGGACCAAGGAGGTCAGCGAGTTCCCGTGGGAGTACGACGAGCAGGAAATCTGCTTCTTCCTGGCAGGGGACGTCGTCGTGACCGCCGATGACGGCGAGCAGGCGCACTTCGGCAAGGGCGATCTGGTCACGTTCCCGGTGGGTCTGACCTGTACGTGGAAGGTGATCGTGCCGGTGCGGAAGCACTACAAGTTCGGCTGAACTACCTCGATTCCTTCACGTCCGCCGGCAGTTCGATGCACGTGGAATCCGCCAGGCACGGCAGGTCCAGCAGCATCTTCCCGCCCGTCGTCATGAACAGGAACGCCTGGTTTTCGAAGTAGTTGTTGCTGTTGAACTGGCGGGACGGGTTCGACGGCTCCACGCCGTGGGCGCCCATGGGGTAGGTATAGGGGAAGCGAAGGGCCAGGTGGCCGCCGGCGGGGCCGACCAGGGTCTGGGGCGTGTACCCGTCGATCGAAGGTTCGCCGAACTCGTTGGTCGCCTTGTTCGCGTTGTCCGGGTCCGCATGCAAGGGCAGGGGCGCCGTCGGGTTGGCCGCCTGGGCCACCGTGAACTGGTCCGGCCACCGCACGTCGAACACGAAGGGCGAGTGTTCCAGCCAGGACGTCAGGGTCAGCGTGGCGCTGTGGTGGCGACCGTACATTTCGACCGCCTCGGGCACGTAGGCCTTCAGCAGCAGGTCGTTCGGGGTCACCTCGGCGCCGTCGTACTTCAGGATGCCCGCGCCGCGGGCCAGGGCCAGCGTCGCCCCCACGGACACGTTCGGGTCGCCGATCGTGTGGTACATGACCATGTTCGTCTGCGGGTTCCGGCAGGTGCCGGCCGGGCAGGACAGTTCGTCATAGCCGCAGCCGCATTCCTTGCGATCCTGGTACATCCCCGCGTAGGCGATCGGATCGCCCCGTTCGACCAGCATGGCGGCCATGCCCAGCAGCCGGCGGAAGTCCGGCGTGTTGCGGGCGCGTCCCAGGCCGGGGCCGATGGCGACCAGCGGGGAACCCTCGGGGAAGATTGCGCCCTCGAAGGTGATCGGGAAGCGGAAGGTGTCGATGGTGGCCTTGGGCTTCACCGCGGCGAGGTCCGTGGGCCAGCCCTGGTACACGTCGATCTGGAAGGCGTCGCCGAACAGCTTGGCGCGGGCCAGGTCGGGCGCCGGGGCATCGGCCGAGGACAGGTCGCAGGATGCTGGCCCCGTGGGCTTGCCCGCGTCGTCCACCGGGACCTTCCACCAGCCGGTGGCGCAGGTCACGGGCACGGGCTGGGTGCTGTCGTCCTTGAGGCCCAGCAGCGCGCGCTTTTCGACGGCGCCCAGGGCATCGGCCGGGACCGAAACCCGGAAGCCCCGCCACTTGGCGCACGCCGGCGTGTTGCGGTTTGCCGCCACGACCTGGCAGTCGGCCTTGGCGCTCAGGCACGCCGCATCGCCCTTGCAGTTGGTGTCGGTGTCGCCGGTCAGCGGGATCCGGAACGCGCGGACCGTTTCCCCGTTCATCTTGTTGGTGACGACGACCGTGTCGCCCGGCAGGATGTCGGTGATCCGTGCGAACGGGTAGTAGTGCGGACGGTTCACGGGGCGGTCCACGCCGGCCGCCAGCGGAGGCTGGTACTCCCGGTGCAGGTGGTTCGTCAGCCAGGCCAGTTCCATGGTGCCGTCGCCCGCCGGCGTGAAGGTCACCATCGGGCCCATCATGGGCATCCAGACGCCTTCGGGCACGCCGGGATTGATCGAGCGCATGCCCGCCGCCATCAGGCCGCCACCGCCCGAAACGGGGGTGCTGGCCGTGACGGCCGGATCGACCGCCGCGGCGATCTGGGCGATGAAGGCGCCCATGGACTGTCCCCAGACCGGAACGTCGGGGTTGGCCGCGGTGCCGAGGTCGGGCGTGCCGTTGCCGTCCCAGTCGCCCATCAGGTCGTCCGCCAGCCCGTTGCTGTTCCCGTCGGCCTTCCACAGTGCCGGGTTCGGGCCGCCCAGGGACCGCAGGATGCGGATCATCTGCATGTGATCGACGACGGCCTGCCGCACCATGTCGCGGGTGTGGGCGATGTCGCTGGACCAGAAATCGCCGCCGTTGTCGAAGGACGACCGCACGCCGTCGTTGTCCAGGTCCCGGATCCGGCCGCCCGCGAAGCTGTTGTAGAACGTCTTCAGCCACAGGCCCTCGGCCAGCGGCGGGACGATGGCGTTCCAGTCCGTCGTGTCGTCCACGGGCAGCGCCAGGCCATGGCCGGGGGCGTCCATGCAGCACAGGGACCAGCCGTACCGCGCCAGGCGGCCGGCGAACCCGAACAACTCGAAGGGGGCGCCGCTGAAGCCGTGTCCGTAGATGATGACCGGGAAGGGCTGCTTGTGGCCTTCCGATTCCCGGGGCACCGAGCAGATGAACGTCGCCTTGTTCGTGCCGACCGTCGCCGTCCCCTTCACGGGATCGACGTCGAACGACTCGTTGTCGTCGGCCGGGTAGTTCGCCGTCGCGATGCCGTCCTTGTCCGCCAGGAACCACGGGGTCGTGTACGAGCCCAGCACCCAGTGGTGCACGTAGGAGGTGTCCTCCTCCAGGGCGCCGACGACCGCGTCGGGGTACGTCAGGATCGGGGCCAGGATCGTGATCAGCGGGGCCAGCGTTTCACCGGGCAGCATGAACGGCTTGTCCGGCAGCGTCCCGTCGGTGTCCGGATCCTGGGCGGGGGCCGGCTCGAGGTCCGGCGGGAAGGACGTCGCCAGGGCGGCCATCGTCCCGTTGCCATAGAGCCCCTTGCGGATCGCGATCAGGTCGTCGGCGATGGTCTGCGTCGTGAAGCTCCACGCGAAGGACACGTTGGACACCGACATGCCGATCTCGGGACGAGCCAGGACCTCGCCCAGAGGCTGGAGGTCCCGGGTCTGATCCAGGTAGTTCACGTAGGGGAAGGGGCTGCGGACCGTCTGCCCGTCGGTCCCCTTCAGGTTGGACGTCAGGACCACCGCGTAGGTCGTCGCCGGACGCATCGGGGCCACCGGCCAGAGGATCAGGGTCTTTGTCTGCTTTTCCCAGAACGTGATCAGCGTGTCGATGTTGTTCGGACCCGGATCCTTGCCGTCCCAGGTGTTCGGCTTGTCCAGCACGCCGTCGAAGTCCGTGTCCTCGTAGGGATCCAGGAGGCCGTTGGCGTTCGCGTCCTCGTCGTGGGTTTCGAACACCAGGTTCGGCGAGTCGGCGTGGGGGTCGAAGTCCCAGTACTGCCAGGGCCACTTCAGGGCCACCGGCACGTTCCCCTGGCCGACGTCCAGCGGGATGGATTCGCCGAAGCCCGGGGAGGCCCGGTCCACGTTGACCAGCAGGATGGCGTCATCGTTCAACGCGTGGTTCCCGGTATGCCGGATCTTCAGGTCCACCAGGTCCAGGTCCGCGTCGAAGGACACGGTGATCGGGGCGAACGTGCCGAAGCCGTCCAGTTCGTTGAACCGCGAGCGGACCTTCGATTCCAGCCAGGTCGAGGTTTCCAGGCTGACGTTCAGGCGGCGTCCCGTGGGGGACGACGGGTCCAGGCGCGTCGCGGCGTTGTTCGGCAGCGGGATTTCCGGCAGCGGCTTGGCGGTCGGATCCCAGCGCACCGTGGGCCCGCTGCCCGAAAGGGTCGAACGCAGGCCGGCAGGCTCGGGACCGAGGCAGGCGGCCAGGGCAACCAGGGCGATGGGCAGAAGGCGACGCATCGAGGGACCTCCGCGTGGTGACCGGCGCCCCGGGGCGACCGGAATTCGAGCAAATGTCCGACAAGGGCAGCGCGATGTCAACCGCCGCGCGACATCGTTGGCCACGATTGATCTCCGGCGGACGGGCAGGCCGAGGGGGGCACCGGGGATTCATCCGGCGATCGTCACGGAATCCACCGGTCCGCTGCGGTCCACGACCAGGGTTCCGTCCGCCTCCAGCACGTCCAGCGCGCCCCGGACCTCGGACAGCGTCAGGTACACGTCCCACATCCGCACGCGGCCGAACAGCGCCAGGCTGAGGTCCTTCACCGACAAGGGTCCCCGATCGCGGACGATGCGCACGACGTCCCGCAGGCGGCGCTCCTGCAAGGTCAGGATCGTGCGGCAGCGGCCGGCGAGGTCCAGGAAGGGGAGGCCATGACCGGGGGCGGCGACGCGGCACGGCATCGCGGCGGTCTTGCGCAGGCTGTCGCGGTGGCAGGGCAGGGCGCGGTAGGGCGGGTCGTCCTCCGGTTCCGGCGCCTCCAGGGTGGGATTCGGCGTGATGTGGGGCAGGACGTGGTCGCCCGTCAGCAGGATCCCGGTTCCCTCGACCTCGTAGACCAGGTCCGACGACGAATGGCCGGGGCGGGCGTGGACCCGGATCCGTCGATTGCCCGCGCCCGTGATGACGTCGCCCTCGTCGATCCCGGTCAGGCCCGGGCACGACCGGTTGATCCGCTGGATCACCGCCGCGAACCCCGAGAACTTCGCGACCGCGTCCTCCGGGAACCCGCAGCGGATCAGGAAGGCCAGGAACCCGGGCGCGTCGGCGTCGGACGTCCCCTGGATGTCCGACAGGCGCCGGACCGCGCGGCGGCGGATCATCACCGCGCACCCGGAGTCCTCCCGGATGCGCCAGGCGTTGGCCGCATGGTCCACGTGGCTGTGGGTCAGCAGGAGCGTGCGCACGTCCTCGATGCGGCGTCCGCCCCGGGCCAGGGCCTCGGACAGCAGGGAATAGGAACGGTCGCCCTTGACGCCGGTGTCCACCAGGATCGGATCCGACCCGTCGAACCAGTACAGGTTCACGTCGCCCGCCGGGTAGCCCGTGGGCAGGGGGATGCGCCAGATCCCGTCCGCGACCTCGAAGAGGCGCTCACCCAGCGGGCGTTCAATGAAGGGGCCCGAAGGCCCCGCCTGCGCGTCGCTGGACGGATCCCCTTCCATCACAGGGTCTCCGGGATGAACCCGAAGTAGCGGCCCATCCAGTAGGGCAGCAGGTAGTCGCCGGGGATGATCACGGTCCAGGGATCGGCGCCGCAGGTATCCCGATCGTAGGGATCGCTCCACCACTCGAAGGTGCTGATGCAGCGTTCGTTGACCGGGACCGGGAACTCGGTTGCCGACCCGTCGTTTCGCTGGTCGCAGTAGTGCGGGTACTTCGAGGCCGGGTCCAGCGCGACGGGCATCTTGACGGCCGGGAACTGCTTCAGGCTGCAGATCCCCTCGTCGACGGCCTGCGTCGCGGGACCGTCGCTGCCCTGGCCCAGGCGCTTGAAGGCCGCCCAGCCGAAATTGAACCAGGGGTTCTGCTGGACGATCAGGGCGCGGGGCTGGTCGGCCTCGCGCATGAAATTCTCGTCGAAGGCCTTCTGGACCGCCTCGCGGACACCCGCGTCGTTCTCGAACCAGATCAGGTTGTGCAGGGACGTGTAGACCATGCTGAAATTGTTGTAGTTGCTGCCGCAGCCCTCATTGCCCAGGTACAGCCACATCTGGGACATCAGGTCCTTGTAGGGCGGCTCGTCCGGGTAGGCCCACCCCTCGCACTGCTGCGGGTTCTGGTTCAGGCACTGGTCGTAGTACCTGCGCAGGTCCTCGCGCCCGCTGGCCACCGCGCCCATCAGGATGTAGTCCATGGACATGGTGGACAGGAAGCCGGGGGTGTCCGCGAAGGAGTAGGCGTGCAGTTTGCCGTGCTCGGTCTGGCGGCCGTCCCAGTCCACGAAGTACAGGTCGTTCTTGACCAGGTGATCGGCGACCTGCGTCATCAGGTCCTTCACGATCGCCTGGACGTCGGGCACGTCCACCAGCTTGTACAGGGCGCCCAGGGCCAGCGTGTGGCCTGCGTATTCGTCCTGGGAAACGTTGTCCAGCCAGCACCAGCCCTTGTAGGCGTCCAGGCCGCAGTGGGTGCTGCCTTCCCATTCCAGCGTGACGCGGTTGACGCTCCAGACGCAGCCGTCGTCCCGGACCTGGACCCACCGGTTGTCGTCCTTCTCGACGTCGGTCGTGTACAGCGCCTTGTTCGCCACCGGGTCCGGGCAGGCGATGCCCGCGACGTTCGGCGGAATGAACTGCCGCGTGAACAGGCCCGGGACGCCCGTGACCTTCATGCGGGTGACCTCGCCCTCCAGCAGCGTGCGGATGATGGCGAGGGCTTCGGGGGACTTCGTGGTCCCGTACCGGAACGCCTGGGACGTCAGGTACAGGGCGCTCCACAGGCCGTCGTTCTCGCCGGTGTGCCAGGCGCCGACGTCCTCGTAGGTCGCGGTCGTCGGATCGGGCGTCGCGTAGCACGGGGGCGTCGCGTCGCCCACGCACGCGGTTTCGACCTTCTTCAGAGTGGCCGACAGCAGCACCTTCAGGTCCGGGTGGATGTGCAGGCGCGAGGCGATGGCGTCGTACCCGGCCGCCTTCTGGGCCAGCGTTTCGGTCGTGCCGCCCTCCACTCCGGGGCAGGTGGTCCAGACCGGCGCTCCGTACTTCCAGGGCTCCACGCAGGCGCCGTTCTCGCACACGCGGCCCTGGGTGGCCATGCAGTCCACGTCCACGAACGCCTGGCCCTGGCACACCTTCGCGAGGTAGGCGCCGGCGCAGGAGGCTTCGCCGTCCGTGCAGGCCGGCGCGTCCGGGGCGACTTCGACCGCATCCGGCGCGTCCGCGACCGGCACGTCGGCGGGGATGTCGGCGATGACGTCCGGGGAAACGTCCAGGAGGTCCGGATCCAGCGCGTCCACGGCATCGGTACCGCCGCCGCAGGCAAGACCGAAGGCCAGCAGGACCACTGTCGCGAACCTTTTGAACGTCACGATCATCGAATCCTCCGCTGCGTCACGGCGCGCCATTCCTCGGCCCGAGGCGACTTCGGCTCCGGCGCGAGATTGCGGCGCAATCCCATCGCCTGCGCCTGCGTGCTCGGGCGGCTCGCCGGAATCCTAGCAGAAAGCCGCCGGCTCGGCGGGAGGATCGTTGACCTCCCGGCGGGGACGCGGCATCCTCTGTCATCGAAACAGGCTGGCGAGGCATCATGAAGAACGCATTCCGGATCGTCGCGGTATCGACCGCTCTGCTGCTGTCGTGCGCCAGCGCGGACAGCGGGTCCCTGCTGATCAGCGAGGACCGGGAAATCCAGATGGGGGGCGAGTACAACTCGCAGTTGCTGCAGGAAATGCCCGTCTACACCGGCGACGTGCGCGTGAACGACTACGTCACGCAGGTGGGGAACGCGCTGGCCGTGAACTCGGGACGTCCGACCCTGCCGTACCACTTCACGGTCGTGGACAGCGAGGAAATCAACGCCTTCGCCGTGATGGGGGGCTACGTGTACGTGACCACCGGCCTGCTGCGGGCCTCGGCCAGCGGGGCCGAGGTCGCCACCATCGTGGCCCACGAACTGGGCCACGTGTCGGCGCGCCACGGCGTCCGGGCCATGGAAACCTACCTGATCGAAAAGGGGCTGACGGATCTGCTGTTCCAGGGCGATCAGACCCGGCAACTGGTGCAAGGCGCCCTGTCCACCCTGTCCCTCTTGACCTTCAGCAAGGACCAGGAGCGCGAGGCCGATTCGCTGGGCGTCCAGTACGCCGCGGCGACCCAGTGGAACCCCTGGGGCATCATCGATTTCTTCACGTATCTGGAGGATGCGGGCGGGGGCCCGTCGTCGGGCGGCGTCCTGTCCCAGATCGGCGAACTGTTCAGCACCCACCCCGCGAACCCCGAACGCATCGCCAACGTCACGGCCGAACTGGAGGGGATGGGCATCGCGAAGGACGACCCCGACTACCGGAAGGGACTGCCGTCGGAAGACTCGGGCTTCGCGGCGATGAAGGCGGCGCTGGGCGGGTGATCGCGGTCGGGGATGCGCGGGTGGGCGCGGCGCCCGGCGACGGGGCCGGTCATGCGGACGCTTCGGTCCAGACCGACAGGATCTGCACGGTCGTTTCCACCGACTGCTTCATCCAGTCCAGCGACACCCACTCCTTCAACGAGTGGAAATTCTGCCCGCCGGCCCACAGGTTCGGCGTCGGCAGGCCCATCAGCGACAGGCGGCTGCCGTCGGTTCCCCCGCGGATCGCCTTCCGGATCGGTGTGATGCCCTGGCGCCGGGCGGCCTCGAAGGCGTGGTCCATGACGCGCGGGTGCTGCGCCATCACGAAGCCCATGTTCCGGTACTGCTCCTTGACCTCGACCGTGATCCGGCTGCCCGGGAAGCGACGCTCGGCCTCGGCTGCCGCCCCGCGCAGGGCCTCGGCCCGATCGGCCAGGTCCTCGACCGTGAAGGCCCGCAGCAGCACCTTCATGTCCACCTTGGACACGTCGCCCTTCACGTCGTAGGCGTGCAGGTAGGGCTGGCGCTTGTCGGTCGTTTCGGGCAGCCGGTCCCGCGGCAGGGCCTCGACGAGGGCGGCGGCCACGCGCACGGCGTTGACCATCTTGCCCTTGGCGTACCCCGGGTGGACGTCGGCGCCCTCGATCGTGACCTTGCCGGCATCGGCGCAGAACGTCTCGTCCTCGATTTCGCCCAGATCGGAGCCGTCGAGGGTGTAGGCGTACTGTGCGCCGAAGGCCACGACGTCGAAGTGCTCGGTGCCGCGGCCGACCTCCTCGTCGGTCGTGAACGCCACGCGGACCGTACCGTGCTGGAAGTCCTGGTGATCCCGCAGCCACTCGACCACGGTCACGATCTCGGCGATGCCGGCCTTGTCGTCGGCGCCCAGGAGCGTCGTGCCGTCGGTGGTGACCAGCGTGTGCCCCTTGCACAGGGCCAGGTTGGGCTCCTCGGAGGCCTTGATCACGACCTCGGGGTTGGCGGGCAGGCGCAGATCGCCACCGTCGTAGTTCTCGATGACCTGCGGGTTCACGTTCGCGCCGCTGCACCCGCACGCGGTGTCCACGTGGGCGATCAACCCCAGGACGGGGACCCGATCGGCCAGGTGCGGCGGGTTGGCGGGAACGGTGGCGAAGACGTATCCCCATTCATCCATGCGGGCGTCCACGCATCCCAGCGCCAGCAGATCCTGGGCCAGCAGGCGTCCCAGAACCTTCTGCTTTTCCGTCGATGGACTGGTGGTGGAATTCTCGTCGGCCTGGGTGTCCACCTTCACATAGCGCAGGAAGCGGTCCAACAGGGCACGCTGGTACTTGGGCTCGAGCTCGATCCGCATGACGACCCTCCCGTGAAACCAGCCGCACCCGGAGCGGCCGGGTGGCGAGTGTAGCGCAGCACGGGGGGCTTGAGGAGGGAGCGAACGTCGCTTTCGACGTCAGAGGCGGGCCATCACGCTGCAACTGCCGGTATCGCCGCCCTGGCATCCCGCGTCCAGGACGTTGCGGGCCTCGACCACGCTGGGCCGAACGCCGTCGCCGCTGAGGTAGCGGTCGCCCAGATCGGCGCAGGCGCCCTGGCCGGGGTTCCGCTGGCACTGCTCTTTCAGCAGGCGCTCGCCCACGGCCTCGTCGGCCCGGACCCCGAAGCCGTCGATCAGGCAGTCGGCGACCTGCTTGCAGAACGGTTCGGAGGCGGGGCCCTGCGCGTCGCACAGGCGGGACGCGACCCGGAAGGCGCGGCGGGCGAGGCCCGAGTCCATCATTTCCAGCGCCTGCATGTAGAGGTAGGTGGCCGCGTTTTCGCAGGACCTCCGGTCGCCCAGTTCGCAGCCCTTTTCGAACAGGGCCAGGGATTTCGACGAGGTCGGGTCGTCCGACTGGCCGGCCGCGGCGTTGCACTGGGCGCCGTCGCCCAGGCGGCAGCCCTTTTCGAAGCAGACGAGGGCGCGCGCAGGGTCCGCCTTGACGATGCGCCCTTGCAGGTGCATCCGGGCCGCGAAGGCGCAGTCGCGGGGCGAGCCCTGGTCGCAGGCCGAAACGTAGGCGGCAAGGGCTTCCGTCGTGTCGACGTCCACCGCGGGTCCCTGCGGCTCGCTCCGGGGCGGGATCGCGGACGCGGCCCCGGACATCAGCGTCGCCAGGCTTGTTGCGATGATGGTGGGGATGCAGTTCCGGAATCCCATGGAATCCTCCGCCGCCGAACGTCAAACCCGTCCGGTCGCCAGGACACCTTCGGAACACCGGCGGCGTTTCTGAAGGGGGGAACTTTTCTGCACCGGGCCTATTCCTTCGCTCGCCTTGACCGCGGGGATGGCTGTTCCTATCCTGCCCCTCGGGTTCCGGCGGGACGGCAAACAATGCCAGTGCGCGTGGCGATCATCGGGGGAGGGGCGTCGGGGATGGTTGCGGCCATCGCGGCGTCCCGGGCCGGGGCCGAGGTGCGGCTGTTCGAGAAAGGCGAGCGGGTGGGCCGGAAGTTGCTGGCCACGGGAAACGGCCGTTGCAACCTGACCAACATCGACCTCGACCCGGCGCATTTCCACGGATGCGTTCCAACCTTCCCCCGTTCCATCCTGGCGCGTCACGATTCGGCCTGGACCCTGCGGCTGTTCGAGGATCTGGGCATCACGCCCGTGGTCGAGGAACGGGGACGGGTCTTTCCGCGGTCGGGCCAGGCGTCCAGCGTGCTGGACGTGCTGCGGTGGCGGATGGAGGAACTGGGCGTGCAGGTCCTCTGCGGCGCGACCGTGCAGGCGGTGGAGCGTACCGCGGCGGGATTTCGCGTCGTGGCGGACCCGGTGCCGCCGGCGGGGGCGGGCGGGACGGTCGATCGCGTCGTGCTGGCCACGGGCGGGCGCGCTGCGCCGGGCCTGGGGGCGGACGGCAGCGGATACCTGCTGGCTCGGTCGCTGGGGCACCGCATCCTGGAGCCCTTCCCCGCGCTGGCGCCCCTGCGCCTGTCCAGTCCGTGGCTGCGCCAGTTGCAGGGCACGCGGTTCGACGGCGCGGTCGAGGTCCTTTGCCGCGGCGGGGTTGTCGCGCAGTCCCAGGGGGAGGTGCTGTTCACGGACCACGGCGCCTCGGGTCCGGCGGTGCTGGACGTCTGCCGTGCGGCAGGCGAATGCCTCCAGGCCGGGGACACGGTCCATTTGAACGTGCGTCTGGTCGCCGACCTGGAACCCGACGTCCTCCGGCAGGAGGTTGCGCGGCGTTTCGAACACCTGCCGCAACGGCCGGTGTCGGCCGTCCTGGTCGGCTTCCTGAACAAGCGCCTGATCCCCGCGGTGCTGCGCGAGTCGGGCGTGACGGACCTGGAGCAGCCCGCCGGCAGCGTTGCGGCCGCCGTTCGCGGGCGCATCGCCGAAACGTTGCGGTCGTGGTCGTTCGAGGTCATCGGCACCGGTCCCTGGGCCGGGGCCCAGGTCACCGCCGGGGGCGTGGACGTCGCCGACGTGGACCCGGACACGCTGCAGTCCCGCCTGGTCCGGGGCCTGTTCCTTGCCGGCGAGGTGCTGGACGTCGACGGCGATTGCGGCGGCTTCAACCTGCAATGGGCCTGGGCGTCCGGTCACGTGGCCGGTGAAAACGCCGCACGGGGGGCGTGATCCGAACGCAGGACGTCTCCACCCGGCATTCGCTGTCAGAATCCCTTGCCTTCACCCTCGCTTTCCGCTAATTCATGCGCACGGTCTGGAAAGGACACGCCATTGTTCCGGTACGCCTATCTGCACGGGTTCGCGTCGAGCCCCAGTTCCTACAAGGGCATGGCACTGGCGCATGCGTTCGCCCGCCACGGGCAGCGACTGGAACTGCCGAACCTGAACGCCCCGTCCTTCCAGGCCCTGACCATGACCGACATGCTGGACGCCATGGATCGCCTGGACGCCGACGGGGACACCGAATGGCGCCTGGTCGGGTCCAGCCTGGGCGGGTACGTGGCGGCGCTGTGGGCCCAGTACAACGGCTTGCGGGTGGATCGACTGGTGCTGCTGGCCCCGGGCTTCGGGCTCCAGGATCACTGGGATCGGCTGGTGGGACCGGGCGGGGTCGATCGCTGGAAGATCGCCGGCGACATGGAGTTCGCGGACGCGGCCGGAACCCCGACCCCCGTGCACTGGGAACTGGTCGAGGATCTGGAAATGTACCCGCGGATTCCGGAGGTTCCCTGCCCGACGCTGATCCTGCACGGGACGGGGGACGAGGTGGTCCCGATCGAGTCGTCGCGCGAATACGCCCGGACGCACCCGAAGGTCCGCCTGGTGGAACTGCCCGACGACCACCTTCTGCACGACAGCATCTTCCGCGTCGAAGCGGAAATCCTGAAGTTCTTCAAACTGGTGTGACCCTGCCACAAGGTCAGTGCTTGCGCGCCGGAGTGGTCCGCAGGCTTGCCGCGCCCCTCTTCAGCACCAGGGCCAGCAGGTTGGGGAAGTGGCGTGATATCGCCACGATCGCCTTGCCGTGCCCCGTGATGATCGCCTCGCGCCGACGGCACGCAATGGCGTTGACCATCTGGCGGGCCGCGACGTCGGTGCGCATCATCAGCCAGGCCGGCACCGGATCCTTGGCTCCCGCCTTCGGAAGGCCCTTGTTGTCCAGGGTGCGGATCTCGCTGTCCACGTACCCGGGATGGATCGTCGTGACGGACACGCCCAGGGGCGCCATTTCCGCCCAGAAGGCCTCCCCCAGGGATTTCACGGCCGCCTTGCTCATCTGGTAGGGCGATCCGCCGGCGCCGCTGGCGAACGCGGCGACGCTGCCCAGCAGGGCGAAGGATCCCTTGCGGGCCTTGACGTCCTCGACGGTGGCCTGGATGGTCCGGATCAGGCCGAACACGTTCGTTTCGAACTGCCGGCGATAGTCGTCCAGCTTCAGGCGGTCCACCCGGCCCACCACGCCGAACCCGGCATTCGCCACCACGACGTCGATGCCCCCGAACTCGGCGCGGATGCGTGCGGCCGCCTCCTCGAGATCGCCGTCCACGGTGACGTCACACCGCACGGCCAGGGCCTTCGCGCCCAGGCCGCGGAGTTCCTGGCACAGGGCGACCAGGCGATCTTCCCGACGGGCCCCGACCGCGATCGCCGCGCCGCGTTTTGCAAACTCCCGGGCCATGGCTTCGCCGATGCCGGACGAGGCGCCCGTGATGAACACCACCTTGCCGTCGAAACGCTTCATGATCACCTGCCATCGCGACTGGAACGTTTGTACCCGGAATCTTCCGCGGAGGAAAGTCCGAGGGCAGGGCGGAGGCTAGTTGGAGCAGACCCCGGGGTCCCAGCACTTGTCGGTGCTGGAGCACTGGGTCACCAACCGGTAGGTGCAGCCGTTCGAATTCCTGGTGCAGGTTTCCAGGGTGTACTGGTCCAGGCACCTCGTTGCGCCGGGGGTGGTGCAGTCGTTCTTGCAGACGCATTGCCCGGCCGTGCAGACCGTGGACGACGAGCAGGAGTGCGTGCCCCAGTACCAGCAGCCGCTGTTGAAATTCTGGTCGCACGTCATCTGGTATCCACCCTCGCACTTCGACTGCCCGCTGGTGCATTTGTCGTGGCAGACGCACATGCCGTGGACGCCGTCGGGCTGGACGTCGCACTGCTGGACCGGCGGGCAGGCGTAGGCGCTGGTCGGGCCGTATTCCGAGCCGATGTCCAGACACGGATCGTTGTCCCAGTCCCCACATTCCTTGAACGCATCCGGATTGTCGGCCACGCAGAACACGTCGCCGGCCTTCGTGCATTCGTTCGAGCAGGTCGCGATGCAGGTGCCGTCCTTGCCGCAGACCGGCTTTCCCGCGACCTTGCAATCGCCCGCGGTCAGGCAGTCCACGCAGACGCGGTCCACGGGCTCGCAGCGCTTCCCGGCGCCGCACTGGCCGTCGGTCAGGCATCCGTAGCACTTGCCGTCCGACGTGTCGCAGCGGGTCTGGGCGCCCAGGCAGTCGGCGTCGGCCCTGCAGGCGCTGCACGTGCGGTCGAAGAGGCTGCACTGGGTGCCGGGGCAGTCTGCGCTGGTGCCGCATTCGTAGCAGCCGCCGTCGATGCAGAACGGCGTGGTGGTCTGGCTGAGGAGTCCGCAAATCCCCAGCGAGCAGGAATCGATGCACGTCCTCGTCAACGGGTCGCACTTGCCGCCCAGCCCCAGGAAGCCGCAATTGACGCCCGGCGTGCAGGCGTTCGGCGGGATCGTGTGGCAGTCGTTCAGGACCGGGTGGCAGTACTGGCCGGCCTTGCACTCCGAATCCTGGTGGCATATCGGCGTGGACACGACGCACACGTCGTTGCGGCAGACGCTGCCCGGGGCGCACTGGCCGTCCAGCAGGCACTGGACGCAGGTGCCGTTCCCGCCTGCCTTGCAGTGCCATCCCCCCTGGCAGTCGGCGTCCCCGGCGCACCCCGGCCAGCACTGGAAGTTCGTGCAGACCTTGCCCGTGCCGCAATCCCCCTTGTCGATGCAGGTGACGCAGTCCCCCGTATCGGAAAGGCAGCGCGGCCGATCGACGGGGCAGGAGATGGCCGCGCAGTCGATGACGCAGGAACCGCCCTCGCAGACCTGCGGGACCGTGCAGTCCCCGGAACCCAGGCATTGGACGCAGGCGCCATGGGGCCCGGTGTCGAGGTCGCAGCGCAGGGGTTGCACGCAGTCCCGGTCGCCCCGGCACCCGGCCACGCAGGTGTCGGCATCGCACACGTTGCCGATGGTGCAGTCGGAGTCCTGCAGGCACGCGACGCACACCCCGAGTCCGCTGGAGCAGCGCGGCAGCGCGGGATTCATCGACGTGCAGTCCATGTCGGTCACGCAGACGGACGCGCAGGTGCCCTGGACGCACTTCGCCGCAGCGTCGCAATCGTCATCGACCAGGCATTCCTTGCAGGCGCCGTGGAGGCCGTCGGCGGGGTCGCACCGCATCCCGTTCGGACAGTCGCGTTCGGACTGGCACCCGGGGGCGCAGTGCCCCTCCAGGCACAGTTGCCCCAGGGCGCAATTCGGGGTCGTCGTGCACGCCGGGCCCAGGTCGGTCAAGCCGGGATCCTCGGGACCGGGGTCCTGGGGGCCGGGATCCTGGAGCGAAAGGTCGGGTCCCGGATCGAAGGCGACCGGCGCGTCGTCCTCCCCGGCGAGGTCCGTCGGGGGCGTGCCCGGATCGCGCGCATCCGGCCCCCGGTCGGTGCCGATGTCCGTACACGCCGCACCGCAGTCGCCGGGATCGACGGTGTCGAAGGGATTGGCCACGGGCAGCGACTCGGAAGGGCTGCATGCCGCCAGGGCCATGAGGGCCAGCGGAACCAGCACCCCGGAACGCTTCGCCCTGCTGCGGCACGCCATGGAACACCCTCGCACACGACGGCAAAGCCTAGCACGCGGACGGCCGGGCAGATAACCATGACTGCGGCGCCCGCGTCGGGACGCGCCCCGCCCGATTGCACGGGCCCCGCCAGTCGCGCTACAGTCGCCGCCAGGAGTGACGATGCGGCCGGACCTGCCATCCACTGAAACGCCCGAGGACGTCCTGGGCCGCTGGGCGCGCGGGCATCCCGATGCCGCGAACCTGCCGGCACGACGGCCCGGGCACGCCGCCATCGCGCGGGTCTGGATGCTGGGCGATTCCTACGTGCTGCGGGCCCGGGATCTGTCGGCCTCCACGATAGTCGATTTCCATCGGGAAACCGCCTTGCTGGCCCGGGTGCGGTCGCTGCTTCCGTGCCAGGTCCCGGCGAATCTGCCCGCCGATGACGGCCAGGGGTTCGTGGTGGCGGACGACGCCCTCTGGACGCTGCATCGCATGCTCCCGGGACGGATCCTGCGTCCCTGGCAGGATCTGCATCACGCCCAGGAGGACGAGCGCCGAAGGCTGGTCCGGGCGATGCGGGGGCTCCACGACGCGACGGCCGGCCTGGCGGGCCTTCCCGGCGATGCCGACTGGCTGGTGGTCGATGCGGGGAGGCGGTACGCCGAGGTCCGGCAGACGCTGCCCGGCGGGGTGCGGGCCCGGGTGGAAACCGCACTTCAGCGCCATGCGGGGCACGTCGCGGCCCTGGCGCCTGCGGAAGCCGTCTTCGTGCACGGCGATTTCCACTGGGGGAACCTGCTGCTGGACCCGACCGACCGGGTCACGGGCCTCCTGGACCTGGACTGGTGCCGGATCGGAAGTCCCGTGGAGGATCTGGCCTACACCGCCATGATGCTGGCCCGGGACTGCGACACCTTGCAGCCGCCCGAGCACGCAGGCGCAGGCGAGCGGATTGCGCAGCAATCTCTCGCCGGAGCCGGAGTCGCCTCGGGCCGATCCAATGCTCCCCGCCTGGAGGAACCGGAGCGCGTGATGTCCTGGTACGGCCTGCCGCAGCGGCACCACCGCGCCCTGCATGAGGCGATGATCCTGTACGCCCTGTTCGACGTGCACCTGTTCACGAACGCCGCGGGGTTGGCGGGGCGCACGAGGTACCTGGACTGCCAGCTCCGCCTGCTGGAAGCGTTCTGCACCATGGACTGACAGGCGCGAGTTGTGGCGTCCGGGGACGGGTCGATCGGTTCAGGGGCAGAACCAGCCGCGGAAGGCCGCCGTCAGTTCGTCCTGCAAGGGCAGGGAGGTCCCTGTCGCAACCGGGAACAGGCGGATCGAAAGGGTCTGCCCGCCGCCCCAGGGCCACCAGGCGCCCACGACCAGAATGTCGCCGGCCGGGTCGGTGGACAGGATCCACTGACCGGACCGAACCCCGCCGATCGCCTCCGCCAGATCCTGGACCGCGGCGGGCGCCCGACCCACGGTGCCGTGGTCCCAGCGCGAGGGGAGGCACAGTCCCAGGGCCGCGAGCGCGGCATCGGCGTCGCTGGCCGGGAAGGTCGCCAGCGCCGCACCGAACCTGCCGTCCCAGGACCAGCGCAGGCGGGTCGCGTTGCCCGCGACCAG
>CAINDP010000067.1 GCA_903847405.1 uncultured Myxococcales bacterium | reverse complement strand
CCTGCTGGTCATGGCGGCGACGGGATTCGCGGTGACGGTGCCGATCGTCGCGACGACCTACCGGCGGCTGCTCGCGGCCGGCACGTCCGACTCGGGGCAACTGGACTGGAGCGGCGGCGCCGAGGCCGAGGGGTGGCGCCGGTTCATCACGTCCTACCTCGCCCCGCTGGTCAAGCGCGACGCCTACCTGTTCGTCTTCCTGATCCTGGCTATCGTCCAGGTGCCCTGGCTGATCGCGGTGCTGTACTCGATCGGCGCCCTCGTGGCGGCCTATACGATGCTCAGCGGCTCCGCACGCAACGCGGCGTGACCTTCCCGGAAACACTGGAAACCCGAAGCCTTGCAAGCGCGCTCTCCCGGGGGGCAGGGGATGGTTGTGGTAGACTCCCGCATCCGGGAGCCGCGCCGCCGGGGGGGAGGAGGCCGTGCATTCGATACCCATGCTGCTCGCGCTGACGCTTTACGGGGTCAGTACGATCTTCCACCTGCTGGCGGTTTCCCGGACCTGGCCTGCGGCCCTGAAGGTGGCGAAACCCCTGCTGGCCCTGGCGGCGATGGCGCACCTGCTGGCCATCGGCCACCAGCACCTGGGCAATTTCCCGCCGCCGGTCATGGCCCCCGCGTCGCTGATGAACCTGTCGGTGTTTGCCGGCGTGACGCTGTTCGTCGTGGTCGACCTGTTCGTCCGGACGCAGTTGCTGGGGGCCTTCATCGCGACCGTGGCGACCGTCGTGCTGGGGACCCTGTTCAACAACGCGGGGACCGAGCACACCGCGGCCCACCTGGAATTCATGAAGTTCGTCACCCCGGTCCACATCGCGACGTCGGCCGTCGGCTTCTTCTGCTTCGGCGTGTCGTTCGTCGCATCAATCCTGGCGATCATCGCCGACCAGCGGTTGCGCGTCCGGCGGGGCCAGGGGTGGCCCAGGCTGCCCCCGGTGTCGCGGCTGGAGGAGTGGTCGGCGGCGGCCGTGCGCATCGGGTTCCCGTTCTACACGGTGGGGATCATCCTGGGCGCGGTGTGGGCCTACTGGGGCGGGGCCGGCGGCGCGGTGCTGCTGCCCGAGTACCTCCTGGGCGTCGGGGTCTGGGTGCTGTACGCGATCATCGTACTGTTGTCGGCGACCACGGGCTGGCGCGGGCGTCGGGCGGCCGTCCTGTCGGTGGTCGGGTTCCTGTCCACCCTGCCGATCGTGCTGATGTACGCACTGCGGAGGCTGGGCTGATGGCGGTGTCGCCCATCGTGCTGGTCGGCCTGTCCCACCGGACGGCGCCGATCGCGGTCCGCGAGCGCTTTTCGCTGGACGAGGATGCGTGCCGCCGGATCCTGGGGCTGCTGCGTGGCGTCGGGATGCGGGAGGCCGTGGTCCTGTCCACGTGCAACCGGACCGAACTGTACGGCGTCGGCGACGACGGCCTGGTGGCGGACGCCATCCAGCGCGCGGCCGCCCGGGTCCTGGCGGAGGATCGCGGCGCACGGCTGGACGAGGTCGAGCCCCACGTCTATCGCATGGACGGGCTGGATGCCGTGCGGCACCTGTTCCGCGTGACCAGTTCGCTGGACTCGCTGGTCATCGGCGAACCGCAGATCCTGGGGCAGGCGAAGGACGCCTACCGCGTCGCCATGGAGGCCGGAACCGTCGGCGCGGTGCTGGCGCGCTTCTTCGAAAAGGCCTTCAAGGTCGCGAAGGAGGTTCGGACGACGACGGGCGTGGGCACCGGCCAGGTGTCCGTCGGGTCCATCGCGGTGGACCTGGCCCGGCAGGTCTTCGGCGACCTGTCGAAGTCGACGGTGCTGCTGCTGGGCGCCGGGAAGATGGCCGAGGCCGTGGGCAAGACGCTGGCCGCCGCGGGTGCCCGGCGGGTCGTGGTGGCCAACCGCACCGTCGAAAAGGCCATGAAGGTCGCAGAAACCTACGGCTGGTCGGGGGCGCCCCTGACGGATCTGCCCGAACTGATCGTCGAGGCGGACGTGATCATCGCCTCCCTGGCGTCGCCGGGCTACGTCATCGATCGGCCGCTGGTGAAGGGCGCCCTGGCGCGACGCAAGCACCGCGCGGTGTTCCTGGTGGACATCGCGGTGCCGCGCGTGATCGAGCCGGAAGTCAGCGGGCTGGAAGGCGCGTACCTGTACAACATCGACGACTTCAACCAGATCGTCGAGGAGCACATGCGCCGCCGCAGCGGCGACGTGCACAAGGCGGACGACATCATCGGGCGCGAGGTCGAGGGCGTCGAGCGCTACCTGCGGACCCTGGAGGTGCAGCCGCTGATCGCCGCCCTGGGACTGCGCGCCCAGGACCTGCGCGAGCGCGAGGTGGCCCGGGCGTTGAAGGAACTGGGCGAGGCGTCGCCCGAGGTGCGGAAGGTGGTCGAGGCCCTGGCGACGTCGCTGACGGGCAAGCTGCTGCACGATCCCATCTGCGTGCTGCGGGAAGCCGCCCATGCGGGCACCGGGACGGGGCTGGCCGAGGCGACGAGGGTGCTGTTCCGGTTGGAAGGCGAAACGCGGCCGGGGAAGACGGGCGCAGGGAACGGGCGGGGAGGCGAGGATGCGTAGGCTGGTCATCGGGACACGGGGCAGCCGGCTGGCGATCACCCAGACCGAAATGGTCGCGGCGGGATTGCGCGCGGCGGTCCCGGACCTGGAAGTCGGGGTCGAAATCATCCACACGAAGGGCGACAAGATCCTCGACGTCCCGCTGGCCCTGGTCGGCGGCAAGGGCCTGTTCGTCAAGGAAATCGAGGAAGCGCTGCTGGACGGCCGGTGCGACCTGGCGGTGCACAGCCTGAAGGACGTTCCTGCCGAACTGCCCGAGGGCCTGGTCCTGGGCGCGGCCCTGGTCCGCGAGGTGGCGTACGACGCGTTCGTGTCCCGCCAGTGGCACTGTCCGCGCAGCCTGCCCCAGGGCGCGCGGGTCGGGACCTCCAGCCTGCGGCGCCAGGCGCTGCTGAAGGCGATGCGGCCGGACCTGGACGTCGTCAGCCTGCGGGGCAACGTGGAAACGCGCCTGCGGAAGCTGGACGAGGGACTGGACGCCATCGTGCTGGCGGCGGCGGGCCTGCGGCGCCTGGGCCTGTCCGAGCGCATCGCCGCGTTCCTGACGCCGCCGGAGTTCGTGCCGGCGGCGGGGCAGGGCATCGTGGTGGTGGAAAACCGGGAAACCGACACCGAGGTCGGCGACCTGCTGCACCTGGCCCTGGAGCACGCGCCGACGCGCATCGTGATGCGGGCCGAGCGGGCGTTCCTGTCCGCGATGGGCGGCGGGTGCCAGGTGCCGCTGGGGGCCTTCGCGCGGATCGAGGGCGAGGCGATCCTGATGGTGGGCATCCTGGGCCGGCCCGACGGAACGGACCTGCGCAAGGTCGATTTCGAGGGAACACGGGACGCGCCCGAGGCCCTGGGCCGGCAGGTGGCCCAGGCACTGCTGGCCAACGGCGGCCAGGCGATCCTGGACGAGCTGGAAGGCAATCAGGGCTAGGGTATCGACTTCGACCGGAGGGAAGGTGGCCTCGTCGCTTGCCGGTCGCCGCATCCTCGTCACCCGTGACGCCGAAAAGGCCCGATCCACCGCCGCCGCCATCCAGCGCCGGGGCGGCATCGCGGTCGTGTTCCCCACCATCGCCTTCGCCCCGCCCGCGGATGCCGACCCGCTTCATCGCGCGCTGTCCTCCCTGACGTCCTACGACCATGTCGTCGTGTCGTCGCCCACGGGAGCCGGGATCCTGGTTGCCGGGGCCGGTCCCGATGGATTGCGGCCCGAGGTCCTGGGACGGACGCGCCTGGCCGCGGTGGGCCGGTCCACGGCGGCCGTGCTGGAACGGGCGGGCGCCACGGGGATCCGGATTCCCGACCGGGAGGATGGCGACGGCTTGCTGGCGGCGCTGCTGGCCGACGGGGCGGCGGCGGGGCGGACCCTGGTCCTGCGCGCGGAGGTCGGGCGCGACGTGGTGATCGAAGGGCTCCGGGAGGCCGGCGGCGCCGTGGATGCCGTGGTCGCCTACCGGACCGTGACGGCGTCCCCGACGCCGCCCGAAGTCGCCGCGTTGCAGGCCGCGCTGCCGATCGACGCGGCCCTGTTCCTGAGCCCCTCGGCGTTCGACGGACTGTTCCGGATCCTGGGGGACGCGGCCGCCCGGGAGGTCCTGCGGGGGGCCCTTGCCGTGGCCATCGGGCCCACGACCGCGCAGGCCATGGTGGTCCGGAACGTGGCCCCGGGCCTGGTGTCGCCCCGGCCGGATCTCGACACGGTGCTCGACGCCCTGGCCGCTTTGCTATCATTCCCATCTGTTCCTCCCGAGCGCGCAGGCGCAGGCGATGGGTTTCCGCAGGAAACTCTCGCCGGAGCCGTAGCCGACTCGGGACGATCCAGCCCTCCCGAGCGCGCAGGCGCAGGCGATGGGTTTCCGCAGGAAACTCTCGCCGGAGCCGAAGCCGACTCGGGACGATCCAGGGACTCGGGTCACGGAGGTTCGGCATGACGGCGCGGCGGCTGTTCCTGGCGGGGGTCGTTGCGATGCTGGCGCTGGCCGGCTGCGCAGGTTCGACCGCCCCGTCGGATGCGGGGACCGACCCCGGGGACCCGCTGGACGTCGTCATGGCCGATCCGGGCCCGCGCGACCCCGGTCCCCCGGACGTGCCGTCGGACCCCGGCGTTGCCGAGGAGGCCGCTGCCGACGAATCGGGCGCCGAAGGGGTGGACGACCCCGGACCGACGGACCCGGGCACCGATCCCGGCCCCGAGTTCGCCGGCAAGGTCGAACTGGCGCCCTACACGATGGAATTCGGGTACGTCCAGGCGGGCGCCAATGCCAGGCGGCCCCTGCAGGTCCGGAACCTGGGTCCCGGCGAGCTGCGCGTGGATCGGTTCCGGGTGACCGGGTCGGCAGACTACGCGCCGGAACTGGGGTTCGGGCCGATCACGGTGGGCGCCGCCCGCGAGTGGCCCATCGACCCGCCCCGGATCCTGGCCGCCAACGAAACCTGGTCCGTGACGATCGTCTTCGCGCCCACGGTGGATGCCGACGGGTTGGCGGAAATCGAGGTCCTGACCAGCGACCCGACCCGGACAGGCAACCCGCCGAAGGCCTTCCTGCGCGGGAACCTGCAGCGGACCTGCGCTCGCTGGGTCCCCGACACGCTGGAATTCGGATCCGTCGCCGTCGGGGAATCGGTGTCGCACCGGGTCACGCTCCAGTCCTGCGGCGGCCTGGACCTGGTGGTCCGCGACATTTCCCTGGAACCGTCCTGGGTGGCCGCGGGCGCGTCGCTGGACTTCGCCCTGTTCCCCGATCAGCAGGCGCCGACGGCTGCGGCGCCGGTCACGATCCCGGCCGGCGGGCTGCAGTTGCGCGTGGTGTGGGCCCCCACGGTGCTCCCGTCGGGGCTCGGCGAACCGGTGTCGGGCAACCTGGTCGTCCTGGGCAACCAGTTCCCGGGGGCGACCTTCCTGCCCCTGGCGGGCACGCTGCTGGCCGGGCGCTGCGCCGTGCCGAAGATCCGGGCCTTCGAGAACGCCACGGTCCCGGCCTGCACGGTGCTGTCGGCCTCGGGCGCCGAATCGACCTCGTTCTTCGCACCGGTGAACACGTTCACCTGGGCCGTCGACCAGCCCGCCGGCAACGACGGCGCACCGGTTCCGGACGGGGCGCGCCCGGGTGTGGCCTTGTTCGCGGGCGTGCCCGGGACCTACACCTTCCGGCTGCAGGTCCAGGACGCGCAGGGCCACCCGAGTTGTGGCGAGGACACGCGGTCGGTCACGGTCACGCAGCGGCTGGCGGCGGCCGTTGCGCTGACCTGGCGGCGGGCGGACGGGGCGCCCCTTCAGTCCGGAGCGGGCCCGGATCTGGACCTGCACTTCCTGAACTGCTCCTCGGCCGACCAGAACGGCGGTTGCGACTCGTACTGGTACGATACGTATGACGACTGCTACTACGGGAATCCCACGCCGGACGTTGGGAACACCTGGTACCTGAACGGCGGAGTGTCCCTGGTGTCCCAGAGCCAGGACGGCATGCTCCCGGAGGCCGTGGTGCTGCAGAACCTGCTGGCCAATTGCCCGAAGGGCCGTCGTTTCCGGTTCGGGGTGATCCATTCCGGGGTCGCCGGGACCGGCGACGCCATCGCGACCTTGAAGACCTACGCCAGCGGCTTGGCTCTGCACAGCCGGGAAGTCACCTTGAAGCCCGGGGATCTGTGGGACGCAGGCATCTTCACGTGCGGCGACAACACCGTCCTCAGTTCGGTCACGGAAATCGCGGGTCCGCGCATCGTCCCGAACTTCGGCCTCTAGGATTGCATCGCCTTCACCGCGTTGGAGCCCCGCCCATACCCGTGATACCCTCCCCCTGACCCACGCGGGAGAACCGTCGATGAAGATCTGCCCGAAGTGCCAGAGGTCATGGCCGTCCGGTGGACGGTTCTGCCCGATGGACGGTTCGCCCCTCGAGGAAGTGAAGGCCCCTTCGGCCGACTCCGGCAAGGCGACCATCATCCTCCCGACCGCGCCGGCGACGCCCGTTGCCAAGGCCACGCGGTCGTCGCCCGCCGTCAAGGTGGCTCCGGCCCCTGCGGCGCCCGCGGCGCCCGTGACCCGTGCGACCCAGGGCATGAAGGCCCGGAAGACCGCCGCCGTGGCGGCCGTGAAGGCCCCGGCTGCCAAGGCCCCGGTCGAGCCCAAGCCGAAGAAGGGTGAATTTTCGGAAACGAAGTGGTTCATGGCCGGCGAACTGGTCAAGGACGACGAGATCGGCCCCGAGGCCTTCCCGGTGCAGCAACTGGAGCCGCGCTACCGGAAGACGAAGGAGCTGCCGGCCGACGTCCGGAAGAAGTTCTCGCTGGCCAAGGACGAAGAGCTTGCGAAGAAGGACTGAACGCCGGTCGCCGTCGCACCCTCCCTCCCCGGAGTCCGGATGTCGCGTGATTTTCCCAGGGTGGCCCGCCTGGTCGGCGTCCGGATCGAGGACGCCGTGGCCTTCTGCCGGCAGGCGTCACTTCCGCCCGAGCACGGAAACGCAGGGGACGTCCCGGCCCCCGTCGGCGGGCACCGGGGGGACGGAAACCCGGTCATCGCCTGGGAGGTCTTTCCCGAGGTCCATGTGAAGTGCCCGGATCGGGCGGCCCTGGAAGCGGTGCTGGCCCGCTTCGGCGATTGCGTGTATGACATCGACGGCCGGACGTTCGAGGCCGTCGTCGTGGCATCCCTGGCGGCGGCGGGCCGGACCCTGGCCACGGCCGAATCGTGCACGGGCGGCCTGATCGCGGCGCTGGTCACCGAGGTGCCGGGCAGCAGCGCGGTGTTCCGGGGGGGCGTGGTGGCCTACGCGAACGACGTGAAGGAACGGGTCCTGTCGGTGCCGGGGGACGTGCTGCTGACCCATGGCGCCGTGTCGGGGCCGACCGTCGAGGCGATGGCCCGCGGCGTGCGGGCGCTGACCGGCGCCGACCTGGCCGTGGCGGTTTCGGGAGTTGCCGGACCGGGGGGCGGGACGCCCGAAAAGCCGGTCGGAACGGTCTTCATCGCCTGGGACGACGGCGGGACCGTGGAGTCCCGGGCATATTGCTTCCAGGGCGGTCGGGACCGTGTCCGGCGGGCCGCGGCATTCCAGACCCTCGACGGCATCCGCCGGCGGTGCCTGTAGAAAACGCGTAGGAGGATCCCATGGCGTCCGATGTCCTGGTGGGCGGCGTGATCGAGCCCACCGTCCCCGTTTCGAACGGTCTTCTGGAAGTTGCCAGGCGCCTGTCGGCCGACCTGGGGCCCGTCTCGGCGGACCTGTCCTGGGTGCCGCCCCACCGGTACGTGGCCCCGCTGGCGTTCGGCTCCCCGGGCGACGTCCCTCCCGACGACGCCCCCGTGGAGGTCCTGCGCGCGCTGGCCCGGGACCTGGAGGAGTTCGGGGTGCAACTGGCCCCGCCCAGCCTCGTCATCGACGGTCCCGGCAGTGCCCGGATCGTCGCCGTGGTGACCTCGAAGGGGGACGAACTGGCGACCGCCGTCCGCATGGTTTCGGATCGCCTGCGGGAGGTCGGCGTCGACGTGCGCACGCCCGAACCGGTGTCGTTCACCCTGGCCCTGTTGACGGGCGAGGCGACCGTCCAGGCCGTGCAGGCGGCGTTCCCCGCCGTCCGGGAAACGCCCCTGGCCGGATGGCTGGTGGGAGGCCTGTGCGTCCACGCCGGACCGACCACCCACGAAGGCCGCGGGTGGGCACCGACCCGGCTCCGGTACGTGGCCCTCCGCAGGCTCGGGTCGCGGCGTTCCGGCAGTTGATGCCAGTCAGGTTTCACCCCGGTCGATGAAAGCGTAGAATCCGTCCGTCTCTCGTCGATTCAGGAGCATCGGAATGAGGAAGGCAACGGGGTTCGGTGCAGTTCTGGCGATGGGCTTCCTGGGCGTCGCGGCGTGCAGCGGGGGCTCCGTTGCCGACGATGCGTCGAAGACCGGGACTGCGGGCTTCCAGTTGACGACCTGCGTGTCGGACGCCGACTGCGGGGACGGATCCGCGTGCCTGCCCGAACAGTGCGACGCAACGTGCGTGCCGGACCCCAACGGCCGCTGCCAGCCGTGCCCGGCCCAGGCCGGCGGCATCTGCATGCCGACAGCGTCCGGCGGCACGGTCCCCGCGGCGCCCGACTGCTTCGCCAGCCGCCTGGGCGACCCCGCGGCCTGCGAACTCGGCGCGGACT
>CAINDP010000066.1 GCA_903847405.1 uncultured Myxococcales bacterium | reverse complement strand
TGCAACGATCGCAACGAGTGCACCACCGACGACTGCCAGCCGATGGCGGGCTGCCTGCACACGCCGACGTCGGGCAACTGCCTGGATTCCGACCCCTGCAGCACCACGGGCCTCGGGACGTGCGTGGACGGCGCCTGCCGCAGCCAGGTCAAGGATTGCAACGACTTCGACTCGTGCACGCTGGATTCGTGCGACGCGCTGGGCAACTGCATCCACGCGCCCAACACCGGCGGCGCCTGCGACGACGGCAACGCCTGCATGGTCGGCGAAACGTGCAACGCCAGCGGCGAGTGCGGCGGCAGCGTCGTGCGGGATTGCAACGACCACAGCGTCTGCACGATCGACAACTGCCGCCCGGACCAGGGCTGCGTGTACACCCCGACCCCGGGCAACTGCGACGACAACTCGAAGTGCACCATCAACGACCAGTGCTCGGCCGGCCAGTGCGTCGGCCAGGCCGTGTTGTGCGAGGACAGCAACCTCTGCACCGACAATCTGTGTGACGCGGCGATCGGCTGCTACTACGCGCCGATCGAGTTGCCCTGCGACGACCAGAACATCTGCACCCTGGACGACCAGTGCGTCGCCGGCACCTGCGCGGGCCTGTCGAAATTCGAGGATCCGTCGGTCAAGGCCGGAAAACTGTCGCTGGGCCTGACCGGCAACCCGGGGCAGGGCGTGGACGTCGACGGGCTGGAAACCACCTGCGCGCCCAAGGGCAACTGCGTCAAGGGCATCGACAACGCGTTCGCGGTCCTGTCGTGGCTGTTCAACCCGGAAGTCATCAAGGCCAACGCGTCCGGCGATCTGGCGCTGCTGATCGAGGCCGAGGGCCCGCCCACAGCCGGCGGACCGTTCGATCTGAACCTGTTCTGGGGCCAGCGCATCGCCCCGTCGTCGTGCGACCCGACCACCGCGGGATGCCGGTACGGCGTCAGCGACGGGGAACTGCAGCCCGTGTGCGAGCCCGTCCACGTGTTCGACAACGCGATCGTGGACGGCACGAAACTGACGGCCGGCGGCAATGACTACACGCTGCCGATGTCGCTGGTGTTCGGCTCGCGCCGCATTCCGTTGACGCTGCAATGGGCGAAGGTCGTCGCCACGGTGTCCCTGGCCGACGGCCACATCGTGTCCGGCGCGGGTGCCATCGGCGGCATTGTGCCGTTGCAGGAGGTGCTGGACGGCGTCGCCGCCATTCCGGCCGCCTCCTTCCCGCCGCCGTACACGCGGGACATCGTGCTGCAGTACCTGAACCTGTACCTCAAGCCCGACTTCGACCTCGACGGAAACGGGACGAAGGAGTCCGTTTCGATGGGCTGGCCCGTGACCCTGGTCACCGCGCAGATCATCGGGCCGCTGTAGGCCCCCCCACGGATTGACAAGCGATGTCTCCGGGTGGCAAACTCCGCCGCCAGATGGGGGCCGGTGTTCGGTGCCCTGTCGTGGTGATCCCCTTTTCCGGAAGGCCGATCATGAAGTTGTCGCTGTGGTTTGCCGCTGCGATGTCCCTTGCGCTGCTGTCCGTTCCGGCGACGGCGGTGCCCCCGAACGGCCGGCCCGAGTACGGCGTCTACTGCGTACAGGGCCGGTTGACCGTCGAGCAGAAGCAGATCGAGGAACTGAAGCGGGTGTTCGGCGGCGACGTCTGCCGCCTGGACCAGGACCCCAGCCTGATCGGCGCCCGCGAAAAGGTGCAGCGCCTGGGCGGCACCGGCGCCGGCTGCTCCTGCGAGATGTAGTTTCCCGCCCCCTCGAATTCCCGTCGAAATCGTCAGACGTGTTGGCAGCGGATCGTCAGGGGGCCGCAGGTGCGGGGGCATGCTGGTCCCGGCTGTTGGACAGGATCGCGGCGTTGCCGGCCACCGTGGTGATGTTCTCGCGCAGGGAGGTCAGCCACGGCAGTTCGCGGGCCGGGGCCAAAAAAATCGCGGTGCGCCAGGCGCCGGACGCGTCGGACACCAGTTCCAGGGTTTCGCCGGACTTCATCACCACCAGGGCCCGGGCGCCGGTGATTTCGACCCGGTCGATCCGACGGGCCGACGGATCCTGGGGTGCCTGCAGGCGGCGGGGGTCCAGGAAGGCGGCGAACAACGACGCCCCGGTGGTCCCGGGACCCACGAGGTCCCCCGCCACGGCGCGCCGGGCCTTCACGCGCTCGGCCTCGGGCCAGTGGGCGTCCACTTCGGCCACGGCATTCCGGGTTTCAACCGCCAGTTCGTCGAAGAAACGGTGAGTATCGTCGTCGGCCAGCGTCCACAGTGCCGCCGCGTCCGCCCGGTCCAGCCCCTCCAGGAAGCGCTGGAAGGCGTCCCGCACGGCCCGCTCCTCGGGCGATTTGCTGCATGCAGACAGCAGGAGTGCCGTCGTCAGGGCGAGGAACGCAGGGAGGTGGCGCGTCGGCAATCCCATGGGCGGCATTCTAGAACGGGTGGGGCGGGTTCGTCCACGTCTACGTCCACGTCTACGTCCACGTCGACGTCCACGTCCACGTGCACGTCCTGGTGAGGGAAGGGGGAACGACGGCCCTACTGGACGATGCGCAGGCGCGGGGCGGGGACGTGGCCGGGGGCCGGGGCGGTGGTCGGTGCCGCGCCACCGGCGGCGGCCGCGGCGGTCCTTGCCGGGGCAGGGGCCGGGGGCGCCGCCAGCACGTCGTCCAGGGACTCGCCGATGGCGTCCAGGTCGCACTGCAGGCCGTAGGCTTCCAGGATGCGCGACACCTCGCCGTAGTTGCGTTCCAGGTCCTGCCGCACGCTGTTGAAGCCGTTCTTGGCGGCCTCCTTGCGGTTCCAGAAGGCCAGCGGGTTGATCGAAAAGAACTGGGCGTCGGACTCGGTGGGCTCGATCAGGATCACGTCGCCCTTGAAGGACGGGTCCAGGCGCAGCTTCTTCAGGCCGGCATACAGGCGCGTGTGGACCATGGTGCGGATCGTCTGGTTCAGGATCGTGCCCAGGCCCAGTTCGGACAGGCTGGACGCGGTGGGAACCAGCTGGTAGCGATTCCGGTTCATGAAGGGGCGGAAGGGGTTGTAGATGATGATCAGGTCCGCGCCCTTGTGCACCGCCAGGCTGGTGTTGGCCGTCTTGCGGACCATGGCGTCCAGGTACTCCTCGCCGTGGACGCGCGGGGGCACGTAGAAGCCGGGGACGGCGGTCGAGGCCTGGACGGCCTGGGCGATGGTCGCCGTGGGGTCGGCGTCGTAGCCGAAGACCACGCCCTTCGCCGTGTTCAGGTTCGTGGCGACGATGTACAGGGCGTTGCCCTTTTCGCGGTTCAGCATCCGGAAATCGTTCGGGATGTGGTTGCGGGCCAGGTTTTCCCGGACGTAGCGCTCGATGCGGGACGTGTCGAACAGCCCCGAGGGGATGTAGCGGCCGGCGTGGGGCAGCGGCGTCGCGTTCAGCAGGTCCGACACGAGGGGTCCGATGACCTTTTCGAAGGTGCCGTACCCGGGGTGGCGCAAGGCTTCCCGCACGCGGCGCCCCAGGTCCTCGCGGTTGGCCGACACGTGGCTGACCACGGCCTTGGCCAGCCGCGGCCAGACGCGGACGGCGTCGTTGCCCAGGTGCCCCGCCCGGCGGGCCCACTCGCCGACGGCCGGCCAGTAGAAGTCGTAGAACTTGAACTGGTTGAACCGCGTGGACGTCCCGTTGAGGGCCTTCAGCAGTTCGTCCGGCGGGATGCCCCCGGCCAGGAAACTGCCGATGAAGGCGCCTGCCGACAGGCACACGTAGATGTCGAACTCGGTGACCTTGCGGTTGCGGATGAAACGGTTCAAGGCGATCAGGCCGCCCAGCTTGAACGTTCCGCCCGAAACGGCGCCTCCCGCAAGGACCAGGGCGATCTTGGGGTTCTTGCGCGGCTTGGAAAGGTCGCTCTTCTGCAGGATGGTCAGGCTCATCGTGCCTCCTCGCCGCGAATTCTACCCTCCGCCCCCCGGGGTTGCCAGTTCCCGGGCATTCCATGCGGCCCGATCACACCTTGGGTCCATCGACACTATAATCACCTTCCCATACCTGGAGGGTTCCGTGCGCAAGCCCCGTCCGCTGGTTCGAGGATCGGTCGTGCGCCTGGTGGCCCCCTGCGGGCCGGTGCCGGCGGACCGGTTCGCGACGGGGGTCCAGGTGCTGGCCGGCTTCGGCCTGGTGCCGCGATGGGACCCCCGGCTGTTCGCCAGCGACGGGTTCCTGGCGGGGCCCGACGACGAGCGGGCCGCGGAACTGCTGGCCGCCTTCACCGCGGACGATGCCGACGGGGTGATCGCGGCACGGGGCGGGTACGGCGTCATGCGCGTCCTTCCCGCCCTGGAGGCCCGGGCGGCCGACCTGCGGCCCCGGCTGTTCCAGGGATTTTCGGACCTGACCGCCCTGCACCTGTTCTTCCTGGGCGCCGGGGACCTGGTGACCTTCCACGGACCGAACGTGACCACGCTGGCCCAGGCCGACCCGGAATCCCTGCGGCGGACGCGGAACGCCCTGATGGGGCTGGACCGCGAGGCGACCTTCCGGTGGGACGGCCTGCAGACGGTGACCGGCGGGCGGGCCCAGGGGCGCCTGGTGGCCGGGAACCTGACGATGCTGGGTGCGATGATGGGGACGCGCCACGCCCCGCCGCTGCGCGGGGCGATCCTGGTCGTGGAGGACGTGAACGAGCCCGTGTACCGGCTGGACCGGTTGCTGACGCAGGTTGCACTGGCCGCCGATGCGGCGGGGATCGCCGGGGTCGTGATCGGGGAACTGGGTGCGCGGCCCGAGGACACGGACGCCCTGGTCGCCACCATCCGGCGGTTCGCCCGGATCCTGGGGCGACCGGTGGTGACCGGGTTCCCGGCGGGCCATGGGACCCTGCTGCACCCCGTGCCCGAGGGGGTCCAGGCGGTCGTCGACGCGGACTCCGGGGTGCTGCAGGTGGTCGAAGATCCATACGCGTCGTAGGGGGAACCTCCATGTCCAATCGATTCGACGACGTCGCCTCGACCTTCCGCGGCGGCGAGGGTCCGGTGTTCTCCGGGGCCGTGGCGGGATGCTGGCGGGGGCATGACGAGGCCTGGCTGGGCGCGGCGGGCACGACGGCGTTTCCCGGCCAGGGCGTCGTGGAAGCCCCCGTAGGGCCCGACACGGTGTTCGACCTCGCCTCCCTGACCAAGCCCCTGGCGACCGTGCCGGTGATCCTGGCGTTGTGCGCCCGGGGGCGCCTGGATCTGGACGCCCCGATCGCGGGGGCGCTTCCGTTCCTGCGGGGCACCCCGTGGGCGGCCCTGACCCCGATTCCCCTGCTGGCCCACGTGTCCGGCCTGCCCGCCTGGCGCCCCTTCGCGGCCGACCTGGTGGCCGCCCATGGGGAAGGCGTCGCCGGGACCCGGGAGGCCATCGACGCGGTGCGCTCCCGGATCGCCGCCGAGGTCCCGCTGGCGCCCCCGGGTGCGTCGTGCGTCTACAGCGACCTCGGCTTCATCCTCCTGGCCGCCCTGGCCGAGTCCGCCGGGGGCGCCCCGTTCGAACGGCTGTTCGCGGACTTCGTGGCCACGCCCCTGGGCCTGCGCAGGACGTTCTTCGTGCCGGTGGGGGACGGGGGTGCCGGGACCACGCCGGTGCCCGTGGACCAGATCGCGGCGACCGAGGTCTGCCCGACCCGGCGCCGCTGCGTCCAGGGCGAGGTGCACGACGACAACGCCTGGATCCTGGGCGGTGCGGCGGGCCACGCGGGCCTGTTTTCCACCGCCCGGGAGGTTGCGGCGATCGCCCTGGCCCTCCGGGATTCCTTCCTGGGCGACGGGGCGTGGCCGGCGCCGCTGGTCCGGCGCGTCTGGTCGCGGGAGGCCACCCCTCCGGGCTCGTCCCGCCTGCTGGGATTCGACACCCCGTCGCCGCGCGGTTCGATGGCCGGGGACCGGGCGCCCACCGGGACCGTGGGCCACCTGGGGTTCACCGGCACGTCCTTCTGGATGGAACCGGTCACCGGTCGCCTGGTGGTCCTGCTGACGAACCGCGTCCACCCGGATCGTTCGCGCCTGGGAATCCAGGCCTTCCGTCCGCGCTTCCACGACGCGGCATGGCGTGCACTGGAACCCGCCTCGCGTTGACCCCCCGTGCCCCACTCTGCTAGTCTTGTCGCGCGTGTCTGGAGGTAATCGCCCGCGTGGGCCCCTACGGTTTCCAATCGCTCGTGATCCTCGTCCTCATCGCCATGTCGGGATTGATTTCCGCCACGGAAACCGCCCTGCTGGCCCTGGGCCCGGCCGGGGTCCACCAGATCCTGGACGAGGAGCACCACCGCAACCGGATGTTGTCCCTGTGGCGCACGTCCCCCAACCAGGTCATCGCATCCATCCTGGTCGCGAACAACGTCGTCAACATCCTGGCGTCGTCCCTGACCACCAGCCTGGCCGCCGAAATCCTGGACGGGTACGGGATCGTGGGCGCCGCAGGTTGGAGCGTGGCGGCGTCGGTCGGCGTGATGACCTTCCTGCTGATCCTGCTGGGCGAGGTCATCCCGAAGACCTACGCCAAGCACAACGCGCGCCGGATGGTCGCGTTCTTTCCGCTGACCAGTTTCATCTGTTCGATGGTCCGGCCGATCGCCTGGCTTTTCGAGCGCATCAGCGGGCGGCTGATCGTCGCCGCGGGCGGATCGGTCGGCGTGTCCGGTTCGCCGATCACCGAGCAGGAAATCGAGTCGATGATCCGCCTGGGCACGGCCCAGGGCGCACTGCCGACGGACAAGCAGGAACTGCTGACGTCGATCATCGAGTTTTCGGACACCATGGCCAAGGAAATCCTCATCCCGCGGACCGACGTGGTCGGTTTTGAACTGGACACGTCCCTGGACGAGGTCCTGAAGGTCGTCGGGGAGCACCAGTTCTCGCGATACCCGGTGTACGAGGAGGACCTGGACACCATCATCGGCATCCTCACCGTGAAGGACCTGATGCGGTACCAGGCGCAGTACGCGTCGGAACCGTTCTCGCTGAAGAAACTGGCCAGCCTGCGCAAGACCCTGTTCGTTCCGGAGTCCAAGAAGATCGGCGAACTGCTGAAGGAATTCCAGAGCGAGCACGTGCAGATGGCCGTGGTCGTGGACGAGTTCGGCGGCACCGCGGGAATCGTCACGATCGAGGACGTCCTGGAGGAAATCGTCGGCGAGATCTACGACGAGCACGAGAAGGCCGAGCCGCGGATCAAGGAAAGCAGCCCGGGGTGCTACACGGTTCCGGCGCGGATGGCGATCGAGGAACTCGCGGACCTGTTCGACATGGAACTGGCGGACCAGGAATTGTATGAAACCGTGGGCGGCCTGGTGATCACCCACGCGGGCCGGGTGCCCCAGAAGGACGACACGATCGAATTCGAGGGGCTGCGGTTCCGCGTGCTGGAAAGGACACGGGCGCGCGTGATCACGCTGGAGGTCTCGCGCGGCGGCGGCCAGGACGGCGACGGGGAGTCGGGGGCGGGTTCCGAAAACGGGTGAGGCGCGAACGGGCGGAGGCAGGAATGAAGGTCGGCGTCGTCGGGACGGGGTACGTGGGACTGGTGCTGGGCGCGGGCCTCGCCGAGAGCGGCAACCACGTCGTGTGCGGCGACATCGACGTTCGCAAGATCGAAGTGTTGAACGCCGGGGGCATCCCGATCTACGAGCCGGGCCTCGAGGACGTCGTCGAACGGAACCGGGACAAGGGGCGCCTGTCGTTCACGACGGACATCCCGGCCCTGATCCGGGAAACGACGGTCATCTTCATCGCGGTCGGCACGCCGCCCCAGGAGGACGGCTCCGCGGACCTGCAGCACGTGCTGGCCTGCGCGCGGACCATCGCGGCGAACATGGACGGCTACCGGCTGGTGGTCGTGAAGTCCACGGTGCCGGTGGGGACGTGCGACCGGGTGCGGGCCTGCCTGGCCCAGAACACGACGCATCCCTTCGACGTGGCCAGCAACCCCGAGTTCCTGAAGGAAGGCGACGCGGTCCACGACATGATGAAGCCGGATCGCATCGTCTGCGGCACCGACAGCGAGCGGGCCCGGGAACTGCTGACCGAGGTCTACGAAACGTTCGTGCGCACGGGCAACCCCATCCTGTTCATGGACGTCCGGTCGTCGGAAATGACGAAGTACGCCAGCAACGCGATGCTGGC
>CAINDP010000065.1 GCA_903847405.1 uncultured Myxococcales bacterium | reverse complement strand
CCCTCCACAACGTCTTCATCTTCCCGAACCTCCTCAGGCCAGGCCCGCACCGGCCAGCAGCAGGTCGATGGCCTTGATCCCGACGAACGGCGCGACCAGCCCGCCCAGCCCGTACACCAGCAGGTTCCACCGCAGCAGGGCACCCGCCCCGATGGGCCGGTACCGGACCCCCTTCAGCGCCAGTGGGATCAGCGCCACGATGATCAGGGCGTTGAAGATCACGGCCGACAGGATCGCGCTGTGGGGCGTGGCCAGGCCCATCACGTTCAGGACGGCCAGGGACGGATACGTCGCCACGAACGCTGCCGGCAGGATCGCGAAGTACTTGGCCACGTCGTTCGCGATGCTGAACGTCGTCAGCGCGCCCCGGGTCATCAGCAACTGCTTCCCGATCTCCACGATTTCGATCAGCTTCGTGGGGTTGCTGTCCAGGTCCACCATGTTCCCGGCCTCCTTGGCGGCCTGGGTCCCGGTGTTCATCGCCACCGCCACGTCGGCCTGGGCCAGGGCGGGGGCGTCGTTCGTCCCGTCGCCGGTCATCGCCACCAGGCGCCCGCCCGCCTGGTACTCGCGGATCAGGGCCAGCTTGGCCTCGGGCGTGGCCTGGGCCAGGAAGTCGTCCACGCCGGATTCGGCGGCGATGGCCGCGGCCGTCAGCGGGTTGTCCCCGGTGATCATGACCGTCCGGATCCCCATCCTGCGCAGTTCCGCGAAGCGCTCCTTCAGGCCGCCCTTCACGATGTCCTTCAACTGCACCACGCCCAGTGCCCTGGCCCCGTCGACGACCACCAGGGGCGTGCCCCCCTGGCGGGCAACGTCCTCCGCCGTCATCCGCACCGCCGCCGGCAACGACGCCCCCCGCAGGACCAGACAGGCCTCGATGGCTTCCAGCGCGCCCTTCCGGACCGGTCGCCCCTCCAGGTCCACGCCGCTCATGCGCGTCTGCGCCGTGAAGGGGACGAAGACCGCGCCCAGACCGGCCAGGCTGCGCTCCCGCAGGTTGAAACGCTGCTTCGCCAGGATGACGACGCTGCGCCCCTCGGGCGTCTCGTCGGCCAGCGAGGCCAACTGCGCCGCGTCGGCCAGGGCCTCCTCGGTCACGCCCGGCGCCGGCAGGAAGGCCACCGCTTGCCGGTTGCCCAGCGTGATGGTCCCGGTCTTGTCCAGCAGCAGCACGTCCACGTCGCCGGCCGCCTCCACGGCACGCCCCGACATCGCGATGACGTTGGCCTTGACCATGCGGTTCATGCCCGCGATCCCGATGGCCGACAGCAGTCCCCCGATGGTCGTGGGGATCAGGCACACCAGCAGCGCCACCAGGACGGTCATCGGGATCGGCTGGCCCCGGCCGGCCGCCTGGACGCTGAACAACGAGAACGGCAGCAGCGTCGCCGTGGCCAGCAGGAAGATGATCGTCAGAGCCGCCAGCAGGATGTCCAGGGCGATTTCGTTGGGCGTCTTCTGCCGCCGCGCGCCTTCCACCATGTGGATCATCCGGTCCAGGAAGGTGTCGCCGGGATTCGCCGTGATGCGCACCACCAGCCAGTCCGACAGGACCCGCGTCCCCCCGGTGACGGCGCTCCGGTCCCCGCCGCTTTCGCGGATGACCGGCGCGCTTTCGCCGGTGATGGCGCTTTCGTCCACCGTCGCCACGCCCTGGACGACCTCGCCGTCCGAGGGGACCAGGTCGCCGGCCTCGATCAGCACGAAGTGCCCCTTCCGCAGTGCCGATGCCGGAACGCGCTCGACGGCGTCGCCCGGGTCCGGTCGCGACAGGCGCTTCGCGGTCACGTCGTGGCGGGTACGCCGCAGCGCGTCGGCCTGGGCCCTGCCCCGCCCCTCGGCCAGCGCCTCGGCGAAGTTCGCGAAGACCACCGTGAACCACAGCCACGCCGCCACCGCCAGGGTGAAGCCGGGATCCGATTCCACCCCACCGGACAGGGCCTGAATCCACAGCAGCGTGGTCAGGGCCGCACCGACCTCGACCACGAACATGACCGGGTTCCTCGCCTGCCGGGCCGGGTTCAGTTTCCGGAAGGCGTCCAGGATCGCCCGACCGACCAGTGCCTTCTTGGGACCCATCGCGCTCCTCCTCAACGGCCCGCGACCATCTGCAGGTGCTCGACCACGGGGCCCAGTGCCAGGGCCGGGACGTACGTCAGGGCGCCCACGACGACGATCACGGACACCAGCATCAGGACGAACAACGGCGTGTGGGTCGGCAGGGTTCCGGCGCCCGCCGGGACGCGCGTCTTCGCCGCCAGGGAACCGGCCAGGGCCAGGATGGGCAGGGCGATCCCGAACCGCCCCACGAACATCAGGACCGCCAGCAGCAGGTTCCAGAACGGGGTGTTGCCGGACAGCCCCGCGAAGGCGCTGCCGTTGTTGCCCACGGACGACGTGACCGCATACAGGATTTCGCTGAATCCGTGGGGGCCCGGGTTGCCGATCCCCGCCCGGCCCGCGGGCGACAGCACGGCGACCGCGGTTCCGATCAGGATCGCCGCCGCCGGGACCAGGATCGCCAGCGATGCCATCTGGATGTCGCGCGCCTCGATCTTCTTCCCCAGGTACTCCGGCGTCCGGCCGACCATCAGGCCCGCGACGAACACCGCCAGCACCGCGAACACCAGCATCCCGTACAGGCCGGACCCCACGCCCCCGAAGACGATTTCCCCCAGTTGGATCAGGACCAGCGGCACCAGGCCCCCCAGGGGCGTGTACGAGTCGTGCATCGCGTTGACGGCGCCGCAGGATGCCCCGGTGGTTGCCGCCGTGAACAGGACCGACCCTGCGACGCCGAAGCGGACCTCCTTTCCTTCCTGGTTGCCGCCCGCCGACAGGGAACTCGCCGCCTGGTCCACGCCCAGGGGTTGCAACAGCGGGTTTCCCGATTGTTCCGCGGCGGTCCCCAGCCACAGCGGCGGCAGCAGCAGGATCAGCGTCGCCGCCAGCAGGGCCCAGCCCTGGCGCGTGTCCCCGACGACGTGTCCGAACATCCACACCAGGCCCGCGGGGATCAGCAGGATCGCCAGCATTTCCAGGAAATTGGCCAGCGGCGTGGGGTTCTCGAAGGGATGGGCCGAATTGGCGTTGAAGTAGCCGCCTCCGTTGGTCCCCAGCATCTTGATGGCGACCTGGCTGGCCACGGGCCCCAGGGACAGGACCTGTTCCGTGACCGCGTGGCCGTCGGCGTCCCGGGTGGGCTGGACCAGGCTGACCGTGGCGTGGGTGTCGAGCGTCTGAACGACCCCCTGGGACACCAGGACCACGGCCAGGACCAGGGACAGCGGCAGCAGGACGTACAAGGTGCACCGGATCGTGTCCACCCAGAAGTTCCCCAGGTCCCGCGTGGACTTCCGGGCCAGGCCCCGGATCAGCGCCACGGCCACCGCGATGCCCGCCGCCGCCGACGCGAAGTTCTGGACGGCGAGTCCCACGGCCTGGGACAGGGGCGACAGGGTCGTTTCCCCCCCGTAGTTCTGCCAGTTCGTGTTGGTCACGAAACTGACCGCCGTGTTCAGGGCCAGGTCCCACGACAGGCCCGGGAAGCCCTCCGGGTTGTACGGCAGGACCCCCTGCAGGCACAGGATCGCCCACAGCAGACCGATCCCGCCCCCGCTGAACGCCAGCAGCGCCAGCGCATAGGTCTTCCAGTCCATGCCGTCGTCCGCGGTGATGCCCAGGACCCTGTATGCCAGGCGTTCGACGGGACCCAGGACACGGTCCAGCGCGATCCGATCGCCCTGGAACACGCGCGCCAGGTAGGCCCCGACCGGTTTCGTCAGGCCCAGCAGGACCGCGAAGAACAGGCCGTACTGCAGCAGGATGTTGCCGGTCATCCGAACCACTCCGGTTTCAGCAGAGCCGCCAGCAGGTAGACCAGCAGCGCGCCGGCCGTCACCGCGCCCAGGATCTGCATCCCGTCCATGACCCGACCTCCCGGAACCCGGTCAATCCCGGAACGACCGGGCGGGCTCCGACGACGCACCCCCAACCCAGGCGGCGACGGCCAGGGCGGCCAGAACCATCACCAGGCCCGTCACCCAGGGCACATCCACCGCGCCGGCGTCCCCGACCTCGATCTGCGTCCCCAGCGCCCCCGCGACCAGCAGCGTCAGGAAGGCCAGCGGCCAGCGCAGTCGGGACAGGCAGCGCGGCGACGGCCCGGTGCAGGGTCCGGCGGGGACGAACGCCGTGTCGCGATCCTCGGCATGCCACGTCCGCACCTCAGGAGCGTCGGCGGGTGGCTTCCAACTGTCTCGTCCGCTCATGGCGTCACCTCGTTCCGCGTTCCGGGTCCAGGCAGGACCTCCTGCCGTCCACCGTCATTCTGCAGCGCCGGCGCGAAGCGGAACCTAAGGGTTGTGCCTGGAGGGATCAGGATTGTGTAAGGCCTTCCGCGGCGGGACGGGACGGATTCGCCGTGCATCCGTAGACTAGCCATTCCGGGTGCGTCGGATCGACAATGCGCCCGCGGCGGGCCCGGGTCCGACGGGTCCGCAACGTCACCGTCCCAGAAGGAGTGCCGGATGCCCTTGTCGGGGTTGCTGGACCTGGTCAGCGAGGACTTCGAGATCACCCGGGGGTCCCCGCTGCCGCTGGGCGTCACGCTGCGTCGGGGCGGCATCCAGTTCGCCCTGTTTTCGCGCCACGCCACCAAGGTGCACCTGGTCTTCTTCCCCCCGGGATCCGAGGAGCCTGTCGCCGAGTTCCCCCTGGATTCGCGCTACCACCGGACCGGCGATGTCTGGCACGTGCTGGTCCGGGGCATCGACCCGGGGATCGGCTACGGGTACCGGGTGTACGGCCCGGGCAGCGACACGCCGCCGCTCCTCCACCGGTTCCGGTCCGACCTGGTGCTGGCGGACCCCCACGCCCGGGCCTTCGACGGCTGGCAGGACTGGGGCAGCGAACGTGCCCCCGGGAACCTGCCGCGGCCGCTGCGCTCGCTGGTCGTGGACGACGAGTTCGACTGGGACCTGGACCAGCCCTTGAACGTCCCTCTCCGGGACACGCTGATCTACGAACTGCACGTCCGGGGGTTCACCCGGCACCCGTCGTCGGGCGTGTCGATGCCCGGAACCTACGCGGGACTGGTCCAGCGCATCCCGTACCTGAAGTCCCTGGGGGTGACGGCGGTCGAACTGCTGCCGGTCCAGGAGTTCGACGAAACGGACTGCGTACTGACCGACCCGGCGACCGGCCGGCCCCTGTTGAACCTGTGGGGCTACGCCACGATCGGCTTCTTTGCGCCCAAGTCCGGCTATGCCGCGGACCGCTCGGCCGGCGGGGCCGTGCGCGAGTTCAAGGCCCTGGTGAAGGCCTTCCACCAGGCCGGGATCGAGGTGATCCTGGACATGGCCTTCAACCACACGGGCGAAGGCGACGAGCGGGGCCCGACCCTGTCCTTCCGCGGGATCGACAACGACGAGTACTACCTGCTGGAACCGACGACCGGCGCCTACCGGAACTTTTCCGGGTGCGGGAACACGTTGAACTGCAACCACCCGGTCGTGCGGGACTTCATCATCGAGTGCCTGCAGTACTGGGTCATGGAGATGCACGTCGACGGGTTCCGGTTCGACCTGGCGTCCATCCTGGGCCGGGGGCGCGACGGCGAGGTCCTGGCGAACCCCCCGCTGATCGAGCACATCGCCGCCGACCCCGTCCTGGCCGGCACGAAACTGATCGCCGAGGCGTGGGATGCGGCGGGCCTGTACCAGGTCGGCAGCTTCCCGTCCTACGGCCGCTGGGCCGAGTGGAACGGGCGGTTCCGCGACGACGTGCGCCGGTTCGTCCGGGGCGACCCGGGGCAGGTCGGGGCCCTGGCGACGCGCCTGCTGGGCAGCCCCGACCTGTACGACACCCACGACCGCAACCCCTGCCACAGCATCAATTTCCTGACCTCCCACGACGGGTTCACCCTGCGGGACATGGTGTCCTACGACCGCAAGCACAACGACGCGAACGGCGAAAACGGCGCGGACGGCGACCGGGGGGAAGTGTCGTTCAACTGCGGGGTCGAGGGCGACCCGAGGAACCTGGACGCGTCCGCGCGCCAGGCGCTCGAATCGCTGCGGCGGCGGCAGGTGCGCAACCTGATGGCGATCCTGATGCTGTCGCGGGGCGTCCCGATGGTGCGGGGCGGCGACGAGATCGGCCGCACCCAGCGCGGGAACAACAACGCCTGGTGCCAGGACAACGACATCGGCTGGGTGGACTGGACGCCCGGGACGCTGGACGAAGGACTGCTGCGCTATTTCCGGCGACTGGTGGCCTTCCGGTCCAGCCACGCGTGCCTGCGGGCCGAGGCCTTCGGGGAAGGCGAAGGCCCCGGTGGCGGGCCGATCAACTGGCATGGCGTGCGGCCGCTGGGTCCGGACTGGACCTGGGACTCGCACAGCCTGGCCGCCGAGTGGACGTTGCGCGGGCGCGAACCCGGTGACGTGTCGGCCCTGTACGCGGCGTTCAACGCCTGGAAGAAGCCCCTGGAGTTCCGCCTGCCTGCCGCACCTGCCGGCACGACCTGGCGCGTGGCGATCGACACGGCCTGCGACACACCCGACGACATCCGGGAACCCGGCGCCGAAACCGCCCTGCCCCGCCCCGGCAAACTGAGGGTCGCGGAGCACTCCGTGGTGGTCCTGGTGGCCCGCGGGTGACGAACCGGCGCATCCATCGACATTTGACACCCCTTGGGCCCTGGCCGTAGCCTCGAATCGACGATGCGCCGGAGGACGAGGGTGGTCGCTCGCGGAACGTGCAGGCAATCCCCGGTTTCGGTCCGCTGGGCCCTGCTGCTGGCTTTCGCGGTGGGCTGCACGACGTCGAACCGCTGGTCCGGTCCCCCGCTGGTCGAGGACGAGGACGCGACGACGGACGCCGGCGAGGACGACACCGGTCCAGCGAACGAGGACGTGGGAGCTCGGGACCAGGCTCCCGAGGCCGCCACGGATCCCGGGGCGGACCTCGACGCGCCGGATGGAACGGACGATGGAATCGCGGACGCTCGCGTGGAGGACGTGCCCGACACGGTGCCGGACGACATCGATGCCGCGGACGCCACGGACGCCCCGGCCGTTCTCCCGGTTTCCCCGCGCATCCTGATCCTGGGCCCCGGCTCTCCCGACGCAAGGACGATCGCGACGCACCTCCAGGGCCTGCTGGGGGCCGACCCGGCCTTCCAGTCCCCGGTGGTCCAGGGCCAGGCCATCGAAACGGGGGATCCGACCGGCATCCTCGGCGGCGTTTCGCTGATGTACTTCTTCTACGCGCCCGACGGTCGCGACACCCGCCTGGCGGTGCTCCAATCGCCGTGGGACTATGTCGTCCTGCTGGATTCGCCGGCGTTCGCGATCGCGTACCCCGAGTTCCACTTCGAAGGGGTCCGGACGCTGGCGGACCTGGCGCGCGCCGCGGGGGCGAAGCCGGTCGTCCTGATGACGTGGTCGAACACCGACGACACCGACGCCCGGGCCGAGGTCGCCTATCGCGTGGCCAACGGAACGGGCGCGATCGCCGTCCCCGCGGGTTCCGCGTGGGCCGCGGCCCGTGCGGATCATGCCCAGCCGGCGGGACGCGACGTGTTCGTGGCAGCCGCCAGCCTCTACAGCGCGATGACGGGCCGGGACGCGGCGGGTACCGGGTTCCAGCCCCCGGGCTTCGACCCGGGCGAGGCGACGTCCCTGGCCGGCCACGCCCTGGATGCCGTCGTGGCCGAGGCCGGCAAGACGCACTACCAGTCCGCGTACGCCGGGGTGGTGCAGCAACGGACGATGCCGCCCGAGGGCGACTTCCGGTTCATGGACGCGGGCTCCAGTTCGGAAGCCGCCTGGCAGGCGATGATGGAGCTGATCGTCGTGCAGGACGGCTGGTCGTCCCAGGGGATCGCCCTGGGCTATACGAACCCGTCCAAGACCTTCGACCAAGCCAGCCTGGCCAAGGCGCTGCCGTACTTCGCCACCACGCAGTTCCACGTCCTGTTCGCCCGGGACTACTCGGTGGCCGCCGACGCCATCCGGACGGCGGGCGGCCAGACGGACCTGCAGGTCCAGGTCTGGGATCGCCACGCGGACAGCATCCCGCAGGACGGTGTCTGGGCCGTGGGCATGATGGAGTACAGGCTGACCGGGACCTATGACGCTGCGAAGTGGTACGGTCTGGCGATGATCCCGTACCACCTGATGTTCGCGAAGTTGAAGACCGCCCGCCCGGACGTGCAGATCACCAGCGACGGGACCCACGCCACCGACGCGGTCAACCACGGTCTGGTGACGATGACGATCGTGTCCCGGACCGGGGTCCGGACGTCCACGGACACCTTCACCGACGACGCGAGGCTGGCCTCCTGGCTGGGCGACGAAACGATCCGGCAACTGTCGACGTTGTCGCAAACGGGGATGGTCGAGCCTGACGACCCGGGCACGCGACCGTCGTTTCCGTGAAGTTCGCGGGAGCGCGGGAGGCACGGGAGGCGAGCGGGGCGCGGGGCCTACGACCCCTTGCCGTTCACCAGCGTCTTTTCAAACGCCTGGAACATGACGTCGATCTTGTCGCCGCGGTTCGCGGTGACCAGGCCCAGCCCGAAGGTCGCGTGGACGATCACGTCGTCGACCTGGAAGTTTTCCTTGGCGGAGTACTTCCGGGCGGCGGCGAGGTTCTTGCCCTTCATGCGAACGGACCAGGTGGGGACGGCCTTCTTGGGTGCGGCGGTCCGCACGCCCTTCACCGGCTTGGCTTCGCCCCGGTAGGAGTGATCCACGCCGCAGGTGTTGCACTTCACCTTCACGACCTTCGTGCCGACCATCGCGAGGATGGTGTGGCCCAGGAGCATGTCGCACTTCGTGCAGAAGGCGTCGATGTAGCCGCCGGTCCGAAGTTCGTCCGTGGTCGTCATGTAGGCTGTCCCTTGCTAGTTGAAGCCTCGAGGTGCAACGCGGCCCTGGCGGCCACGCGGGCGGGAACAAAGCATCTAGAACCGCACGGTAACTGAATGGTCCCGGGTGGAGGTGGACGGGATCGAACCGTCGACCTCTTGAATGCCATTCAAGCGCTCTCCCAACTGAGCTACACCCCCGGGGAGTCACAAAGCGAGGGGTTTTTAACCGAAACGAAGGCACCTTGTCAACACCAACGTGGCGACCCTTTCGAATGGGCCCCGAATGGCGCCCCGCCCCGGGCCACGGGATCCCGGGAAGCGACGCCGCGCGCCCCTCCGGTCCTTGACCGGTCCCGCGCCGCCGTGGTATTGCCTGCGCGTCGATTTTCGCGAGGTTTTCCCATGGGCTTCCCCGAGCGCCGCATGCGGCGGATGCGCCGTACCGAGACCCTGCGCCGGATGGTTCGCGAAACCCGCCTGTCCGTGGACAATTTCATCTACCCGATGTTCGTGGTGCCGGGCCAGAAGGTGAAGAAGCCGATCGGCGCGATGCCCGGCCAGTTCCAGTTGTCGGTCGACGAGGCCGTGCGGATGGCCGGCGAAGGCCTGAAGCTGGGCGTGCCGGCGGTCATCCTGTTCGGCCTCCCGGAAAAGAAGGACGCCCTGGGCACGCAGGCCTACAACGACCAGGCCCCCGTCCAGAAGACGATCCGCGCGCTGAAGAAGGAGTACGGCAACGATCTGTGCGTGATCACGGACGTCTGCCTGTGCGAGTACACGGACCACGGCCACTGCGGCATCGTCGACAAGGGCGAAATCGTCAACGACTCGACGCTGGAACTGCTGGCCAAGGAAGCCATTTCCCATGCCAAGGCCGGCGCCGACATGGTCGCGCCGTCGGACATGATGGACGGACGCATCGGCTTCATCCGCGAGGAACTGGACGAGGCCGGGTTCGAGGACCTGCCGATCATGGCCTACTCGGCCAAGCACGCCTCGGCGTTCTACGGCCCCTTCCGGGAGGCCGCCGAATCGGCCCCGAAGTTCGGCGACCGCCGTTCGTACCAGATGGACTCGGCCAACGCCCGCGAGGCGCTGACCGAAATGCTGCTGGACGAGGAGGAAGGCGCCGACATCCTGATGATCAAGCCCGCCGGGACCAACCTGGACTTGATCCGGCAGGCCCGCGACGAGTTCCAACTGCCCCTGGCCGCCTACCAGGTCAGCGGCGAGTACTCGATGCTGAAGGCCGCCGCCCAACTGGGCTGGCTGGACCACGACCGGGCCATGATGGAGTCCCTGCTGGCCATCAAGCGCGCCGGGGCGGACATGATCCTGACGTATTTCAGCCTGGAGGCCGCCCGCCTGCTCAACGGCCGGTGAACGTGCCGCCTGAAAATTCCCAATTGACTACAGTTCCGGCGGACGAGGCAGCGATGGCTGGCCCCTGGGCCGGCGAGAGGCGACCGTGGACACGACATTGAAGATCCTGCCGATGGGCGGGGTGGGCGAGATGGGCATGAACCTGACCCTGTACGGGGTCGGGGACGACTACATCATCGTCGACGCGGGGGTCCAGTTCGCCGATCCCAGCATGGTGGGCGCCGAACTGACGATGCCCGACCTGGACCTGCTGGCCGAGTACCGCGACCGCGTCCAGGCCATCGTCCTGACGCACGGGCACGAGGACCACATCGGCGCCGTGGAGTACGTGGTCGGCATCCTGAAGGTGCCGGTCTACGCCCCGCCCTTCGTCTGCGAACTGCTGCGCCTGAAGGCGAACGAATACGGCGCGGTGGCGCGGGCGGACCTGCGCCCCGTGACCCCGGGACACGTCGTCACGGCCGGGGTCCTGTCGATCGAATTCGTGCGGGTCACGCATTCGATCCCGGACTGCCACGCCCTGGTGCTGCGGACGCCGGTCGGAACCCTGATCCACACGGGCGACTTCAAGATCGATCCCGACCCGCTGGACGGCCAGCACTTCGACACCGAGCGGTTCCGCCAGTTGGGCGACGAGGGCGTCCGGATGCTGCTGTCGGACAGCACGAATGCCGAGGTCGCCGGGCACTCGCGGCCGGACCGGGAAGTCATCGCGGAACTGGAACGGCGGATCGCCGAGGCCGAGGGCCGCGTCATCGTGGCGCTGTTCTCGTCGAACGTGTACCGCATCCGGGCGCTGGTCGAGGCCGCGACCCGCTGCGGCCGCCGGGCGTGCCTGATCGGCAAGAGCCTGCTGGTGTACCAGGAGGCGGCCCAGCGCGCGTTCAAGCTGCCGCCGCTGCCGGACCTGGTGGATTCGCACCAGTTGCACCGGGTGCACGACCGGGGCGTCGTGGTCATCTGCACGGGCAGCCAGGCCGAGCCGCGGGCCGTGCTGTACCGGGCTTCCGTGAACGACCACCCGGACCTTCGCATCAAGGAAGGCGACCTGGTCATGATGTCGGCCCGGCAGATCCCGGGCAACGAGCAGGCGATCCACCGCATGGCCAACAACCTGGCGCGGCAGGGCGCCCGGATCGTCCACGACCGGATGGCCCCGATCCACGGCTCCGGCCACGCCCAGCGGGAGGAACTGGCCGAAATGATCCGGCTGGTCCGCCCCCAGACGTTCGTCCCGATCCACGGCGAGTTCGCGTTCCTGCGCGCCCACGGGGAACTGGCCACGGAAATCGGCGTGACGGACGTGCGCCTGATCGAAAACGGGCACGTGCTGGAGGTCACCCGCGACGACGCCGTGGTGACCGAGCACGTCCCGCTGACGTTCCACTACCTGGACACGCCGATCGTCGGCGACGCCAAGGAACTGGTCCTGGAGGAGCGCAAGCGCATCGGCTGGACCGGCGTGGTCGCGGCGCGCCTGAAGGCCGAGCGGGGCCGGCGGCGGTGGAAGACCGTGGTCGACCTCCACTCGGTGGGCGTCCCGATGGCCGAGGAAGCCCTGCTGGACGAGGCTGCTGCCCATTCGGCGGACCAGGTGGCGGACCTGCCGCTGGACTCGACCCGCAAGCAACTGGAGGAAGCCCTGGTCGCCGCGCTGCGATCGTTCTTCCGGAAGAAGATGGACCGGAAGCCTGCGGTCCTGTCCTTTGTCGAACTGCTGGAAGACTGATCCCCGGGGAGGTCCACGTGGCGACACGGATGGATGATGGACGGACGAAGGCGGGGCGGATCACCCTGCACCGGTTGCGCCGCAAGGACGTGCCGGAAGTCATGGAAATCGAAAGGCTGTGCTTCCCGGATCCCTGGGACAAGTCCGCCTTCGAGCGCGAAACGACCAACACCTTTTCGCACTCGCTGCTGGCCCGCGACAGCGAGGGGCGCCTGCTGGGCTACATGATCTTCTGGGTGGCCGGCCCCGAGTACCACGTCCTGAACGTCGCCACGCGCCCGGAGGCGCGACGCCTGGGCATCGCCCGACTGATGATGGAACGTGTCATGGAGGAGGCCCGGCGCGAGCACGCCGACTTCGTGGCGCTGGAGGTCCGGAAGAGCAACGTGCCTGCAAAGTCCCTGTACGTGGACCTGGGATTCAAGGTCATCGGCGTGCGGGCGCGGTACTACCGCGACGGCGAAGACGCCGAGGTCATGCTGGTCCGCCTGGGGACCTGACGCAGGGAAGATGGCGTCGCAGCATCGGGTGCCCCTCCCCAAGCGCATCGCGCCCATCCTGCCGATCCTGCTGGCCCTGTCCGCCGTCCTGGCGCCCCCGGGGACCGCCCGGGCCGTGCCCCTGCGCGGGCCGGCGCCCGAGGCTTTCACCCCGCCCGTCCTGCGGCAGGCGCCGTCCGACGCGGACCGCGATCGGCTGTGGAAGATCTTCCGGGGCTACCACCACAACGCCCTCTATCCCGATCGCGAGGCGGCCCGACCCAACCACGCCCGGGCCATCGTGGAACTGGGGGTCATCCTGGTGTTCGAAACCGCGATCTACGCGGCGATTTCCCCGACCCAGCGCACCGACTGGGACGCCCGCCTGGACAACCGGTATCCCCTGCGACGGTGGATTTCGTTCCGGGACGTCCGGTTCGACAACAACGCCTTCTGGTACAACAACGTGTCCCACCCGCTGCTGGGCTCGTACTACTACCAGGTGGCGCGCACCAACGACCTGGGGCCGGGCGGGGCCCTGGCGGTCACGGCCCTGGGGGCGTCGGTCTGGGAGTACATCTGCGAGTTCCGGGAAAAGGTTTCCATCAACGACCTGGTCACCACGACGGTGGCGGGGATGGCCCTGGGCGAAACCGTCGCGCAACTGGGGGCCTTCTTCGAGCGGGGCTCCGGCCACTGGCTGCACCAGGGACTGGCCGGCCTCCTCAGCCCGACCCGCGCACTTCACAACCACATGGACAAGACCCCGCCGCGCAAGGCGGAACGACTGGACGACCTGGGGCTGCCCGCGGACGTTTCCCACCGGTTCGCCTTCCAGGCCGGATGGTCCGCGACCCGCACGACGACCACCGAATCCTCCGGCCCCGCGTGGCGCAACGATGCGACCCTGGACCTGGACCTGCGCCTGTCCAACATCCTGGGCGCCGGCGCCCCCGGGACCTTCGCGGACCACCTGACCGAGGGGAACGTGACGCGCCTGGCGGCTTCCGTGGCCTTCGGCGCCCGGGGGCTGCGCCAGATGTCCTTCCTGTCGCGGGCCGGGATCGTGGGCGGCTACCTGCAGGACATCCAGGCGGATGGGGCCGGCGGTCGGCGCGGATACAGCGTGTTCTTCGGCGGCGCCACCTCGTTCGATCTGTCGGCCGTCGATGCGGCAGGCCTGCTGGGGGGCCGCTTCGATCTGTGGTCCAACACGGGGCTGCTGGGGCCGTTGATCGTCGCCGAGGGGTTCGTCGACGGATGGACGCTGACGGGCACCTTCGAGGCCTACCCCGTGTTCTCGCTGGTCAGCGCCCTCGCGCTGCCGTCCTGGAAGGCCGCGCACGGGCATGAGGGCCTGCCTTCGATCCTCCGGGAACAGGGCTACGCATTCGCCATCGGCGCCGTGGCGCTGGGGGAATTCCGGGCGGAATACCGGGGGGGCTTCGAGGCGTCGGCGTCGGTCCGCCTGGACAAGGTCTGGAGCCTGAACGGCGTGGATCGCTTCCAGGAGCAGGTCACGGACGACCTGCCCACCTCCGAGCGGCGCGTCGCGTACGGCGCGCGGGTCGGGTACCGCATCCTGGGCTCGCCCGCCCGCGTCGGCGCCAGCGTGAACCGGATGATTCGCACGGGGTATCTGCGGCAGTTCGTGGTGCAGCGCGCCGACACGACGATCGGGCTGGACCTGGATTTGAAGTTCTAGCAGGGCGGGCAGGCCAGGAACGACGGACAGGCCGGAAACCGCACGCAGCCGAACCTAGTCCCAGTCGAAGGACACCGTGTAGGGCGTACACGTGGCATCGCCGCGGACCGACACGTACACCGTGCCGGACGCGTCCTCCAGCAGGCCCGGGTCCAGGTTGGAGGTCTCGACGGTCAGGGCGCCCACACCCTGGGTGCAGTCCGTGTCGTCGAAGACGCCGTTGGAACCCTCGTCCCAGTAGACACACAGTTCGTGCCAGCCGGTGCCGCCCACCACGCTCGCCCAGGCGACCAGCGTGCCGTCGGTATCGACCGGCGGGAAGAACGGCCACTCCTCGTCCGCGCGGAACGAGTACCAATCCATGTCGTCCGCGCTGTGGTTCCACCCCTGCAGGTTCGCAGGCGAGTCCGGCTCCTCGAAGAAGCCCAGGTAGCTCGCCGTGTACCGGGTGTCGTTGGTCTCGTAAGAATCCCGCGTCCACGTGCAGGCGGTCGGCCACTCGCAGTCCTGCCCGCAGACCAGGTTCCCGCACCCTTCCGCGCAGGGCATCAGCGTGCCCGGCTCGCAGGTCTTCGAGCCCTGGCACTCCGACCATTCCGGCCACATGCAGTCGGCGCCGCAGATGCGCTCGCGCCTTCCGCAGAAGCCGCAGGCCTCGGTGGCCACCAGGTTGGGATCGCACTGGAAGTCCTCGTCGGTGCTGCCGTCGCAGTCGTCGTCCACGTCGTTGCAGGTTTCGGCGACGCCCGGGTTCCGGGCGTTGTCCTCGTCCGCGCAGTCGCCGCCCGTCGTGGTCACCCAGACGCCGTCCGCGTGGCACAGGCACGGGCCGTCCACCACGGAACCGTACAGGTCGATGTCGGTGTCCGCGTGGTAGACCAGGCAACCGCCCCGATTTTCGCCGTCGTCGGTGTTGCCGTCGCAGTCGTCGTCCTTCCCATTGCACACTTCCGCGGCGCCGGGGTGGACCGCGTTGTCGCCGTCGTTGCAGTCGGTGCCGTCCAGGACCAGCAGCGCGGCGTCGGGGCCGCACAGGCAGCGGGCCGTCGCCGGATCCCCGAAGGTGTCCTTGTCCACGTCCAGGTAGGCCACGGTGCAGTCGGGTAGCCCCGGCGGATCCGTCAGGCCGTCGCAGTCGTTGTCCTTGCCGTCGCAGATTTCGGTCGCGCCGGGGTGGACCGTGGCATCGTCGCCCTTGCAGTCGTCGCCGATCCGGGCGGTCCAGGGCGCCGTGAACGCGCACCCGCAGCGCGCATCGCCGGTGCCGTGTTCGTCGCCATCCGTGTCCAGCCAAACGTTCGTGCAGTCCGCGGTGCCGTCCTCGTCGGTGTCGCCGTCGCAGTCGTCGTCATAGGCGTTGCAGGTTTCGGTCGCGGGCGGTCCGGCCTTGCACGCGGACGCCCCATTCACGCACAGGCGGGGGCCGACGCAGATGACCGAGCCCCATTGCAGCGCGCAGGTGCCGTACACGATCCCTTCGTCGGTTTCGCCGTCGCAGTTGTCGTCGATGGCGTTGCACGCTTCTTCCACGGCCTCGATCGCGTCGCAGGCGGTCAGTCCCTGGGCCGTGCACGTGCGCGTCCCCTTGCAGGTCCCGAAGTCGTTCGTCCGTCCGCACGCGGTTGCCAGGCCCAGTTCCACCGCGGCGGGCGGGCACACGCACTGGGCGCCGCCTGCGGGGACGCACTGCCGGACCGTGTGGGGGGCCTCCGGGGGCGTCACGCAGTCGTACCCGGCGGGACAGCCGTTCCCGATCGAACAGTCGATCGCGCAGAAGAGCCCCGAGGTCGCCGTCCCCAGGCACCGGTCGGCCGTGACCACGCCGGCGGGCCGGCAGTCTGTGGACAGGGTGCACGGGGCGCACAGGAGGTCGGGGTCGGGCACGCACAACCGGAGGTCGCCGCCGGCGTCGGGAACCGTGCGGCACACGCGGCCGTCGGGGCATGCCTCGTCGGTTCCACAGGGCGGGTTGACCGGGACCACGTCCGGATCCAGGACGTCCGGAACGTCGATGGCGGCGTCCTCGGGAACGTCGCGCGGGGGGGGCGCGTCCACGCCACCGTCGGCGACACCCTCGTCCACGTATACCAGGTCCAGGCCCGACGGGCCGGGGTCTCCGGATGCCCCGTCCCCGCCGCACCCGGCGACGCTTCCCATCCAGACGCACGCCAGGACGACCAACCGGACCCGATTCGACAGGCGCATCGTTCCCCCGCTCCCGATTCCGCGCGGATCATAGACGGGGATCGTGTCGTCGGCAATCGTGCACCCTGCCCTCCTTGACGAGGGCGCCTCCGACGGCCGATAATCGGCGGGCACCTGCAGACTGGATGACGACCCAACTTCGCAGAAGGATCAACGGCCATGCGCACGATCCGGGAAACACCGGCACGGATGATCGACGGCGGGAAGGCCGCGTACGGCATGTTCCGGACGCCGTTCCACGCCCCCAACCTGATGGACGCCACGGGCATCCCCCGCTGCCTCCGCCCCTGGCGCCTGAAGGAGTGGCAGCACTGGGGCCTGCTGCACCCGGAGGTCTACGTCAGCATCGCCCTGGTGGACGCGAAGTTCCTGGCGACGGCCTGGGTCAGCGTGTTCGATCGGCGCGCGCGCCGCATCTTCGAGCACGCCCGCAAGGTTCCGCTGGGGGCACTGCGCATCCCCGCGGACGTGTACGACGGCGGGGTGACCTTCGACCGGCAGGGCTTCCGCGTGTCGATCCGCAACGAACTGGACCGCGGCAGCCACCGGATATCGATCGACGTCGATGCTCGCGACAACCTCCCCGCGATCCGGGGCGAGGTCGTGGCGCAGCAGGACATGGCCGCCATCCACCCGCTGGTCACGGCCCTCCCCTTCGGCCCCGGCAAGCCGTTCTACTCGCACAAGGCGCCGTGCCCCCTGTCGGGCACGCTGGACATCGGCACGGACCGTGTCACCTTCGACGCCGCCCGGGACTTCGCGATCCTGGACGAGCACAAGGCGTTCTACCCGCGCAACACCTTCTGGCGCTGGGCGACGTTCGCCTGCCGCGACGCCAACGGCGAGGTCCTGGGGGTCAACCTGACCCAGAACGTGATCGCCGACGACGCGGAGCAGAACGAAAACGCGATCTGGCATGGCAACCGCCTGTCGCCGCTGGGGGCTGCACGGTTCGAAATCCCGGCGTCGCCCGATGCCCCCTGGCGGATCCGGACGCAGGACGGCCGGGTGGACCTGGTGTTCCAGCCCCACGGGGCGCGCAGCGAGGATCTGAACCTGCTGATTGCCGTGTCGAAGTTCCGCCAGCCCGTCGGGGTGTTCACGGGAACGCTGGTCGATGACGACGGCGTTCGGCACGAAGTGACGGAAGCCCTGGGGGTCGTCGAGGACCACCGGGTGACCTGGTAGCCGGCCCTCCTTGCGGGAACCCTGCACCATGAACGCAAACCTTCAGGACGCCGACGGCACGCTGGTGGTGGACGGCCGGGTCCGCGCGGGCGCCTTCCGCCTGCCCTTCAGAACCCCGGGCCTGGAACGCGCCGACGTGTTCGGCCTGCGCGCCCTGCGCCCCTTGCTGCGCCTGCGCCAGCGGTACTGGTTCGGCTTCGCCGTGGTCCACCCCGAGGTCTACCTGGCGACCATCGTGATCGACCTGGGGTTCGCGACCGTGTCGGGGCTGTACGTGTACGAACGCGCCCGCGGTACCTACGGGGAACACACGGCGTTCGTGATCGACCCGCGCCGGGGACGCCTGGCGACGAACCCCTGGGACGACCGGACCTTCGTCGAAGCCCCCGGGCACCGCGTGGCGTACCGGCACCGGCTGGACCACGGGCGCCACGAGGTGTCGATCGACATCCGCGCCACCCGGGACGCGCCGGAGGTCCGCGCGGAATTCGCGATGCTGGAGGACGTCACGCGCACCCCGCCGCTGGTCGTCAGCGTGCCCGCGACCGACCGCTGGTTCATGTACACGCACAAGGCCCACGCGCCGGCCGAGGGCTTCGTCCGGGTCGGGGATCGCGAATACCGGCTGGACCCGGCCCGGGACCTGGCCAACATCGACGAGCACAGGGCGGCCTACCCCTGTCGCCAGCAGTGGACCTGGGGCACGTTCGGCGGGCGCCAGTCCACGGGCGCCCTGCTGGCCGCCAACCTGTGCACCAACGTGAACTACCGGGATCCCGCCCTGGGCAACGAAAACCGCTTGTGGGTCGCGGGCCGCCTGGATCCGCTGGGCGCCGTCGACTTCCGGCTGGACCCCGCCAACCCCCTGCGCCCCTGGACGATCGGCGAATCGGCCGGGCGCGTGGACCTGACGTTCACCCCCGACGGGGCCCGCCACCAGCACACGCACCTCGGCCCCGTCCGCCTGGACTACTTCCAGGCCTTCGGCCACTACCGGGGCACGGTGGTGGACGCCCGCGGAATCGCCCACGAGGTCAAGGACCTCTACGGCGCGGCCGAGCAGGGGCGCGGGTTCAACTGAGGGGTCCGCCCGGCGCCGTCGCCAGAACGCTCACCGCACCTTGATTTCGGTCCACAGGCGGGACAGCACGCGGCGAACGTGCGGGTCGAAGTCCCGCAGCATCGACATCCGGGACATCATCGCGGGCGCCGGGAAGATGGCCGGGTCGTCGGCGATTTCGGGACGGATGGCCGCCTGGGCGACGGCGTTGGGGTTGCCGGCGCCGATCAGGTTGGACACGTCGGCGGCGTTCGCCCCGTCCAGCATGAAGTCGATGAACTTGTGGGCCAGGTCGGGACGCCGCCCGCCCTTGTGCAGCACAAAGCTGTCCAGCGCCAGCACCGCGCCCTCCTTCGGTGTGGTGAACCCGACGTGGAACGGCCGGCCGGCATCCTTGGCATCCTCGCGGGCCCGGAACATGTCGCAGGAATACCCGTGGGCCACCCACAGGTTCCCCACGGCCAGATCCTTGATGTAGGTCGAGTTGGAGAACGTCGCCCAGTAGGGCTTCGCCCGCAGGATCACGTCCCGCGCGGCCTCCCACTCGGCCGGTTCGGCGGACTGGACCGAGTACCCCAGATGGATCATCGCGGCCGCCAGCAGTTCCCGCTGGCTGTTCAGCACGCTGACCTTGCCCCGGATCTTTTCCAGGTACCGGGGCTCGAAGATCAGCGCCCAGGTGTCCGTGGGCAGCCCCAGTTCCTGCAGGCGTTCCACGTTGTAGCCGATCAGCGTGATCGTGAAGGCGTAGGGGACCGAGTATCGGTTCCCCGGGTCGAACCAGCGGTCCAGGGTTTCCGGCTTCAGGTTGCCGAAGTGGGGCAGCAGCGCCTTGTCCAGGGGCCGCAGGGCGTCCTGGCGGATCAGCGTGTCCACCGCGTTGCCCGTGGGCACCAGCAGGTCGTAGCCCACCGCGCCGGCCTCCAGCTTGGCCAGCATCTCCTCGTTGTCCGAGTAGTAGTCCTGCTTCAGTTTGCAGCCGCACTGGGCCTCGAAGCGGGCGGCGGTCTCGTCGGAAATGTAGTTGTTCCAGGTGTACAGGTACAGCACGTCCTCGGGGGGCCGCTCGGTCCGGGAGCACCCCGGGCCCGCCAGGCCCGGCAGAAAGGCCAGCAAGGCAACGCACAGCGTCGTCCGGATGCCCCGCCTCATTCCTTTCCCCGCAGCGTTTCGGGGGCCAGCCGCGACGCCAGGCCGATCATCGTCAGCGTCAGCGCCATCAACAGGGTGGACACCGCGTTCACCTCCGGCGTCACGGCGACCTTGATCATCGAGTAGATCTGCAGCGGCAGCGTGGTGACGCCCACGCCGGCAGTGAAGAAGGTGATCACGAAGTCGTCGATGGACAGGGTGAAGGCCATCAGGTAGCCCGCCAGCAGGCCCGGCAGGATCAGGGGCAGCAGTACGCGTCGGAAGGTCTGCCACGGGGTCGCGCCCAGGTCCCGGGCCGCCTCGAACAGGCTTTCGTCCAGGCCGGCCATCCGGGCCCGCACGATGATCGCCACGAAGCCGATCGAAAACGTGATGTGCGCGACCAGGATGGACGTCATGCCCAGCGTCAGGTCCAGCACCTGCCGGAAGAACAGCAGCAGCGACACGCCCAGCAGGATTTCGGGCATCGCCACCGGCGTCAGGACCAGGAAGGACAAGCCCCGCACGCGATACCGGTGCATCGCGATCCCCGCCATGGCGCCCAGCAGCGTGGCGACCGTGCTGCTGGCGACGGCGATGAACAGCGAGTTGGCGGCGGCCTCCAGCATCGCATCGTCGGTCATCAGCTTCACGTACCAGCGCGTCGTGAAGCCCACCCACTCGGCGTTCAGGTCCGAATCGTTGAACGAAAACAGCACCACCACCGCCAGGGGCACGTACAGGAAGGCGTAGACGGCCAGCGCCGCCACCCACAGGCCGACGCTGCGCTTCATTTCGCCCCCTTCGCGAGGGTGCGCCGCCGGCGCCCGGCCAGCACCGCGCTGCCCGCCAGCAGCAGCACCATCACGGTCAGCATCAGCGACAGGCTGGACCCCAGGGGCCAGTCGCGGTTGTCCAGGAACTGCTCCTTGATCAGGTTCCCGATCAGGATGTCGCCCGTCCCGCCCAGCAGTTCGGGGATCGCGAACATGCCCAGCACGGGGATGAACACCAGGGCCGTGCCCGACCAGACGCCCGACAGGGACAGAGGCCAGGTCACCCGCCAGAAGCGCGTCCACCGGGGCGCCCCCAGGTCCTGGGCGGCCTCCAGCAGCGTCGCGTCGTGCTTTTCCAGGTTGGTGTACAGGGGCAGGATCATGAACGGCAGGTGCACGTAGACCATGCCGATGATCACGGCGAAGGGGCTGTACAGCACGTTCGCCGGGCCCAGCAGCAGGATCCACGCGTAGATGCGGATCAGGAAGTTGGCGGCGAAGGGCAGCACCACCAGCAGGACCATGAAGTCCCGGTGGCGCCTGGGGCTGAGGGCGATCAGCAGCGCCAGCGGGTAGGCCAGCAGCAGGCACAGGGCCGTGGTCAGCCCCGCCACCAGCAGCGACTTCAGCAGGATTTCCCCGTAGATCCAGTCCCCGAACAGGAACCGGTAGGTGTCCAGGGACAGGTCCAGGCTGCCGTCCGCGGCGCGCAGGGGCATCAGCCCGCCGAACTCGCCGGGAAGGCGGAAGGACGCCAGGACCATGATCAGGCTGGGCACCAGGAAGAACACGACCAGGAACAGCGCCGGCGGCAGGCTGACCACCCACTTCACCACGCGCTCGGACCGGGGCGTTCCCGGGGCGCGCCGCCTAGTCATGGAGGTAGCGTCCGGCGTCGGGCCGCCACCCCAGGACCACGGAATCGCCCACCTCGAAGAAGCGCGGCCGCCCCGGGGCCGAGTTCGCGATCATCGCCTCGAGGGTCGCGCCGTTTTCCAGCGCCACGCGGTAGATCGTCACGTCGCCTTCGTACAGCAGGTCGTGGACCTTCCCCGGGAAGTGGATCCCCAGGTCGCCGGCTTCGTGGTCGGCCGCCAGCCGCAACTGTTCGGGGCGCAGGGCCAGGCAACCGTGGTCCCCGACGTTCGCGCCGTCCACCCGGGGGGTCGTCAGGGTCCCCAGGCCCTGGGCGGACAGCGTCAGAACATCGGCGTCCACGGCCAGGACGTCCACGTCCAGCAGGTTGATCTTGCCGATGAAGTCGGCGACGAACCGGTTCAGGGGGAAGCCGTAGATCTTGTCGGGCTCGTCCAACTGCATGATGCGGCCGCGGTTCATCACCGCGATGCGGTGCGACAGGGCCAGCGCCTCCTGCTGGGCGTGCGTGACGAAGATGAACGTGACGCCCACGTTGCGCTGCAGGGCGATCAGTTCGATCTGCATCTCCTCGCGCAGCTTGGCGTCCAGGGCGCCCAGGGGCTCGTCCAGCAGCAGCAGGCGCGGCCGGTTCACCAGCCCGCGGGCCAGCGCCACGCGCTGCTTCTGGCCGCCGGACAGTTCGTGCGGGAAGGCGTGGCCCTTTTCCTCCAGGTGCACCAGCGCCAGCGTTTCCGCCACGCGCGTCCGGATTTCCGCCTTCGGCCGGCCCGCCATCTCCAGCGGGAACGAAATGTTGCCCTCGACGGTCAGGTGGGGAAACAGCGCGTAGTTCTGGAACACCGTGTGCAGGGGGCGTTTTTCCGGGGGCACGCCGGCCAGGGACCGGTCGTCCAGCAGGATGTCGCCGGCATCGGGCGCGTCGAAACCCGCCAGCATGCGCAGCAGCGTCGTCTTGCCGCAGCCCGAGGGGCCCAGGAAGGTGAAGAACTCGCCGCTGTCGACCGAAAACGACACGTTGTCGACGGCCAGCAGTTTGCCGAAGCGCTTGCTCACGTTGCGGAATTCCAGCAGCGCCATCGGTCCGTGCCTCCCCCTCCGACCCGTGCGAATTATCTTCGTGGGATCGGCGATCGTCAAGCGGCAACGGGGCGTTCCATGCTCTCAGAACGCCGGGTGTTCGAAGGACAGGTAGGCCAGCACGAACGCCTCGACGTCGCCGGAGGGCACCACCCGCACGGGCACCGCGAATCCGGGGACGACCTGGAGCCCCGACGCCCGGTGGTCGATGGCGAACCGCAGTCCGGGGTTCACCACCACCTCGTTGCGATGGCGCGTCCGGGTGTCCTCCACGTCGGAAATCCGGTTCCACGCGACCTCGACCAGCAGGTTCATCCAGGTCAGGGGCTGGACCACCACGGCCAGGCCGGCGTTGAAGTCCGCGATGGCGGCGGAGCGGCCGTTCGGGGCGTGGGCCGTGGGGTTCAGCGTGGCGCCTCCGTTCAGGTGCAGCACCAGCCAGCGGCCCGCCTCGATGCTGACGGGCAGGTTGACCTGGACGCCGGTGCTGCCGCGCCCCGTCCCCTTTCGCGGACTGCCGGTGGGCAGGACCAGCGACAGGCGCGGCGCGATCGCCACGGGGCCCTTCCCGCCCATGCCCAGCGCCTGGATGCGCCAGTTCACCAGCACGTCGCCCAGGCCGACCGTGCCCGTGCCGTCGAAACCCAGCAGCGGCAGCGTCAGCGACACCTGGTTCCGGTCGGTGGGAACCGGCCATTCCTCGGTGAAGGTCAGGGACCAGTCGCGGCTGCGGGTGCCCGCGGTGGCGACGAAGATGTGCTGGATGACCCCCGGTTCCTGGTTGTAGGCCTCCTCCAGCAGGAACAGGTTGTCGCGGATCCGGGCGGGCGCCTCGGCCCCGGCCGCCGTCGTCGCCGTCAGGACCAGGATCGCCGCAATGATCGCCTTCACGAAACCTTCCTATCCGGCCAAACCGGTTCCGGGTGTACCGGAATTCTTACCGAGAACGCTTATCAGTTACAAGCGCGGATCGGCCAGTCCTCGGAAACTGCTTGGCAACCGGCCGCCGAAAATGGGGACGGAAAATGGGGACAGACACCGATTTCCGAAAGTGGGACAGTCACCCTTTCCCTTTCCCTTTCCGCGGCCCTCGGGGATTTCAGGGCGGCTCGACCTCGCCGTCCAGGAGGTTCGTCAGGGACTGGAAGAACTTGAGGTTTTCGACCACGAAGAAGGTGCCGCCGCGACCGTTCTGGCTGGACCTGCACTTGCCGGCCAGCTTCCCCTCCTGGTTGAGGTCCCCGAAGATCGCGTAGGGCCGCTTCGGGTCCGTCGATACGCCGAACTTGGCGTGGTTGCCGTTTCCCAGGCCTCCCCGCAGCCCGAACATCGTGTCGTCCCACTGGCCCGTCGTGGCGTTCACCACCGCGCCCGGACGTCCCAGTGCCGCGTCCCAGCATTCGATCGGGGTCGCCTCGGTGGTGCTGGGAATGCCCCGACTCCCCATCCGCCAGGTGGCCGCCTTCAGGGGCGTGCCTCCCAGTTCGGCCGACACCAACTGCCAGGGCGGCACGTTCAGTTTCGACGGCTTCGACAGCACGCGAACCCCCTTGATCGACAGCGGCGACAGGGTCGCGATCTTCGACGCCGACTTGTGCCCCAGGGCCTTCACGCGCTCCTGGATGCCCGCCGGGCCGCCGTTGCGCACGACCTGGGGGTTGTCCACCAGGGTGACGACGCTGGCGTTCTGCAGCGCGTCCAGCACCGTTTCCAGGTCCCCCTTCTTCAGGCGCAGGGCGAAGAAGTGCTGGCTGACCTGCACGTTGTTGTCGTCGATGCAGCCCAGGGTGTTCCCATCGGACGCCCGCGGATGCAGTGCGCTGCCGGACGCGGGCCAGGACGGCGTCGACACCTGCAGGACGAACCCCTCCCCGGCGTCGTTCCAGGCCAGCATGCCTTTGGAATGCCCCCACGGACCGCTGCAACTTTCCCCGCAACCCTCGACTTCCGGATCCTCGTAGAACTGGTCGTTCCACAGCACGTAGTACAGCGACGGATCGCCGTACACCTGCCCGAAGGTGGCGCTGAGCGGGTCGTCGTCGCCGTCCCCCAGGCAGCCCTGCCCCTCCCTCAGGTCCGGCTTGGAACTGCTGGCGACCACGTACCGCTGGCCGAAGTTCCGCTTCCCCACGTAGCCCTGCACGTCGCCCCCGAACGTGCACGACGGCACCGCATCGCCGCCGCATCCCGGGAAGATTTTCGAGTTCATCTTCAGCACGAACCACCAGTCGACCGCCGTCCCCTTCCGCAGCAGGGGCGCCGGGGCCTTCCCTGCCGCGGCGTGGGCATCGCCACCCGCGAAGGCCGGCACGACCAGGGCCACCAGGAATACGAGGATCCAGGAGTGACGTGGACCACGATCCATGGGTGCACCTCACCGGAGATATGTGCAGGATCTTCCACAAGCGGGGGGGGTGTGCAACCCCGAAAACACAGGATCAGGGGGGAAGGATTCGAGGCGTCCGGGACGTCGTCCCCTGGGGCCTCAATGGGTCCGACAGACCAGGCCGGTGGTCTGGTGACCGGCGCCGGGCAGTCCGGTCACGTTCCAGAGGGCCTTTCCCGTGTGGGCGTTGAAGACCGCGAACCGCTGCTCGGACGGCCAGGCGTTGACGACCAGGAGGTCGTCGTCGGTCACCGACATGCCCTGGATCCAGGTATCGAAGGACTCGAGGGCGAGGGTTTCCCGGGGGGCGCCGTCGGGCAGGCTGTAGGCAACGACCTCGCTGGTCGAGTGCCATGCCGCGAACAGGGTCTGGCCATGGACCGTCATCCGCGACTCGGAAATCCGGAAGTCGACGGGAACCCCGGTGCCGGCCACGACGTCCTCGAAGCTGTCGTAGGCCCGGAGCAGCCCGCCCAGCAGGACCAGGAGCCTCCCGTTCCAGGAGGCCACGCCGTCGCACCCCTGGAGGGGGGCCACCTCGTAGGATCCGTCCACCAGCGAGAACCGCATCATCCCGTCAACCCCGCTCATGGGATTGCACGAGTACACGTAGTCGCCCTGCCAGGCGATGGACGTGGCCATCAGGCCGTACCCGGTCAACACGCCGGTCTGCGGCCCCAGGGCGCACAGCGTGCCGGATTCCAGCCCCACCAGGGCCGCCCCCGTTTCCGTCAGGGTCAGGCAGTAGTGCGGGTCCGCGGGCAGCCCGTCGCAAACGGCCGGGGAATCCGAGATGCACTGGCCGTCGTCGGTGCAGACCGCGGGATCGACGCAGGGACCGCACGTCCCGCCGCAGCCGTCCGGGCCGCAGACCCGCCCCTCGCAGTCCGGGGTGCAGGCCGCGCACTCGTGCCGGATCCAGAGTTCATGGAGTTCGTAGGTGCCGTCGAAGGCGGACAGCGTGAGGCCGGTGGCCGACTCGACGGTCTTGACCAGAAGCGGCGTGTTGCTGCCCCCGGTGCAGAACGGCCAGCAGTATCCGGACGACTGGCTGTTGCTTCCGCTCAGGTTCGTGACCGGCGTGCTTTCCGGGGACGTCAACTCCTGCGAGTAGTACCCGAGGAGGACGACGGACTGGACGACGGCCCCGGGGGCCAGGTCCAGGATCCACTCCGTGGGCTCATACGAACTGAAGGCCAGGACCAGCGGCCGCTGCGTGGGCCCGATGTGCACGACGACCTGTCCCGTCGGGTGGTTCCGGAAGCCGCGGTCGTAGCTGGATTCGTAGATGCCGATCAGGTGCAGGAGCGGCTGGTCGCCGGCGACGAGGTCGTCGCCCCGGAAGGACGACAGGGGGTACCCGTCGTTCGGCAGCCCTTCCTCGACGCGGATGGTGAACGGGCCGTCACAGGCCTGGACCTCGTCCGGGCACGCGACGATCGGAACGGCGCAGTCGATCCACGAGGTCTGGTTCCCCCACACCGGGGTGCGTGCCACGTAGAAGAACTTCTCGCCGAAGGAACCGCGGACCCAGCCGGCCACCCCTTCCAGCGGCGTGTTCTGGCCGGTCTTGCAGCCCGGGCAACCCCCCGACGTGATGTCGTCGTCAATCGGGATCGTGAAGTCCGGATCGATGAACTCGCACAGATCCTGCCCGTGCCCCGCGTAGTCCAGCGCGGGCAGGAACGGCCCCTCGGCAGACGCGGACACGTACATGCGGAACGAGGTCGGCCCGCACAGCACGAGGCCCAGCCACAGGCCCTGCCCCTCGTCGAACCGGACGAACTGCGCGCCCGAGCACGCGATGGAATCCGGCGGGAAGTCGAAGGTCGCGACCTGGAACCCGTTGGTCGGCGTGCAATCGGACGGATCGTCTGCCGGGTCGTGCCCCCAGTGCCCGCCGTGGCCCCCGTGTCCCCCGTTTCCGGCGCCCGGACAATGGCCTTCGGCCTGGATGGCCTCCCCCGTCGCCGCAGCCGCGCCCCGGGCCGCTTCCGCCGCGGCACGAAGGGCGCTTCCCGAAAGGGCCGCGCCGTCGTCCGCGGATACGGGGCCGCACCCCGGGCCGACCATTGCCGCCAGCAACAGGCATGGGACCACACCCTGGATGAACCTGGTCATCGCGACACCTCCCTGGAACCGGCCGAGGAACCAGTGTACCCGATAGGTTGGTGCCCGGATCGGGGCGATTCGTTCACGCGACCGGTTTCGAGGGGGTCACTCGCAGAAATAGGCGCAGTGCAGGCCGCCCGGGCACTCCTCGCCGTTGTAGCACGTCCACATGCAGACGCCGGTGCCGCCGATGGCCTGGCAGGTCACGCTGGTGCCCGGGGCGATCGCCAGGCACTGGTCGGTCGTGGAGCACTGGATGTTGCAGTGGGCAGGCGTGTACTGGCCGGCGATGCAGGACATGCCCATCGAGCACTCGGAGGCGTCCTTGCACAGTTCGCCGGCGGTCTTGGTGCCCAGGGCGGGCACGTCGGCAGGCCCCGGATCCGGGGTGCCCGGATCCGGGGTGCCCGGATCCGGTTCGCCGGGATCGGCGAGGCCCGGGTCGGAGGGGCCGGGATCCACGGTCCCCGGATCGTCCACGCCGGGATCCGCGACGCCCGGATCCGGGTCCAGCCGATCGGCCCCCGGATCGCCCGGCAGATCGCCGGGGACGTCCAGCACGGCCAGGTCCCGCGACACGTCGGATGCCCCCGGGTCGGCACCGGCGTCGCCGTCGCCCCCCCCGCAGGCCCACAGGATCGTCACCAGCGGCACCACGAACCAGCGAAACGAACCCACCATCCGACGCTCCTCCTGCAGGACCCACGACCACCGCGCGGCCGGACCGCCCAGGCGCCCGATCCTACACGGAAGCGCCTTGCGGGGAAGCCCCCGGATCCGCGACGACGGGGTCCATGTCGCACCCCCGATCTATTCTTGCGGCAGGTGAACGGAGGTTCAGTCATGGGCATCAATCGTGCGGAAATCAGCGACCTGGTCCTGATGGCAATCGCGATGGCAGCGGTCCTGTGCTGCGTCGTCCTGTAGGACGCGCATCACATGTCCACCCCGGCGGACAGCACCGCGTTGAACCCCGGCATCCACACGCCGGACCCGTGGTGCTTGTAGGTGGCGTTGGTCAGGTTCTCCAGCGCCAGGCCCAGGTGGACGCGCTGCGACACGGTCACCCCGCCCCGCAGGTTCAGCGTGGCCCAGGACGGCGTGCCTCCCTTCGGGATGCGGCTGTCCTTCAGATCCAACGGCGACAGGCGATCCTGCCGGGCCGCGGCCCGGACATACGCCTCCACGAAACCGCCGACCGGCCCCGGCCACGGCACGTCCCAGCGCAGCCGGGCCGTCCCGAACAGCGGCGGGATGCGGCTCAAGGGCACGTCGGGCTTGCCCGTCACTTCCTGATCGCCCCGGGTGTACGACAGGTTGCCGCCCGCCGACAGGCCCCACCCCATGTCCACGGTCCCCTCGGCCTCCACGCCCCACAGGAAGGCCTTCCCGACGTTGACCTTCACCAGCACGTCCTTGCCCTCGACCCTCGACTGCCCGTCCCAGGTCCCGGGAACGCGGTCGATGAGGTCCGTCAGGAAGGTCACCCAGCCCGACGCCGCGAACCGGAGGCGCCACACCTGGATCCGCCCCAGGACTTCCACCGTGTCCGACCGCTCGGCGCCCAGGTCGGGGTTCGGGACGTTGTAGTACCGGCCGCTGTCGCCGAACATCACCGCTTCCTGCAGGTTCGGCGCCCGGAAGCCCTCGGACCAGGTCACCGCCAGCGTGGTCCGGTCGCGCCACAGCCACTGGACCCCCGCCTGCCCCACGTGGCCCAGGGCCTCCCAGTCCGCGGGCGGCACGATCCCGATCGCCGGCGCGGTCCCTCCCATGCCATGCAGCCGGTAGCCGCCCGACAGTCGCAGCACGTGGCCGTCCGCCGTGGAAATCGGGTCGCCCTCCAACCGGGCGTAGGCGCCGTAGGTGTGGAAGGTCGAGCCGTCCGGGTACAGGGCGCCTCCGGTGGCCTGGTAGGCTCCGCTTCCCGTCACCTTCGCCCGGGCCGCGTCCACCCAGTCGTGGTAGTACATCCCGCCGTACTGCAGGCGCAGGCGGTCGCCCACCAGCCTCGTCGTCAGCCGGAGGTCGCTGCCCAGGGTGCGGTCGGTCACCCGGTCCCGGACCAGGCCCGTCGTCGTGGCCCGGTCCGACGCCAGGGCCAGATCCCGCACCTCCTCCCGGAAATCCTGGTACGAAAGGGTGACTTCGGCCCGGGTCGTGGGCATCCGCAGCGTCAGGCGGGCCCAGCCCAGGTGCAGGTCGTTGTCGGTGAAGCGCAGGGACCCGGCGGCCACGGCATCCGTGCGCCCGGCGTCCTCGATGCGCGAAAACATCCAGTTCGCGGCCACGGTCCCGCCGACCGTCGATCCCAGCGAAAAGCGGTGCACGACCTTCGCCAGGGCCGAGTACGTCTTGTAGCCGGTGAAGGACTGGCGCCCGACGTCGCCGCCGCCGTTCAGATCCCCGAAGGTCTGGAACGTGCCCCCCGCCATCGCGCCGAACCCGCCGACGCCCCCGGAAACGCGCCCGTGGACCGCGCCGCCCTCGTCGGCCGACGAATAGCGCCCCCGCAGCGCGCCCGCCGCACATCCGCCGGGGTCCGCCCGGCAGTCCACCGGGTCCGCCAGGTGCATCGACACGACGCCTCCCATGGCGTCGGAGCCATACAGGACCGACCCGGGGCCCCGGAGGACCTCGATCCGGTCCAGGGAGAAGGCATCGACCAGGTGCAGGTACTGGACCGGCCCCGGACGGAACACCGAGTTGTTCAGGCGGACCCCGTCCACCAGCAGCAGGACCTGGGGCCCGACCAGGCCGCGGATGATGGGCGAACCGCCGCCGCGGTTCGTGGCCTGCACGAACACGCCGGGGGTCTCCCAGAGCGCCTCCGGGGTGGTCCGGGGGGCACCTTCGGCCAGGGCTTGGGCGTCCAGCAGGGTCACCGCCCGATCGGAGCGAACGGGGTCCTCGGGGACCGACTTCGCCACGACGACGGTCTTGCCGCCCGGGGCCTCGTCATCCTCGGGGGCCGCGCCCCGGGCAGGTGACGCCGCCGTCATGACCAGCAGCACCGCCGTCAGCGCCGGAAACCGTCCCATGGGTACCCCGCCGTTTTCCCGGCGGGATTCTAGAACGACCGCCCGGCCGCGTCACCCCACGAACATGTGACGCGTCCCGGACGAATCCGTGACGTTCGCGGGAACGGGCCCGGCAGGTTCCAGGCTGCCATGCAAGATCCGGGCTGGCGGCGCGACGTCCAAAGTGACATAATGCGCCCGCGGCTCAGGCCCGACTGGTGCACGTCGCATCCTTCGCCCCGCCAGATGCCCCCAGGAGGTCCATTGGATACCACCACGTTCGCCGAACTCGGTTGCGCCGAGCCGTTCCTTTCCGCCCTCGAGTTGCGCGGCTACCACACCCCGACCAACGTCCAGGCGGAATGCTTCCAGGCCGGGCTGGACGGTCGCGACCTCCTGGTCCAGAGCCGCACGGGCAGCGGCAAGACCCTGGCCTTCGGCCTGCCCCTCATGCACCGGCTTTCGGACGATCGGCATCCCCAGGCCATCGTGCTGACGCCGACCCGCGAACTGGCCCAGCAGGTGGCCCTCGAACTGAAGAGCGTGAACCCCCGCCTGCCGGTCGCCCTGCTGGTCGGCGGCATGAGCTACGACCCGCAACTGAACGCCCTGCGCCTGGGCGCGTCGGTGATCGTGGGAACGCCCGGCCGTGTCCTGGACCACCTGGAGCGGGGCACCCTGGACCTCGCCACGGTCAAGATGGTCGTGCTGGACGAGTGCGACGAGATGCTGAACATGGGCTTCATCGAGGACGTGGAAAAGATCCTCGCCCGGGCCCACGACGATCCCCAGACGTACCTCTTTTCGGCCACCCTGCCCGCCCCCATCGCCAGCCTGGCCCGCCGGTTCCTGAAGGAGCCGCACCGGGTGTCGCTGGGCGACTCGGGGGGCGTCACGTCGCACGCGGACATCGCGCACACGCCGTGCCTGGTGGACGAGCGGCAGCACACCCGGGCCCTGGTGAACTTCCTGCTGCTGGACGAACCGTCGTCCGCGCTGATCTTTTCCAAGCGCCGCCAGGAGGCCGAGGAGATCGCGGAGGCCCTGCGGGAAGCCGGCCTGGCCGCGGAGTACCTCCACGGGGACCTGGTCCAGGGCGTCCGGACCCGCATCATGAACGCCTTCAAGGAAGGGAAGCTGCGCTACCTGGTGGCCACCGACGTGGCGGCGCGCGGCATCGACGTCGAGAACATGCCCCTCGTGGTCCACGTGGGGATCCCCATGCTGCTGGAAAACTACATCCACCGTTCGGGGCGGACCGGCCGCGCCGGCCAGAAGGGCACCAGCCTGGCCCTGGTGGGGTTCAAGGAGTCGCGGATCCTGGCCGCCTGGGCCCGCCGTGGCGGCCTGAACCTGAACTGGCGCCCCGTGCCGACCCGCGATGAAATCCGCGAGGCCCGGGGCCGCCGCCTGGCCGAACGCATCGGCACGCCCGAGGCGCCCACGCGCTTCATCGGTCTGGCCCGCAAGCTGTTGGCCGAGCGGGCCCCCGAGGCCGTCGTGTCGATCCTGCTGTCGATGATCGAAACGGAGGCCCACGCGGGCTTCGACATCCCCGAACCGCCCCGGGGCGGCTACGCGGACGAGCAGCGCCGGCCCTATCACCCGCGGTACGGCGGGAAGCCGGACTGGAAGAGCGGCCCCCGGTCGGATGCCCGCCAGGACTCGCGCCCCGACAACCGGTCGGCGCCGCGGGACGGTGGCAGCCGCACGTTCAAGCCGGGCTCCAAGACGGGCCGGTAGGCGCTCCCATCATCGACATCCTCCGGCGCCTCGCTCCCCGACGACTCCACTGCCGGCCCGTACCTGCCCGACAATCCTTCGTGATCGGTCCGCGCCCACCTGAAATCGATGCTGCACATGGCGAAACCCCGACAGACATCGGGAACCATCGGGCCGGCCGGGCGCCCGCGCAAGGGCGGCGCCCGCGCCCCCATCAGGGGACCGGCCAGCGGAAACGCAGGGTCACGGGGCCGTTGTGGTCCACCGTCACGGTGTGGCGACCTTCCGAAAAGACGTCCTTGGCCACCGCCCGCGGGTCCCCGGACACCTCCAGCGTCGCAGCCGCCGCCAGCCCCTCCACCCGGACCACCGTCGTGCGCCGGGCGTCGTCGGTCGGGTCCACGGAGTACCGCTCGCGGATGTACTTCATGGGGTCGTCGTTGATGGACGCATCCGTCCAGACGTCGGCCTCGGAATCGATGCGGTAGTTCGACAGGTCCACCTCCAGACCGTCGTCGCGCGACAACGCCAGCAGGGACGTGTGGGCCGGGAGCGTGGCCGAAAGGGACAGACCGGGGACGTCGATTGCAGTTGTGAAGTTTGCATCCAAATCCTTGTTTTCCCTGGGATTGAAGGCTAACAGCCGCCCGGGGAAGGCCACGAACCAGGCATCCCCGTCGCCCGTGGACGGGTACCGCGCGTCGAAGAAGGCCCGCCGCACCGCAAGGTCCGACAGGTCCGCCGTCCAGCGCGCCGAATCGATCACCTCGTCGAAAAGGGCCCGCTCGCCGGGCGTCGACAGCACCGGCAGGATCGGAAGGTAGTAGTAGCGCCCGGTGGAGGGCAGCCACTCCCACAGGCTCGCCTCCTCCGGTCCGTAGAGGCCCTGGAAGATGCCGTCCTGCATCAGGTCCTGCAGAGGCGCCTCCAGGGGCTGGTAGGCGACCTTCATGCGCGACCGCGCCTGGTCCCGGGAAGGCGCCAGCGGTTCTGCCAGCATCCGGCGGATCAGGGGCAGCAGCACTTTCTGGAAGGCCGGGCACAGGCGCTGACCGTCCGGCGAGACCAGTTTCGCGGGGATTTCGACGCCGAAGACGGTGGCGCCCCCGGCCAGGCCCGCCATCCAGTCGATGCCGAACAGGGCGTCCGGGAAGGACATCACCGACTGCCACGCGGGGCCGCTGCGGCTGACCCCCGACGACGGCTGGAACAGGTGCGTGTAGCCGGCCTCCCACCACAGCCAGTCCTCGCTGTGGACACCCCAGTTCCCGATGACGCAGGACGCCCACAGGCCCATCGGCGCCGCCGCGTTCACGAAGCGCTTGCCCGAACCGTTGTGCTTGTCCTGCACGATGACGTTGCGGCCGTGCGCCCGGAAGGCGGCCATCAACCCCGGGTCCGCGCCGGCCTTCAGGAAGACGTGGGGCACCTCGACGACGTTGTCGGTGGCCATGTCCTGCCAGAGGAGGTAGCCGCCGTGGGCCGCCACCACGTCCAGGTCGGCGATCATCCGCGCGATGTAGTCGTCGTCCAGGCCGTCGAACCACAGGCCGGTCCAGCAGATTTCGGCAAAGACCAGGCCCGTCAGCGAGGGGTGCCTGTCGAACATCCCGTGCCAGTACTCGCCGGTCGCCGCGTTCCGGGTGTTGCCGTGCTCGACCTGCAGGAAGAGGGGCATTCCCGCATCGTCGGCGGCGGTGGCGATCGCCTCGACCGCCGCCTGCCATGCTTCCGAAAAGTCGTAGGGCTCGGCGGGAACGTAGTGGATCGCGAACCGGGACCGCACGTCGGCGGGCAGCAGGGCGCTCAGGGCCGCCACCTCCGATGCGTCGCCATACAGGTTGAACAGGAACAGCGGCTTGTCGCGGGAAACCTCGATTCGGAGGCCCGTCGTCGCCAGGTCGCAGGCCGGTGGTTCCGGAACGTCGGGAAGGGCCACGGCGTCGGCCGGGACATCCGGATCCTCCGTGATGTCGGCCGCGTCCAGGGCATCCACGGCCTGGTCCCGCAGGCCGATGTCGCTGCCCGCACCGGATCCGCAGGCGATCAGGAGGATCGCCAGCACCGGCCCCATCGTCCGGAAAACCTTCGACCGCGCCACGATTCCCCCGGGACCGAAGTCGCCCCGATCCTACGGCGGCCGGACCGATCGGCACAACCGTCGGCTGGAAGGCCGGCCGGCCTTCTAGGGCGCCGACAGGGACAGCAGGTGGCCCAGGACCGCGTCCTTGAAGGGCTCCGTCAGTTCGGGGGCGTGGCCGCTGCCTTCCATGCGCCACAGGTCGACGCGCGCGCCCTCGCCGCACCCCTGCCAGGACGTCTGCTGCGTTTCCGCGCCGGCGACCGCTGCGTCGAAGTCCACCGGTTCCCCAACGGTCGCCGACGGCTGGACGCACTTGTCCCGTTGCACCCACCCATCGACCACCGCCTGGACGCCCAGGTGGGCGGGCAGGTTTTCGTAGCTGCCCCCGTCGTACGCGATTGTGTCGTCCGCCGTGCCCTGGATGGCCAGGATCGACACCGGCCGGGACGGCTGGCACGGAACGCTTCCGGTCATCGAACCACCCAGCGAGGCGATGCCCGTGATGACGTCCGCCGCATCGCAGGCGGCGCGCAGCGACAGGAAGCCGCCGTTTGAGTACCCCAGCAGGTAGACCCGTGCCGGGTCGACGGACAGGACGTTGACGGCCTCGCCGATCAGCCCCCGCAGGTACGTCACGTCATCAACGGCCGCCGCGTCGAAGTTGCAGCAGGAGGGCCAGGCGTTCCAGAACATCTTGTCCTGCGAATTCAAGGTGCCGTCGGGCGCCAACAGCACGAATCCCATCGGCGTCACCCGCTCAACGAGGCCGAACCAGGCGGCCATCAGGAATCCGCTGGTCGCGTACCCGTGCAGGGCGATCACCAGGGGCCACGCCCGGGCGGGGGTGTAGTCGTCGGGCACGAAAAGGGCCGCCGGGCGCACGCCGCCCAGGGATTCCGGGATCGGGACGTCGGCGGGGGCATCTGCCGGACCGTCGGGTTGGGGAACATCGAACGAAGGAATGTCGGCGGGGAGGTCGGTGGGGACGTCGGTCGCGCCGACCTCCTTCGCGCCGCACGCCAGGCAGGTGAAGGCCAGCAGGACTGCCAGCGAGACGGGTGCAAGGGGCAACTTTCGGATGCATGACGTCATGGCGTATCCCGTGCAGGTCGAGGCCCATTCTGCACGGCCGCCCCGCGTTGTCCATGATGGCCCCGCGTCATTCGTCTTCCTTCCAGGGGCGCCGCGGGGGTAGGCTTGCGCCAGGAACCCGACCGCCGAGGAAGCGAAATGCCGCCCTCCCCCGACAGACGCATGCCCCTCGCGGACCGGCTCCGGTCCATGGCGGGACCGGCCGCGCTGGCGTTCGCCGGCGCGATGCTGCTGGTGCTGTGGGCCCGCGTCCCGGACCTGGCGCTGGACCACGACGAGGTGGAGCACCTGCACGCGGCCTGGCTGGTTTCCCAGGGCGACCTGCCGTACCGCGACTTCGGCGAAAACCACAACCCGGTCCTGTGGTACGCCCTGGCGCCCCTGCTGCCCGCGACCGATTCCCCCGGGGACGCGGTGCAGGCGGGCCGGGTCGCCATGGCGGCGTGCTCGCTGCTGTCCCTGGTCCTGGCAGCCCTGCTGGCCCGCCGCATCGGGGGGCCCCGCGCGATGTTCCTGGCGCCGCTGCTGCTGATCGTGTCGACCTACTGGTCCGTGTATTCCGTCCAGATCCGGCCCGACGTGCCCATGACGACCCTGGTCCTGCTGGGGCTGGTCCTGGGACTGCCGGGAAAATGGGGACGGGGAAAATGGGGACAGACACCATTTTCCCGGAAATGGTGTCTGTCCCCATTTTCCCCCGTCCGGCCGCTGCTCGCGGGCCTGGCCATCGGAGCGGCCGCCGCGGTCCTGCTGAAGGCCGCCGTCGTGGGCGCGACCCTGTTCGCAGGCATCGTGCTGCAGGCCGTCCTCACCCGGAACGTCCGGCGGCAGTCCCTCCTCGCGGCCCTCGCCCTGGCGGTCGGGTTCACCATCCCCCTGGCCGCCCTTGCCCTGGTGCTGCAGGGCGCCGGGATCCTGGACGGGTTCTGGCTGTGGGTCGTCCGGCTGCAGGGCCCCTACCTGCTGGGATCCGACGGCACCGGGTTCGCGATGGGCGAGGTCCTGCGGGCATCGTTCCAGCGCGACACCCTGGCCTGGGCGGGCCTGGCCCTGGCGCTGGTCCGCTTCGCGATGGCGCCGGCGCTGGATCGCGCGATCCTGCTGGCCGTCGTCGCCGTCGTGCTGGGCGGGACCGCGGCGACCCGCCTGCCGAACTACCAGTATCTGGTCCCCGCGATCACCCTGATGGCGGTCCTGGGCGCGGACGCCCTGGCCGCGTTCGGGGAGCGGTTGTCCACGACGCCCCGCCGGCAGGCCGTGGCCGTCGCGCTGCTGGTCGCGACGGTCGCCACCTTCGGGGTCCGCCACGCGCTGACGGTGGCGTCCCTGCCCGATGACCAGTCCCAGGTCGCCCGGATGCAGCAAGTCCTGGCCCTGACCTCGCCCGGCGACACGGTGATCGCGTCCCCGCCCGACCACCCCATCTTCCGGCGCGACGCCCTTCACCTCTGGTTCAACAACCCGGACTTCCACCGGGCGCTGGTCAGCCTTGCGCCCCTGCCGCCCTACGACCGGTACAAGGACGACCCGCAACGCTTGCAGGACCACCCGCCGGGCGTCATCGTGAAGGCAGGCTCCCGCTGGCACCCGTTCTACGGCATCGGCACGCTGGCGGGGCAGCGGTTCGAGTCGCGCGGGGATCCCGAAGTGCTGGTCCGGGTCCGTTGACGTGCGAACCCCCGTTCGGGCTGGAGGTGCAGGATGCGACGCAAGACGGTTGCCGGGCTCGGCATGACAACGTTCCTGCTCGTGGCCATCGCCTGCGGCAGCGGCACGGGCGGACCCTCGGCGGAACTGCCGTCCGATGCGCTGGACGTACCGTCCGACACCCCGGACGTCCCCGAGGACACGCCCGCGGATCCGGGCGGCGACGTGGATCCGGGCGACCCCGGCCCCTTCACGTGGCCGCTGCCCACCGGCCCCGTATCCATCACGCCCTCGCCCGACTGGAAGAACCGCGTCGCCTTCCCCGACGACCCGTTCCTGGTGCGCGACTACGACGGCAACTACCGGCCGCTGCCGGGGTTCGTGAAGTTCGCGGTGCTGGTCCGGGATCCCACGAAGGTCTACTTCCAGAACGGCGCAACCTTCAAGTTCCACTACGAATTCGCCACGCAGCGCCTGGATCCCTTCCTGGACATGACGCGCCCGGAGTTCGACGCGGTGTCCCTGAACGCCGCCGGCCAGGAGGTGATCCTGGGCGCGCTGATCACCCCCCCGCGGGACGGCATCCGCGAGGCGGGCATCCAACTGGTGCGGCAGGACGCCTACCATCCCGAAATGGTGCGCACCGTGGTGGATCTGGTCCGGGCCGCCATCGACGCCGACGGACCCCTGACGACCTACTACTTCCCGACGTTCGAGCAGCAGGACTCGGCCGCCCGGTGGTCCCCGTGGCTGCACGAGCGGGGCGTCGACGTTTCGTCCGTTGCGCGCTGGGCCGAGTCCAGTTCCTGCTATGTGAACGGCTGGGCCATGGGCCGCCTGGTGGAACTGGCGGGCACCGACATCCGGCAGGCCTACACGGACGGGCGCCTGGGACCGACCGACATCCTGCTGACCGACGGCGTTCCGGCCGAGGTGCCCTACGTGGCGGGCATCCTGTCCACGCAACCCTCCACCCCGAACTCCCACGTGGCGATCCTGGCCGACGCCTTCCGCATCCCCTTCGCCTACCTGGCCACCGACGCCGACCGTGCAGCGGCCAGGGCTCTGGCGGGACGCCCGGTGGCCCTGCGGGTCGAGGGGCTGTGGGGTTGCGCGGTCCGGTTGGCCGACGCCACGGACCTGTCGGCCCAGATGCGTGACGAGGTCGTCGCCATGAAGCAGGTGCCCGTAGCCGACGTGCCGGCGCGCCTGTCCCCCGGCCGCCTGTGGCGCGTGACCGACGAACTGGGCGACGGGGACGTGAAGTCGTACGGCGGCAAGGCCTCCCACTACGGCATCCTCCGCCGCGCGATCCCCGACCACACCGATCCCGCCATCGCGCTGTCGTTCGACCTGTTCGACGCGTTCCTGGCCCAGGCCGTCCAGGGGGGCAAGACGCTGCGCCAGGCCATCGACGAACGCCTGGCAGGCCTGGCCTGGCCGCCGGACATGGCCCGGGTCGCGACCGACCTAGCCTGGGTGCGGGGACAGATCCTCGCGGCGCCGCTGCCCGACGCCCTGCGTACCGACCTCCTGGCCGCCCTGCAGCAGCAGTCCTTCTTCGATCCGGGCCTGCGCCTGCGCTTCCGCTCGTCCACCAACGTCGAGGACGTCGAGACGTTCGTGGGCGCCGGCCTGTACGAAAGCGCCAGCGGCTGCCTGCTGGACGACACCGACGCCGACCCGGCCGGCCCCAGCGCCTGCCCGCCGGGGCCGAAGAACGAAAAGCCCGTCGCCGATGCCGTCCGGACCGTCCTGGCGTCGTTCTGGGGCGACAACGCCTTCCTGGAACGGCTGCGTCGCGGCGTGAACGAAGCGGACGTAGGGATGGCGATCCTGGTGCACCACTCGTACCCCGACGCCGACGAACTGGCGAACGGCGTGGCCGTGGTGACCCACTCGTCGGACGGCTCGAACCAGGTGGACTTCGTGACGCAGGCCGGCGCGGTTTCCGTGACGAACCCCGACGGCAGCGCGATTCCCGAGGTCGTGGACGGGTATTCGGGCTTCGGGACCCTGTACCTTGCGGTGATGACGCGCAGCAGCCTGGTCCCCCTGGGCGGCACGGTCATGGACTGGGAGCAGGACTACCGGGACCTGGCGGCCCTGCTGTTCCAGGCGACCGACGCGTACGGGGTCGAAACCGGGCAGTCCGCCTACGTGCTGGACTTCGAGTACAAGAAGATGCGTCCCGGGCACCTGGTGGTGAAGCAGGTGCGCCAGTTGCCGCAACCCACGTTCGCGCCGCCGACGCGCCAGGTGATCCTGCCCGGGACGTACCGGGTGTGCGTGAACCAGGGCGAGTACGGCGATGTGCTGGCGAACCACCGTCTGAAGTCGGAATGGACCGTGCGCACGCGGGGCCTGTGGAGCGACGCCCTGGGGACGGACAGCTTCCTGGCCGACGTGGCGTTCGAAGGCATGGAGGAAGGCGTCCTGACGACGTTCCAGGGCGACCCGGCGACCTTCCCCGGGTTCGTCCACGGCAAACAGTCCGAGGTCGTCACGGACGGGTTCACGCGGGGCCAGGGCGCGGCACAGCGCACGCTGTCCCTGGTCACGCAGATGCCCATGCAGATCTTCGAGTCGTCGGGCCCCTTCCTGTGGTGGAACGATCTGTACCTGACGCTGCAGGCCGACTACGCCACACCGCACCCGGCGTGGAATTCCTGGGATCCCCTGGTGACGACGGTGAGCACCGAATCGGCGCGCCTGGCCGCCTGCACCTCGAAGGACGACGTGACCGGCGCCTACCCGAGGCAGGAACGGACCTGGGACCTGGGCGACGGCGTTTCGGCGAACGTGTCATGGTGGTGGCCGCCGTCCCCGACGGGACCCACGGCCGGGTACACGGCCCCGCTGGTCGCCTGGGACGCCACCACGCTGACGGGCCTGACCACGGAACCGCTGGACCTGTCGTCCAGTTGGGCCCGTTCGTACCGGCCGGGCCACCACAACTTTTCCGAGGATTTCCTGTTCGAGCCGCGCCTTGACCCCGCGGTCACCCCCGCCCAGGTCGGCGAACTGGAGGCCCGGGGCATCCGCGCCCTGCTGATCACCGCGGACCAGTGGACCGGCCCCTCGGCGGCATCTGTCATGGCCCCGGACGGCACCCTGTCGCCGTGGACGCACCTGCCGCCGAAATAGCGACAGGCATGATCCCGGGCACCTCTTTCCGTCGATTGCCCCCCCGATCCGCGATGCCTGCGATTATGCTTGCGACGATCGCGACGTAACGCACGCGCCCCATGCGGCGACACATGGGGTGCGACCTTGCCCTCGGAGTGACATGGACCGCCGTTCGACGCACGACCGGACCGGGACCGCCGCGGCATTGCTGGCGTTCACGGTCGCGCTGTGCAGCGTGGCCAACCGGGTCGAAGCCGCGCCACGGCCGCTTTGCGTGGTGCGCCTGGCCGTGGTTCCGGGCCTGGCGCCGGAGGATCTGGGACCGACGCTGCTGCTGGAACAGCGAAAGCGCGGTGCAGCCTGGGAGACCGTGGAAGTGCCGGATGCGTCGGACTGCCCTCCGACCGCGGGCCTGATCCTGGTCCTGCTTCCCCCTGCAATGGTCGAATTCCGGCCCGGCGCAGGACCGCTGCCGCCTGCGGGGCCCGGGGAAGGAATCCGCGTCGACCTGTCGCCGGTGGACCCGCTGGACCGGGCCGGCGAGGTCGCCCGGATCGTCGCGTCCAACCTGGGAGAGCCGAGGACGCCGGTTCCCATGGTCGAGGCGGAGGTCGCGAGCCTGGCACCCGGCGCCGCGTCCCTTCCGACAGGTGCCGCGACGCCGGCGGGCTACTTCCGCCTGAGTGGCGTCTGGGCCTGGGCATCGGGACCGGATGTGCACGGGGCCGGCGTGGACATCGAGGCCGGCGCGTCGCTGTTCCGCGAGCGCCTGGAAGTGGGGCTCCGGATCGGTTGGGAGCCCCCCCGAAATGCGGCCACGCCTGCCGGAACGCGACGGGCCCAGGCCGTGCCGATCGTGGCGGCGATCCGCGGCGGAGTCGGCCTGGGCCGGGTGCGACTGCTGGCGGGCCTGGCCGCAGGCATCGAATGGCGGCACTTCGAACTCCAGCCGGCGACCCGCTTCGGACGAATGTCCCGGGACTCGGTGGCCGGCATGCTGGAAGGGTCGATCGAAGGGGCCCTGGCGGCCTGGGGACCCCTCAGGGTGGCCCTGGCAGGCATCTTCCGCGGCTACATCGGCGGTCCGTCCTTCGCCTGGAACGGCCGCTCGGCCTGGGAGGCCCCGGCCTGGTCCGCGGGCCTGGCGCTGCGGGTGGGCGCGGTGTTCCCGCCCGATGCCCAACGCCCCGCGCACCCGGAGGGTCGATGAACGACCCGCTGCACGACATCGTCCGGCGGTGCAGGGACGGGGACCGCGGCGCATGGGTCGAACTGTACCGGGCGTGCGGCCCGACGATCCGGCGGTTCGTGTGCTGCATCGCGGGTCCGACGGCCGACTCCGACGACCTGGTGCAGGAGATCTTCGTGGAGGTCGCCGCCGGCCTGGAGCGCTTCCGGGGCGACTCACGGTTCACCACCTGGCTTTACGGCATCGCGATCCACGTCACCCGCGACCACCTCCGGACGGAGTCCCGCCGGCGCCGGCGCCACGAGGCCTTCGGGGCATGGAAGGCCGCCGAACCGGAGATGCGCCCGGACACCCTCGACCAGGCCGCTGCGCTCGAGCGGCTGCGGCGGGTCTGGGGCGCCCTGGAAGGCCTGGGAACGAAGACTCGGGCGGCCTGGATGATGTGCGACGTCGAGGGGCTGTCGCCAGCGGAGGCTGCGGCGGCCCTGGACGTGCCGGTCGTGACGGTCCGGGTGCGCCTGTTCCGGGCCCGGCGGGCCCTTCTGGCGACCCTGGAACTGGCTGACGGCCCGCAGATCCCGATGAGCGGGGCGTACCTGGCCCGTTCCGCGGGAACAACGGAGGTCCCATGAGGTGCACGGCCGTTCGGATCTGGCTGGAGGCGGCGGGCCCGGCCCCGGATTCCGCAGCGGTACGCCGCCATCTGGAGGAATGCCCGGAGTGCGGCCGGCGGGCGGAACTCCTTCGTGGCGCCGCGGACACGATGCGCGCCTTGCCCCCGCGACCCGGGCTCCGGGACCCGGAGCCCGACGTCCTGGCCGCCCGCCTGTCGGCACGGTTGGAACGCCGCGCGCCCCGACGCATTCCTCGCCTGGCCTGGGCCATTCCCGCGGCGGCCTGCCTGGTCGTGCTTGCCGTGCCGGCAATCCGCATGGTCGCGACGGGTCCCGATTCGGCGGACCCCGGGGAACGTCCCGGGCCGCTGTTGTCGGGTGCCGGTCGTGTCACGGCCGGAGGCCCGGATCGGGATCCAGGCTTGGCTGCAATCGCCGTGCAACCGGGGGACGGCGTCGAGGCCGCCGACGGCGAAGCCCGGCTGACCGATCCGGACGTCGGAACCCTGGTGTTGGCCCCCGGCACGCACCTGCGGATCCAGGCATGGGGCCTGCGAACGATCGTCTTCCTGGAATCGGGCAGCGTCGAGGCGACGGTGCGCCCCCGGGGACCCGGCGAGGGGTTCGAGGTCCGCACCGACCTGGCCCACGCGCGGGTCGTCGGCACCCGGTTCGTCGTCGATCACCGTCCAGGCGAACGGACCGAAGTGCACGTTTTCGAGGGAACCGTGTCCGTCGCATCGCCCTCCGGGGAGGAGGTCGCACGACTGCCGGCCGGCGGCGTGGCACGCCTGGGTCCCGGGGGTCCGACCCGCGACGCGGACATCGATCCGGCACCGGCCCTCCCCTGCCGCGAGTCGTCGTGCCCGCCGATCGACATTCGTCCCGCGACGGCGGAAACGCGCGTTCGTGCAGGCTCCCGAACCTCCGGGTCCCATGCGCCGCCCTGGCCATCCTCGCCGGTGCCTGCGCCCGTCCCCGGCCCGGTGGCGGACCTGATGGCGCGCGTCCGGGCCCTGGCGACGGTCGGCGGCGAGCACGAGGCCATCGCAACCCTGTCCCGCGCACTGGCAACCTACCCGGATCACCGCCCGCGCCTCCTGGCGCTGCTGGGCGATCTGCACCGGGCCTCGGGACGACCGGACGAGGCACGGGCGGCCTGGGAGGAAGCGATTGCATCGTGGCCCGGCGCGGCCCCGGAGGGCCTCCACGCCGACCTGGCGCGCGCGCTGGAGGAGCGGGGTCGAACCGCCGACGCCGCCCTCGCCTGGGAGGCCTGCCTACTCCAGTACCCCCACGGCCGCCTGGCCGGGCGGGCCCTGGAACGGCTGGCGGCGATCCAGGAGGCGACGGGCCACACGGACCGGGCCCTGGCCCTCCGGACGCGACTGCTGGACGAGGCTCCGCAGTCGCCCGAGGCGGTGCCCATGCTGGCCGCCATCGGACTGGCCCTGCGCGCCACCGGCGACCTGGACGGTGCCGCGGCCTGGTTCGCGGCTCGGACGCATTCCGGCCCTCCGGCGCTGGCCGAAGCCGCCCTGGTCGGCTTGATGCGCGTCCGCCTGGACCAGGGACGTGCCTCGGACGTACGCGCCCTGGCGGCGCAGCACGCGGACCGGTTCCCATCCGGCCTCCGGGCCGCCGAGGTGGCCCGGGTCGTCGAGGCACTGGGATCCGCCAGGTAACGCGGCCCCCCCGTCCGGCGACCCATGGCCGGACGATTCACTTGGAGGGACCCATGGGACGCAACGCGATCCGGCTGCTGGTGTCGACGACGGTGCTGATCCTCGGCTGTCCGGGCAACCACCTGGACCTGGACGCCAAGACGCCGGAAGCGCCCCCGACGGTCACGGCCCAGGAACTGGCTGCGGTGGAGGTCAGCCCCGTCGACTTCTGCACGAACGGCGAGGCCGCCGTCGATTTCACCGAGCCCGGGCAGCGCTTCGCCTTCGCCTTCGACCTGCAGAACGGCGAAGCGGTCCGGCTGGAAACGGCCGGCGACGACACCCTGGACACCGTGGTGCACCTGTTCGGCCCGGGGGAAGGCGGGCTGCCGATCGCCACCGACGACGACTCCGGCCCCGGGCGCCTGTCGATCCTGGACGCCGTGGCCAAGACCGACGGCCGGCACACCGTCCTCCTGACAACCTTCCAGGGCCTGGGCCGGGGAACGGTCCGCCTGTCGATCCGGGTGGGCGGCCAGGCCGGCTGCCGGCCCGCGCCGACGGTCACCGCGGCCGACCTGCAGGGGCCGACGGAAGTGGACATGGGCCCGGTCGCCCAGGGGGCCAGGGTCGAAACCATGCTGCACCTCCGGAACGAAGGCGGAACCGACGTGGTCGTGGACCGGGTCGCGTTCGACTCGACCGGCGCCACCGGGTTCGGATTCACCTGGCCCTGCGCACGGCTGCAGGGCAGCGCGACCGAATCCATCGCCGTGGGGCCGAACCCGGGCGACACGTCGATGATCTGCGCCGGCACGGTGACCGTCCCGGCCGGCGGTTCGCTGCCGATCCCGGTTCGCTTCACGGCCGGCAGCGCGGACGTCGCCATCGCCCGGCTGACCTTCCACTCGACGGACCCGGACGCACTGGTCGTCACCCTGGTCGCGAATCGCGACGGCCCCTGCATCGTGGTGCTCCCCACCCCGATCGAAATCGGATTCGTGCCCCTGGGCAAAGCGGGGGCTGTCGAGGCGGAAATCCGGAGTTGCGCCCTGGACACCCCGACCCGGATCACCGGTCTGCGCCTGGAGGATCCCACGGACACCCGGTTCGCCGTGGAAGCATTCCGCGAGGTGTCCGCCGAAAACCCGCTGGTACTGGCCCCCGACGCGTCCTGGACGGTGTTGGTGTCCTTCGTTCCCGCCCTGCCCGAAAGCCGGGCCTCGAACATCCTTCTGGTGGACAGCGATGCACCCTCCTCGCCGCTGCGCATTGAACTGATCGGGCGGGGCGGGGAATTGAGGGATCCGGTGTGCGACTTCCTGATCCTGTCAAACGGTACGCCGATCGCGGAGGGCGGTGCCGTCCCGGTGCTGACGGAACTGAGCCTGGCGGATCAGAGCTACGACGCGACCGTCGGCGGCGCCCTAGCGAGATGGACGTGGTCGGTCCAGCAACCCGTGATTGCCGACCAGGCGTTCGCCCCGGATGTCGGGAGCCCGGACGTGTCGTTCAAGCCCCTCATGGCCGGGGAACACATGTTCCGCCTGGCGGTGGAAAACCTGGGAGGCCGCGTCGCGACGTGCCAGCATACCCTCCGCGCCGAGGCCCCGACCGGGTGGATGATCGTGGTGACGTGGAACACTCCGGCCGACCCGGATCAAACGGACTCGTGCCAGGTCGGGAAGGACTGCGGCTCGGACATGGACCTCCACTTCGTGCACCCGAAGGCCAGCGGGACGCCCGTCGATCCGCTGACCGGCGGCCCCTACGGATACTTTGACGAGGTGTACGACACCTACTGGATGAACCCCCACCCGACAGCATGGGACGTTCATGAACAGGGCGTACCCTACGAACCCACCCTGGACCGGGACGACACCGACGGCGGCGGCCCGGAAATCGTGACGCTGGGTGTGCCCGACCCGAAACTCTGCTACCGCATCGGCGTCCACTACTTCGACGGTCACGGGTTCGGCAGTTCCTACCCCAGCGTCCAGATCTGGGACTCCAACGTGCTGATCCACGAAGTCACCAGCATCGTCGGCCTGCACACGGGCGACATGTGGGACGTGGGCGAGGTCTGTGGGCCCGAAGCAGGGGGCGGCTTCGTCCCGCACGAAAACGCCGCCACAGGCGCGATCGTCGTGATCCCGAACTACCCCACGCCGTTCTAGCGACGCGCCCCTAGTCCCCGCCGTCCGCGTAGGTTTCGCGGTTGCAGCGTCCCAGGGGGCAGCGGAAGCAGGCGCTGCGCAGCCGCTCCATCGCGTTCGCCTCCAGGAAGCCGTCGAGGCATTTTTCGAGCGTCACGCCGCATCGGCGACTGCGGCAGTAGAAGGTGTCGTCCAGACGCGTCGGCACTTGGGCTGTTGCAGTGTATCGCATGGTTCCTTCCCCGTTGGAGCTGGTCTCCATGGGGGGTAATTGCAGGTTCCGGGCCATCCTATGCAGTTGGACCATTCGTCAGGATATTCGGGGTATTCCAACCTTTCGCCTGCGGACGGCGGACCGCATCGTTCTGGTCGGTATCGCTCAGTCTGATGGAAATGCGGATCGGATGCTAGAAGTGCGAATGACCGTGGCCGTGGTGCTTGTGGTGCTTGCCACAGTCGTGGTCGCACCCCTTGTCATCGTCCTTCCCGTCGTGGTCCTCCCCGTCGTGGTCCTCCCTGTCGTCGTCGCCGTCGCAGGTGGTCTTGCAGACTTCCTCGCACGTCAACTCGGGGGCGGGTTCTTCGTCGTCCGGGGTTTCGCCGGTCGTGCAGAACATCTTGCCCCATCCCTGGTGGAGCCCCTTCAGCCAGCCCTTGTGCAGCCCGTTGTCGCAGTGCAGTTTCTTGGCCTTCATCCAGCCGGGAGGCAGCAGCGGGAACCGGTGGGTGTCCGACGTGTACTTCTCGCAATCCTGGTCGTCGGTCTGGCACTTCTGCACGCATTCCTCGACGCAGTCCGGCCCGGAACCCTCGTCGCCCTTCTGCCCCGGATCGTCCGGCGCAACGGCGTCGGGTACCGACGGCACGTCCTCGACAGCGCCCGCATCCGGCGTGCGGGGCACGTCGAAGGTCGGGCGGGCGTCGACCGTCGCGGACGGGTCGCTTCCGGAGGGCAGGTCGGCCACGATCACGGCGTCCAGCGGCGCAGGTTCGCCGGCATCCGTCCCGCCGACGGCGTCCGGCCCTGCGGTCGGAACGTGGCTGCAGGGGTTCGCTGGATCACCGGAGCACTCGTCCACCGTGGTCGGATCCCCGTCGTCACAGACCGTGCACAGGCCCGCGGCCGTGCAGTACGCAGGGAAGCAGCCGTTCGGGATGCACCCGTCCGCGCTGCACAGTTCGCCGGCGCCCATCACGGTTTCCGCGGGCGCCACGCATGCCGCGTACCACGCACAACCGCCCGTCGCCCCGGTGCAGGCCTGGCAACCGCTCCCCTGGAGGCAATAGGCCACCTGGCAGCCCACCACCGTGCCCGGCGGCACCTGGAACGTCTGGTCGCCAAAGCTGATTGCCGAAACCGCCTGGCTGCTCTGCGGATCCGCGGCACCCGGGCCGCATGCGACGAGGAACGGAACCACGAACAGGAACGAGGTACACGCAACGCTTCGGAACATGGGACACCTCCGACTACGGGCCCCTGGGGAGCCTTTGACCGACGCCAGGCCCGGAACCGGGCACCGCCACGCCGCCAACCCGACAGACCCCTCCGCGTACGCCTTCGGCATCCGCCGAACGGAACTTTAGGGGTCCATCCCAAAATTCTTGACATGTTTTGTAGGCAGGATAAAGTCCCCCCGTCCCGGCGACCGCAAGGGGGTCTGTGTCTACACAGCAATTACGGTTGGTTTCGACAGCCTTTTGGGATAGCGTGCGCCCGCTCATCAGCGACGAACCCCCTTCGCGTCGGGTCGGGCGCCCCCCCGTGGATCCCCGGAGGATCCTGTCGGGGATCCTCCACGTCCTCAAGACCGGCTGTCCCTGGAAGGAAGTAAACGTGGCGTACGGCTCGGGATCCACTCTGCACCGCTATTACCTGCGCTGGGCGCGGTCCGGCGTGTTCCATCGGATCTGGGAATCGGGGCTCGCCGAGGCCGACGAGATGGAGGGGATCGCCTGGCGTTGGGGGGTTGCGTGCACCGGTTCCCGTTGCTGGCATCCCGCGACCACGATGCGCGCAGGTGCCGCCGCTCCGTAGGCTCCCGGGGCGCTCCCCGCCCCCGTCAGGGCCGCGGGACGTAGGCCCAGCGCCGCAGCAAGGCGGGATCGGCACGGGGCGGAACGGGGCCCCGGTCGCTGCCGCGATCGGCGGGTTCGACCAGCAGCCTTGCAGCCACCCGGTCGAACAGCGTGCGGTGCCCCCCCAGGGTCCAGCGGCCGAACAGCGTGTGCCCCCCCTCGTAGCCCTGGCACTGGTACTCTTCCGGGGTGGTGATGTACCCGGAGTACGTGTTGCTGTAGGGCATCGACACGATGTGGCGCACGCCGCGGCCCTTCAGGCGGTCCAGCAACCCGGCACGCAACCGGCGACCTGCGACGGTGGTCAACTCGCCGGCGGTCGCGGCGATGGCGAACCCGCCGATGACGATGATCTGCGCCGGCAGTACCTGCGGAACCCACGGGCGCTCGTCCACGGCGCCGCTGGCGAGGCTGCGGTTCAGGAAGCCCACGGTCGGGTCGGCATCATCGGGGATCGGGAAGGGGCGGTTCATCGGGTAGAAGCCCAGCGCCTTGCCCTTCGTCCCCAGGCCGGCCTCGAACAGGGGCAGCTTCGGAGCCTGCGAATCGTCGCCGAGCGCCTTGGCCAGTGCCACCAACCGCGCGCTGGCCCGCGACGCCGACTCGACCAGCGGAGCGAACACGTAGGGCAGCCCAGGGCCTTCGCTGGTGCCGAAGATCATGCGCAGGCCCACCACCGCCGGGGACGTGTGGCGCCCGGGCCGGCCGTCGGCAAACGCGGGATCCACCGCGAGGTTCGCGAAGTCGGCGGTCAGCAGCGCCGCGTCCAGGCGGGGTGCGAGGGCGTCGCCGGGCAGGACCGAATCGAACAGTTGCCGGGCGAACCGTGCCTGGATTTCGCCGTTCCGGCGCGCCGATTCGAAGTCATCCTTGTGCTCGCCGATCGTCAGCCCGCGGCGCAGCGAGAAGTTGCGGTTCGGCGTCACGTCGCCGCAGGGCGACTGGGCGAAGGCGGCGACGAACCCGGGTACGCCCAGCCCCTCGCGGGCATAGCGCTCGAACCAGGCGGCGGCCATGCCCTTGTTGTCGGGATGCAGCAGCAGGTTTTCGCGGTGGACGCTGGTGCCGTGGACGCCGAACCAGGAAATCATGCCCAGGGGCCTGCCGGACGCGTCGTCGAAACGCAGGACGGTCATTTCGCGATCGATGGCGGCGGGCGAGTGGTCGATCCCGGTCCGCTCGACCACGTCGTGATTGGACTCGTACGAACGGATGGCCCGGTTGAACGCCACGGGCTCGGACAGCGGGATCCGTCCGGACTTCAGACCGACCCGCCCGGGCACCAGCGCCGTGACGGCCTGCTCGACGGCCGAAACGATTCCCTGGACCAGTCCCCCGAACACCTTCGCAGAGTACCCGGGGCTGGTGGCGCTGTAGAACATGACGTGCGAAAAGCCCGAGGGACCGCTGTGGGTGTGCGTGGCGGTCAGCATGATCCGCTCGTCGGACAGGCCCAGCGCGGGCCGCCGTTCCAGTTCGTCGACGACCGCCTGTCGCAGGCCCTGGGTGATGAAGCCGACCTCGGCGACGACGATGGCCACCCGGCCGCCGTCCTGCTGCTCCAGCACGAAGGCCCGGGCGCACAGCGGCATCGCCACGCCGGTCACCACGTTGTGGCGGTATGCCCAGCCCAGCAGACCCATGCCGGGCTCAAACACCGTGATGTCCGTCCGCGCACAACCGATCTTCAACATATTGCCACCGATGATTTGAATGAAAGCGCCTTGCACGCCGCGGCGCGAAGTATGGCCAGCGGCTCCGGCCCGGTCAAGCGTGGGGGTGTAGACGGGGCTGTTCAATGCTCATGCCGGTGGTGCAAATCCGGCTGGTGCGGATGCTCGTGGATCACGGGCGCGTGCAGGTGCTCGTGGGTGTGCCAGGCGCCGGGCGGCACGTCGGCATGCCCGTGTTCGTGGTGGCCATCGTCGTGCCGATGGGCGTGGACGTGGGCCACCGGATCGTGGCGATGCCGATGCCCGTGCCGATCGGCGGCCGCCAGCAGCAGCGCCGCCAGCATCCCCAGGCCGCCGGCAACCTGCCATCCCGTCAGGGGCTCCCCCAGGACCGTCCACGCCACCACCGCGCCGAAGAACGGGGCCGTGGCGAACAGCATCTGCGATCGGGTCGCCCCCAACTGCTGGGCACCGCCGACGTAGAGGACCAGGGACAGCCCGTACCCGACCGCGCCGACGGCCAGGGCGCCGCCAACCGCCCCCAGCGGCAGGCCGCCATCCCCCAGCAGCAGGCCCAGGGCGATGTTGACGGCCCCGGCGACCAGCCCCTTCGCCAGCGTGGACTGCGCCGGCGTGAAGCCGTCGATCGTCGCGGTCAGGTTGTTGTCGATGGCCCAGCAGAAGCACGCCGCCGCGACCAGCAGCGCGGGAACGCCTGCCTGGAACCCCGAGGGCGCCGCGAGGGTTGTCCCTGCGACCAGGACCAGGGCGGCACCGGCCCAGGTCCACCGGCCGACATGCTCGTGGAAGATCGCCCAGGCCAGCACGGCCGTCGCGACCGGTTCGAAATTCAGCCACAGCGCCACCGAGGACGCGGGGGCCTTCGACAGGCCCAGCATCAGCAGCACCGGCGCCAGGACTCCCCCGGCCACCACGGCGCCGGACAGGCGCAGGACGTTCCTGCGGTCCAGGCGTGCCGGGCGGTTCCGAAGGGCCGCCGGCAGCACCGCCAGCGCCGCGCCCAGGTACAGCAGGCCGGCCAGCAGCACCGGCGACAGCGGTCCCAGCAGCAGTTTCGCGGCAGGAGTCGCGGCCCCGAACAGCACGGCCGAAACGATGCACCACGCCACGGGCCGGGTCGTCAACCGCGTCATGCGCCGTCCCCTTCAGGCCGCTCCAGAACGGCGAACCACATGCCGTTGAAGGTTCCCTCGTCCCGGATCGTGAACCCGACGTCGCGGGTGATCCGCCGCCAGCCCGCCTTCGACGTCAGCAGAAAGCAGAAGACGTTCGCCAGGGAGAACGTGGCCCAGCCCGGGACCCAGACGACCATCAGGAAGCGGCCGCCGGGCTTCAGCACGCGACGGATTTCGGTCAGCGCGGCCTTCTTGTGCTGCTTGAGGTGGTCGATGACGTGGGCGCTGACCGCGCTGTCGAAGTGGGCGTCGGCGAACGGCAGCGTCGTCAGATCGCCCTGCTGGATCTGCACCCGCGCGCCGAGGCCCGCGATGCGCAGGTTCCGCTCCAGCAGCGTGCGGCCTCCGCCGTCGATGTAGTAGGCGTCGAACCGGTCGAACGCGACGACGCTGCCACCACCCAGCACCTTCGACAGTTCCAGGGTGGTCCGCCCGCCGCCACATCCCGCGTCCAGAACCAGGTCCTCGTCCGACCGGAGCAGGTCGACCAGGGGCAGCGAGGCGAGGCCCTCGGTTTTCGAACTGCGCAGCAGCAGCCCGCCGATGAAGCTGTTCACCCCGAGGAGCGCCACCAGGAACCACGCCGGCCACAGTCCGGGCCACTCCAACTGCAGGCCGAAGGCGATGGTCAGGAACGCCACCGCCGCCAGCCACGGTCCGTTGATCGCGCCCCAGGACCAGCCGAAATCGAAGCCGGCGGCGTCCGGGGCCCGCCGGCGGAAGCGTTCCATGAGGCGGCCGAACCGTTCGGGCGCAAACGAGTACACGGACCCGAACACGATCGCGATGCCCACCAGGTGGAACAGGGCGACCAGCAGCAGCACCCCGGCGACGGCCTCCAGTTTCGGGAACCACACCATCAAGGCGATTCCGACGACCAGCCCCGCGATTCCCACCAGCCACCCGTGGCTGTGCGCCCGCGTCCCCTTCTTCATGGTGCGTTCCCCCCGGTCGCGGTCAGGCCCGCGACGATCAATCCCACGATGTTCTTCACCGCCCGATCCGGGAACGCCCCGCCGTGGACGCCGATGCGCTCGAACAGCGCCAGGCTGTGCAGCGACGACAGCAGCGTCAACGCCGCCGCCTGGACCCGCTGGGAATCCGCGGTGATCCTCCCCTCGTCCCGGTGCCCCTCGATGCACGCGATCACGGCGTCCCCCAGGCGATGCAGGGGCATCCGGCGTTCGCCGTCCACCAGGTCCGACAACTGGAACCGGGGATGGGTGACCAGTTGCAGCAGCACGGGCATGGCGCCCCGGAAGTACCCCAGGATCTCGATGGCCAGCGCCTCCAGTTCCGGCAGGACGGCACGACGCCGACCCGGGGCGCGCTGCACCGCCAGTTCCAGGGGTGGCGGGATCATGGCCGCGAAGAACAGGTCGATCTTGGTCTTGTGGCGCTGGTACAGCACGGCTTCCGAAATCCCGGCCCGACGGGCGATCGTGCGCGTCGAGGCGCCGAACCCCGCCTCGGTGAAGACCTCCCGCGCCGCCAGCAGCACGGCTTCGTCGCTGACCTGCTTGTGTCGCCCCATCGTTGCCCCTCCGGAACCGACGGCCTCCCCGAGGCTCGTTCTTTTGCAAGCACATGCTTATTTATTATCGAAAAGACCGCCCGTCAAGGACCGGATCGTTCGGACTTCGGAATCTGCTATCCTTTCGGCCAACTTCGGGCAGGGACCCATGCGAAGAACCTGGATTGCGGGACTGGTGCTTGCGTGCGCCTGCGGTTCCGGAACGGTGGATTCCGTCGCAGAACCGCTGGACGTCGTGTTCGTCCACGATGTAATCCGGGACGGGCCTGGGGATCCGGGCTTCGAGGCTGCGGCGGACCAGGTCGAGCCCCACGATCCGGGCGACGACGTGGCGGTCCCGGACCCCGGCGCGGTCGATGACGGGCCTCCGGACCCGGGAACGCAGGATCCGGGCGCGAACGACCCCGGCGGAACCGACCCCGGACCGACGGATCCCGGACCGACGGATCCGGGCCCCATCGACGCCGGCTTCGACGTGACCATCGGCGCCTGTGCGCCCGACGACACATCCTGCTGGTGCACCGCCGACAACCATTGCAATTCGGCCTACAACGCGACCTGCGAACCGAACGTCTGCGACACGACCACGAACCATTGCCGGCTGGACGCCCAGCGCCTGGAAGGCCATGCCTGCAGCGACGCCGACACCTGCACCCAGGGCGAAACGTGCCAGGCGGGCACCTGCAAGGGCGGGACCTTCACCTGCCAGTGCCGCGCGGCCGGCGACTGCGACGACCAGGATCCCTGCACCGACGACGCCTGCAATTCCGGCACGTGCAGGTACACCGACAACACGGCTGCCTGCGACGACGGCGATACCTGCACCGCGAACGATGCCTGCGCGGCCGGGACGTGCCAGGGCACCCTGGTCTGCCAGTGCAGGAAGGATGCGGACTGCGTCGACGCCACCCCGTGCACCCAGGACACCTGCGACCTGCCCACCCACACCTGCATCCACGCGCCCGTGGCCGCGGCCTGCGACGACGGCGACCCGTGCACCACGCCCGACGCGTGCAGCAACGGCGCCTGCGCACCGGGGCCCGACACCTGCGCGTGCCGCGTCGCGGCGGACTGCCCCGATCCGGGCAATCCCTGCCTGGACCGGACCTGCACCGTCGCCCACGCCTGCGTGCCCACCGCGAACACCGCGGCCTGCGACGACGGCCACGCCTGCACCACCGGCGACCACTGCGTGGGGGGCGCCTGCGTGTCCGGCGTCCTGACCTGCGCCCAGTGCGGGGACGGCGGCTGCTGGGTCCCCGCGGAGGACTGCGCCACGTGCCCCGGCGACTGCGGGGCCTGCCCGACCGTCGAAGCCACCTGCGGAAACGGGGTCGATGACGACCACGACGGCCAGACCGACTGCCAGGACCTGGACTGCGTCGGGAAGTCGCCCTGCCCCCAGGACACGTGCAGCAGCAAGGTGGTCGCGACGCTCCAGTGCGGGACGACCCGGACGGCCAACTACAACAACCTGCGCCAGGTGTCCGGATCCGGCTGCGGGGACGACTTCAACGCCCTGTACAGTTCGGTCTTCCAGTTCGTGGCCCCCCGGACCGGAACGCTGCAGGTCCAGGTGACGCACGAGGATTCCACCGGCGACCAGTTCCACGCCTACATCCTTTCGGGGGTCTGCAACCCTGCGGCGTGCGCGGGCCGGGCGTGCTGCTACGACCCCGGCCTGACGGTCGGGATGGTCGCCGGCATGTCGTATTTCATCGTCGTCGAGGACAACAACGCTTCGTCCACGGGCCACTACACCCTGAAGGTCACGTGCCCGTAGCCCCGCGGGGGCCATCGACGCCTTTCGGGACTTTCCAGCGAATCCCTTCCTCACTATCATCGGCCCGGTACTGCGCCCCCGTTGACGTGAGGTTGACCGTGAAGTGCACGCCCCGCCCGGCTTCCCTGTTCCTCGCCACCCTCCTGGCTTCCCTGGCGATCGGCTGCGGAAACGACGCCGGTCCATCCGACGCCGCCGTGGATACGCCCCCGGACGTCGTCGAAACCGCCGAGCCGCAAGACGGCCAGATGGGCGAGGACGTCCAGTCGCCCGACACACCGGATGACCCTGACGCCCCCGACACGGCGATCGACGCCCCGGCCGACACGCCGGTCGAAACCTACGTCTGCGCGACCCGCGACCCCTGGCCCTCGATCGACGACGGCACGACGAAATTCGGCCTGACGATGTTCCATTGGAACATCCAGTACGTCGCAGGCGGGCTGATCGGCACGTGGAACGGCCAGACCATTTCCCTGTGCAACGACATGTTCGGCAGCCACGACGCCTGCGAGGGATGGACGGACGACGCCCTGAACGACTGGATCATCCGGATTTCGTTCCAGCCGATCCTGGACATGTATCTGGCGCACCCGACCTGGCGCGCCACCTTCGAAATCCCCGGCCTGATGATCCAGGCGATGACCGCCCGCCACCCCGACGTCCTGGCGAAACTGCAGTGCGCCGCCAACAGCGGCCAGATCGAAATCGTCAGTTTCCACTGGTCCGACCAGTTGTTCCTGGCCTTCCCGTCCCGCGATCTGCAGTGGTCCATCGACCACAACCGCCAGGTCCTGGAAGACGCGGCCCTGCCGCTGTCCGGGGTGGTGTTCGACCAGGAAGGCCAGTCCGGCCTGGGCAAGCACCGCGTCATGGCCGACAACGGGTACACGATCGACGTGCTGTCCCGGAACCTGTACCGCTATCACCAGATGACGGACGTCGACGACGGCGTGTGGCCGGTCTACGAAAGCACCGGTCCGGGGGCGTCGAAGGCCGTCAAGGTCGTGGTCGGCGGTGGCGCGGATCCGTCCGCGGGCGTGGAGGCCGACTGGACCTTTTTCGACGACGGCGAGGTGCTGGCCACGCCCGGCGCGCCCTACCTGGCCCCGGTCACCCCGGAACCCGAATGGACCGAGGTCGAGGGGTTCGCCCTGAAACTGCAGGAAAAGGCGGACGCGGGAACGCTGCACACCACCATCACCGACTACGTTGCGCGCCTGGACCGACTGAACATCCAGCCCCGGCCGCTGTTGCCGATCGTCGACTCGACCTGGCAGCCGCCCAGCACCGAAGGAATTTCCCGCTGGATGGGCCGGATGGGCACGCTGGCCATGTCCCTGCACGAAAACGACAACCTGATCCGCACCGGGAACTATCGCGCGTCCACCTGCCTGGCCGGCGCGGCCCTGCTGGCGGATCTGGTCGCGGCGCAGTCGTTCGACGTGACCGCCGAGCGCGGGTGGATCGACACCGGCTACATGAACCTGGTCCGGGCCGAGGTTTCGGACGCCACGGGCATCAATCCCTGGATGGGCGAATGGGTCTACGGCTTCCAGTTCAACCAGGAGGCCGATATCGAGTGCACCCGGGCGGTGAACAGCCTGCTGGCGAAGTGGGGGAAGGACCAGGTGACGCTGGACCTGGATGCGCGCGTCCTCAAGCCGGACGGCACGTACCTGCCGCAGTTCGGCCTGTTGCCGACCGCCGAGGCCGACGTTCCCGTCGCCCTGACCGTCACCTCCGAGGGGCGACAGGTCGAAATCCAGTGGTCCAACGACGGCCCGGTGTACCGGCTGCAGGTCGGGATCGGGGCCAGCGACGACCCGACCGGGGAGAACCGCGCCAGGCGGACCGTGACGCTGCGGATGCCCCTGGAGGGCGGCCATCTGCGGTACACGCCTGCACTGGTCGAGGACACCGTGGCCGACGTTGCCCTTTCGGAATTCAACCTGCTGGCGGCCCGGATGTACCTGCCCCTGGCCAACGGCTTGATCGGGCTGGGTCCCGACCTCTGGCTGCTGAAGTCCTGCCGCGACGTCCACCTGGCGGCACGCGTGGGGGTTGCGGCCGAAGGCGACACGCTGGAATTCATCGACGAGACCGTGCCGGCGGCCGGGAACGTGCAGTGGGTCTTCTACGTCCTGAAGGGCACCAGCGCCGAGGCCCTGCACCTGGCGCGGCTGGTGAACACGCATCCGAACCTGGTCTTCCTCCGTCCGTGACGCAGCCCAGCCCCCGATGCCCCCGACAAATCCGCTGGCGAAACCTGCACTTCCGCAGACGATCAACGCGACGCGTCAACCGGGATTGACGCGTCCGTCCGTTTCGTTTATTCTAACGGTGTCGACTGGTTGGAGTCCAGGATGAACCCTAGCAACCCCGTCCTCGCCCGGCCCCGGCCCGATGCGCCGGCGAGGCTGTCGGTCCTGAACATCCAGCGGACCTGCGTCCACGACGGACCGGGGATCCGCACGACCGTGTTCTTCCGGGGCTGCCCCCTGAAGTGCCGGTGGTGCCACAACCCCGAGGCCCAGGCATTCGTCCCGCCCACGTCCTGCGAGGAGGGCCGGACCGCTTCCGACATCCTGGCGGTCGTGGCGAGGGATCGGCAGTACTACGACGGCACCCACGGCGGCATCACGCTCAGCGGAGGCGAGCCCCTGGCCCAGCCCCTCGCCGCCCTGGACGCGCTGCTGCGGGCGGCGCAGGACGACGGGCTGAACGTGGCCGTCGAAACCGCAGGCGACGTGCCCTGGCGGACGTTCCAGGCGGTCCTGTCCCGCGTCGACCTGTTCCTGTTCGACCTGAAGGCCGTCGGCAACCCGGCCCTGCACCGGGAACTGACGGGCCGCGACGGACGCCGGATACAGGACAACCTGCGACGCCTGGTCCAGGCGGACGCCAACGTCCGGGTGCGGATGTGCGTGGTCCCCGGGCACAACGACACGCCGGCCAACATCCAGGCGACGGCGACGCTGCTGAAATCCATCGGCCACTCCGAAATCGAGTTGATGCGGTACTACAACCTGCACGAAGGCAAGGCCCGGGCGCTGCACCTGGACCGGGAACCGCTGGACATCGACACAGAACGCAGCGTCCAGGCCCTCGCGGCCGCGATGGACGCCTTCGCCTCCCAGGGGATCCAGGCCCACGCCACGGCCACCGACATCGCACGTCGTCCGATGACGTTCACGCAGCGGGTGCGCGACCTGCACCGGGACATCCGCGACAGCGGCTACGCGGTCTGCATCGAGTCCGCCGAACTGAAGACGACCTGGTGCAGGCAGCACGGCGTCACCGAACCCCTGGCGATCCGTCGGGCAGGCCTGCTCCGGTACCTGCTGAACCACAAAACGATCAGGGTGCACCCCCACGAACTGCTGGTCGGGAACTTCACGTCCAAGCGCGTGGGCGGAAATGTCTGGGTCGAGTACTTCGGGTCGGCGGCGATGGCGCTGAACCTGTTCAGCATCGACCGCCAGACCCCCGTATCGTTCGCCTTCCCGCGGTCCGAAAGAATCCGTTTCTACACCCGGGTGGCGCCCTACTGGCTGGCCGGGGGCGTGTTCGCAGGCGCGTTCCCACGCCTGAAGGACCTGGGCCCGTTCCTGCTGCGCATGACCGAAAAGCGTGCCGGGTTCACCAACAACATGGCGGGCATCGCGCACTTCAGCGTCAACTGTGATCGCCTGCTGCGGCTGGGCACGGTGGGCATCGCGCGGGAGGCCCAGGCGAATCGCGCGCGCCGTCCGGGCAATGCCTTCGACGACGGGGTGCTGCTGGCGCTGAAGGGACTGGAGGAGTTCGCCGACCGGTACGCGGCCCACCTGCGCGGGCTGGCACGCACGGAAGCCGACACGGACCGGCGTGCCGAACTGGAACGGATGGCGGTGGTCTGCAGCCGCGTCCCACGGAATCCTGCCGGCACCTTCCACGAGGCTCTGCAGGCGATCCTGTTCCTGCAGATCGCGCTGTGCACCGAATCCTTCGAAAACGCCATCTCGCTGGGCCGGCTGGACCAGGTGCTGTACCCCTACTTCAAGGCCGACCTGGAGGCCGGGCGCATCGATCACGAAGCCGCCCGGGAACTGGTGGCGTGCCTGGTCCTGAAACTGGACGAAATCATCTTCCTGAACGACGGCGACAAACTGTTCCAGTTGGGCAAGCTGTTCGAGGCCCTGTCGCCCGTCGAAACGGTCACCGTGGGCGGCGTGGATCGGGACGGCAACGACGCCACCAACGACGTCACCTACATGATCCTGGACGCCTGCGAACTGCGCCCCATCGGCGTGAACATGGCCGCGCGCATCCACCGGGACAGCCCCCCCGAATACGTCGAACGGATCGCGGAGGTGTACCTGAACGGCTCGCCGATGCCCGCGCTGTACGCGGACGAACCCTACATCGCCGCACTGCTGCTGGAGTACGGCACCGAAATCGAAAACGCCCGGAACTACTCGATCGTCGGGTGCGTGGAACCGGTCGCGTCGGACGACCACTTCGCCAACACCGACAGCGCCAACGTCAACGTGGTGCTGCCCTTCCTGCAGGCCCTGCAGGGGGACACGGACCGCCTGTGGAAGTACGGCGCCCTGGGGACGCTGGCGCAGAAGGTCCGCGGCGCGCTCCGGTCCCGCATGGGGCTGCGCGCGCTGCCGACGTCGATGGACCAGTTGGTGGAACGCTACCGCGAACGCCTGCAGGAACTGGTCCGGGACATCCTGGCCGACCAGCAGCGCATCGAAACCGTGCTGTCGCAGACCCTGACCACGCCGCTGGCCTCGTCGCTGTACCCGGGCTGCATGGCCAGCGGGAAGGACGCCTACGAGGGCGGGACGAAATTCAACAGCAGCGGCATCCAGGCGGTGGGCGTGACCGACGTCGCGGACTCGCTGGCCGCGATCCAGGAACTGGTGTTCCGCCAGCGCCGCTACACGCTGGCCCAGGTCGTGGACGCGATCCGGGACGACTTCCAGGACGAACGCCACCACGACCTGCACCGGGCGCTGCTGGCCGTTCCCAAGTTCGGGGACGACGCGTCCGGCGACGCGCACGTGTGGATGAACCGCGTGCTGGATCTGTACGTCGAGGCCCTGCGCAGCGCCCCGCACGCGACCCGGAACGGCCGCTTCGTCGCCGGGTACTACGGCCTCAACGTCAGCCGGGTCTACGGCCTGAAGACCCCTGCCCTGCCCTCCGGCCGCAGGAACGGCACGCCGCTGGCCAACAGTCTCTGCCCCCATCACGGGATGCAGATGGTGGACCTGACGTCCTCGCTGAACGCCGTCGCGCGCGTCGACTTCGCCCGCCATGCCCCCAACGGAACCACGCTGACGCCGACCATCGACAGCGGCATGTTCCCCGGCGCCGACGGCGTCCGCAACCTGGCCGGGCTGATCCGCGGGTTCTTCGACCAGGGCGGGATGCAGTTCCAGCCCAACCTGGTCAGCCGCGAGGTCCTGCTGGACGCCTACCGGAACCCTGGGAAGCACAAGGATCTGGTCGTCCGCATCGCCGGCTACTGCGCGTATTTCGACGACCTGTCGGACGAGCTGAAGCTGGAGATCATCGGGCGGTCGTACTACACGCGCTGACCCCCGACGCGGGGTGACCGGCGGACGCTAGAAGGCCAGATCGCGTTCGCCGTTTTCGACCGCGGCCAGACGCTCCAGCAACTGCACCTTCTGCACGCTGTCGGGCATCTTCGCCAGTTCGTCGGCGATCAGTTTTTCGCCCTTCGCGCGGACCTCGGGCGAGGCGTAGTCCACCCCGTACTCCTTCAAGGTCAGCAGCGCGTTCGGCGTACACAGGCGCTTGATGAATCCCGGGATGGCGAACTCCATGAAGTGCTCGCCCGTGCGCCCCTTGCGGTAGCAGGCGGTGCACCAGGACGGGATTTCGCCCATGTCCACCAGTTCGCCCACGATTTCGTCCAGCGGGCGGCAGTCGCCGATGCGGAACTGCTCGCGGCTGAGATCCTGTTCTGGGTCCTCGGACGCGTAGGCCCCGATCCCGATGCGCGTCCCGGCGTCGATCTGCGAGCACCCGAAGTCGATCAGTTCGCGGCGCAGGGCGGCCGGTTCGCGCGCCGTCAGGATCATGCCGACGTAGGGCACCGACAGGCGCAGGATCGCGATCAGGCGCTTGAAGTCGGCGTCGCTGACCGCGTACTTCGGGTCCAGCGCGCGGTTGCTGGCGTCCTTGATCCGCGGGAACGAAAAGGTGTGCGGACCGACGTGGTAATTCTCTTCGAGGTGGATGGTGTGGGCCAGCATGCCCAGCGCCTCGAACCGCCAGTCGTACAGCCCGAACAGCGCGCCGATCCCGACGTCGTCGCAGCCGCCTTCCAT